>JAGRKZ010000253.1 GCA_020442065.1 Bauldia sp.
GCAAAGTCGACATGGCCGGGTGTGTCGATGAGATTCAGGATATAGGTGCGGCCGTCCTTGGCTGGGTATTCGATCCGGACCGAGTTCGCCTTGAGGGTGATGCCGCGCTCGCGCTCGATATCCATCGAGTCGAGCACCTGTTCCTTCATTTCGCGCGCGGCCAGCGCCCCGGTCATCTGGATCAGCCGGTCCGCAAGGGTCGACTTGCCGTGATCGATGTGGGCGATGATCGCGAAGTTGCGAATGTTCTTTTGCGCTGCAGCGGTCATGCCCGCGCTGATACAGGCGCGCAAGGCCCGGAGCAAGCGGAGGTCACGGCCATTCGTGCAGGGATCGCCCGGGCGCCGCGCAATCGGTGGCGCAGACGCGAGCCAATCCAGACGGGGTTGAACCATGTCCATCTTGCCGGGCATCATGTCCGCCAATCGAAGGCCGGACGTGACGATGCCCAGGCCCGCCAAGACCTCATTCCCTCTCCTCTTCGCCGCGTTGCTTGTGGTGGCGTCGGCCGCCGGCGCGACTGCGGGTACGCCCTCGCCGCTCAGGCCCAGCATCGGATGGCGGAGCGGGCCGGTGCTCTCCGGCGGTCCCCATCCGGACCGCCAGATCGAGATGCTGTCGCGCAAGATCGGCCAGATGCTGGTGATCGGTTTTCCCGGCACCCGGCCGCAGGACCCGGGCCCGGCCAAGGTCGCGGCGATGGTCGCGGCCGGCGAGATCGGTGGCGTGATCCTCTTCGCCGACAATGTCCAGAGCCCACGCCAGCTCGCGGTGCTGACGGCGGCGATCGAGGCGGCCGGCGGCGCCGCGCCGCCCTTCATCGCGGTCGACCAGGAGGGCGGCAGCATCCAGCGGCTCAACCGGCGCAAGGGCTTCCTGCCGCTCGCCTCGGCCCGGACGATGGCGCGCAAGACGCCTTGCGAGGCCTACGGGCTCTACCTGAGGACTGCGGAGGAGCTGGCGGCGGCGCATATCAACGTCAATTTCGGACCGGTGGTCGATCTCGACGTCAATCCGGCCAACCCGGCGATCGGCAAGCGCGCCCGGAGCTACGGGCGCGAACCGAGCCAGGTGGTCGCGTTCGCCGAAGCCTTCGTCGAAGCCCATCGCGCCGCCGGGGTGCTGACGGCGGTGAAGCACTTTCCCGGCCACGGCTCGGCCGGCCGCGACCCCCACATTGCCGTGGTCGACATCACCGGGACCTGGCAGGATGAGGAACTCCTGCCCTTTGCCGATCTGATCGCGGACGACGACGCGCCGATGGTGATGGTCGGCCACCTCATCCACGACCGCTTCTCCGACGGCGACCGGCCGACCAGCCTGTCGCGGCGGGCGATCACCGCCGAGCTTCGCGACACCCTGGGCTTCACCGGTCTGGTCGTGACCGACGACCTCGGCATGGATGCGATCACCCGCCGCTTCAGGCCCGAAGACGCGGCGGTGATGGCGGTCCGGGCGGGCGCGGACGTGCTGATCTTCGCCGACCTGTGGGCAACCCAGCCGCAAGCCATCGATCGCGTCGTGGCGACAGTGGCCGGCGCGGTCGCGGCCGGACGCATTCCCGAGCGGATGATCGAGGAAAGCCATGCCCGGAGCCGGGCGGTGCGCGAAGCGCTGGGGCGCAGGGCGACCGCGACACCCGAAGCGCCGGCCTGTGCCGACCCGCGCGCAGCAAAACCAACGGCTTCACCGAGCCGGGGCTGACCGCCACCGGCCCCTCGCCGGCATCGCAATCGCAGGCCAGGCCGAGGTCTGATATGCTCTCCGGCGAGGGGCCCCAAAGGTACAGGAGGTGATCATGAAACGGACGATTGCCGCGCTTTGCGGACTGCTCCTCGTCAGCGCCATGACCGCGGCGACGGATCCGGCGGCAGCGGAGGACGACATCGGCATCATCCGCGAGAAGGCGGACACGCTGCCGCACGACGAGGCTCTCCGCCTGCTCGGCGAGACGCTCGGCAGGAGCATCGAGGCGACGCAGTCCGACCCGACGATACCGGACATCCTCGACGCGCTCGACGCCAATATCGCCGCGACCCGCCGACTGCGTGAGCTGGTCGACGCCGACGGACCGGTGAGCGAGGAGCAGATGGCGGAGATCGCGACCGAGATCACCGCCATCGCCAAGTCGTTCGGGGCGATCTCCGAGCTGGCGCCGGGGGTGTTCGAGCGCCGGCTCGCCGAACTCGCCAATATCGACGCGATCGGCCAGGAGATCGGCTTCCGCATCGCCGACGCCAAGGCGCGGCTGGAGTCGCTGCGCGCCGGCAACGCCGAGATCGACACCTATGTGCGCTCGGAGACGTTGACCAAACCCGAGATCGAAAAGCTGCGCCTGACGCGCCAGGCCAACGATGCCGAGATGCACAGCCTCGAGGCGGCGGTTGCGGCCTGGACCTATTTCTCCGAGCGCCACGCCGACGTGATGGCGCGGCTCGGCGACCAGTCGACCAATCTCGACGTGTTCTTCCACGCACTCAAGGAAAACGCGCGGGTCTACGACTCGGCGGCCCGCACGCTCAACATGGCGAACTCGCTCAATCTGGCGCTATCGACGCTGGGCAGCGTCGAGGACCTCGATTCCCTCCGCTCCGACCTCGTGCGGTCATGGACCGACCTGATGAAGATCGTCGATGAGGTCAATGACGGACTGATGCTGAAGCCGGGGATGTGACGATGCGCCGACTGATCGTGGTGGCGCTGGTCGCCGTGGTGGCGACCGGCGTCTTCGTGATCGCCGAGGACAAGCATCTGCGGCAGGAGGCGGACAAGTTCGTCTCCGGCATCCTGGCGCGAGCCAGTGGCGACGCCAAGCCGAGCTGGGGCGACGTCGCCGACAAGGTCGGCGAGTTCGCGAGCGAGGAACGCGACCTCAAGCGCATGGTCGGCAACGACCAGGTGGCGCCCGACCCGCCACCCCCCGACGGCGGCAAGGCGCAATAGGCGACGCCGCCCGGTCCCCCCGGACTTGACGGGATCGGCTCGGGGCTGACAGATGCCCGTCCAGAATCACAATCCCGACGAGGAAACGCCATGCCGCTCGACGTAGGCGCCGCCTTCGCCCTTCCGGACGACTCCGACTCCGCAACGCTGGTCGGCCGCGTCTTCCGTCCCGATGTCGGCGGCCCGTCGGTGGTGGCGCTCCGCGGCGCGGAGCTGGTCGACATCAGCGCGGCAACGCCGACGATGCGCGATCTCTGCGAGGCGGGCGAGCCGGCGGCCCTCGCCCGCGACGCCCGGGGCGAGCCGGTAGCGACGCTTGCCGAGGTGCTTGCCAACACGCCGCCGGCAACCCGCGACCCGGGCCGGCCCTGGCTGCTCGCGCCGACCGACCTCCAGGCGATCAAGGCGGCGGGCGTCACCTTCGCCATCTCGATGCTCGAACGGGTCATCGAGGAGCAGGCGCGCGGCGCGCCGGAGAAGGCGGCAGGCATCCGTGCCGAAATGACCGCGGCGATCGGCGACGACCTTGCCCGCCTGAAGCCGGGCTCCGAGCCGGCGATGGCGCTGAAGGCGCTGCTGATCGAGAAGAAGATGTGGTCGCAGTATCTCGAGGTGGGCATCGGTCCCGACGCCGAGGTATTCACCAAGGCGCCGCCCATGGCTGCGGTCGGCCACCTCGCCGCCGCCGGGATCCGCGCCGATTCGAGCTGGAACAATCCCGAGCCGGAGGTCGCGCTGGTCGCGGCCTCGACCGGCAGGATTGTCGGCGCGACGCTTGGCAACGACGTCAACCTCCGCGACTTCGAGGGCCGCTCGGCGCTGCTCCTCGGCAAGGCTAAGGACAACAACGCCAGCGCCGCGCTCGGCCCCTTCATCCGCCTGTTCGACGCAGGCTTCAGCCTCGACGACGTGCGCAAGGCCGAGGTGCGGCTGACCGTCGACGGGCCGGAGGGCTACCGGCTCGAGGGGGCGAGCGCGATGGGCAAGATCAGCCGCGACCCGGCCGACCTGATGGCGGCGACGATCGGCAAGAATCACGGCTACCCCGACGGAGTGGTGCTCTATCTCGGCACAATGTTCGCTCCGGTCGAGGACCGGGACGATCCCGGCAAGGGTTTCACCCACAAGGTCGGCGACATCGTCACCATCGCCTCGCCGAAACTCGGCCGACTCCAGAACGAGGTCGTCTACTCGGCCGAGGCCGAACCGTGGACCTTCGGCACCGCCGCCCTGATGCGCAACCTTGCCAAGCGCAAGCTGATCTAGGCCACGCCGCCGCCGCTGCGACCAGCGGCGGCAATCACCGACCGCATCGTCTCGACCAGGCGGCGGCGATCCTCGGCGGGAAGACCGCCGAGGAGGCGGCGGTTCACGGCGTCGGCCGCCTGGGTCGCCGGCGCTTCGAGACGCCGGGCGCGATCGGTGAGATGCACCGACTGCGCCCGACCGTCGGTCGGGTGCGGCTTGCGGCGGATCAGCCCATCCCGCTCCATCCGCGCCAGCGTATTGGCCAGAGTCGCCTGCTCGACATCGAGACGATCGACGAGATCGCGCTGCGTGAGGCCGTCCTCGCGCCACAGCTCGAGCAGCACCATGAACTGGCCCGGCGCGAGACCGAGCGGCCTGATCTCCCGCGCCAACGCCTGGGCGAAGATCCGCGCGAGGTGGTTGATGAGGTAGCCCGCGGACCGGGTTTTGTCGAAAGCCATCGGCGCTTACTCCAAGACGGAGACACAGTGCACTTGCATAGTATGCTATGCAATGATATATAGCGTGCTATCTACTTATCCTCATTCAGTTCGGTGCAGACCATGACCCGTCACACTCTCGGCAGACTCCATCTCGCGGCGGCAGTTGCCGGACTGATGCTGATCGCAGCGTTCTGGACCAGCACAATCATCGTCGAGCTGTTCGCCGACGCCACTGCCGTGGCCACGCTCAAACAGGCGATCCTGTGGGGCATGCTGGCGCTCATCCCCGCCATGGCTGCGGCCGGCGCCAGCGGGTTCAGGCTCGGCGGCAGCAGCAAGGCTCCGGTGATCACCGCCAAGCGGCGGCGCATGATGCCGATCGCCGCCAACGGCATTGTCGTGCTGGTCCCCTCCGCCTTCTTCCTGGCGGCGAGGGCGGCTGCGGGAGACTTCGATACGGCCTTCTACGCGGTTCAGGCGGTCGAGCTGCTGGCCGGCGCGATCAATATCAGCCTGATGAGCCTCAACATGCGTGACGGTTTGGCCATGACCAGCCGGCGCCGACGCCGCGCGGCGGAGACCGCGGCCGGCTGAAGCGTCTCTAGCCCGCCTTGCCGAAGAAACTCCGCATGGCACTGACCAGCTGGGCGCGCGAGGCGAAGTAGAGCTTCTCGAGGCCCGGACCATAGATGTCGCCGAGCTCGGCCTTGCGCTTCTCGACCATCTCGGCGAAGCGCTCGTAGAGCGAAGGCGAATGGCCGAGGATCGGCTGGAGCTGGGCCTTGCCGATCCGATAGGCGACGACCGGACGTAGCGCCGCGACGGTCGCCGAACGGGGGGCGCCGGCGAGAAGCGACATCTCGCCGACAACGTCGCCGGGGCCGAGGGTGGCGACGGTCTGCGACCGCCCGGCAACGGTAATGCTGACGTCGCCGGACGCGATCACGAGGAGCGAGTTGCCGGGCTCGCCCTCCCGCATCAACACCGCACCGCGATCAAAGTCCTCCCGCCAGGCCACGAGCGCCAGCGCGTCGAGGTCGGCCGGCGACAATACCTCCGCGAACAACGGGACCTTCGCGAGCAGCGACTTGGCGTCCATGGTTCCCCCCCTGGTCGACCTCATAGTCGGGTGCTTCGGCTGGGCTCGTCAACCCGCCGAGATCCGGCGAACCATCCGCCGGACCCGGCCACGGGATCGACGTCCCAGAGGCCGCGCCTGAACGTCCGGAGACCGGGGTCCGGAATGCAAGGCTCAACGCAGGCGCGGTCGCCGGCGGCTGCCGGTCAGGCGGCCCACTCCGCTGGCGGCGGAGGCGGCATCGCGCCGGTCATGATCGCCACGGCGTCGGACATCCCGAAGCGCTTGGGATCGATGACCGCGATCCGCCGGCCGAGCCGATGGATATGGATCCGGTCTGCAACCTCGAAGACGTGCGGCATGTTGTGGCTGATCAGGATGATCGGCAGGCCGCGCTTCTTGACGTCGAGCATCAGTTCAAGCACCCGCCGCGATTCCTTGACGCCGAGGGCGGCGGTCGGCTCGTCCATGATGATGACGCGGCTGCCGAACGCCGTCGCCCGGACCACCGCCACGCCCTGGCGCTGACCGCCCGAGAGCGTCTCGACCGGCTGGCCGATGTTCTGGATGGTGAGCAGGCCGAGCGAATTGAGGTGGTCGCGCGCTTCCCGCCGCATCCGGTTGCGGTCGAGGGTGCGCAGCCAGCGGCCCCGCCAGCCGGGCTTCCTCCACTCGCGGCCGAGGAACAGGTTGTCGGAGATCGACAGCGCCGGCGACAGCGCGAGGTTCTGGTAGACGGTCTCGATGCCGGCCTCGCGGGCATCGAGCGGCGAGCGGAAATGCACCGACTTGCCGTCGAGCAGAACCTCGCCGGTGTCCGGGATGACCGCCCCGGCAAGGACCTTGATCAGGGTCGACTTACCGGCACCGTTGTCGCCGATGACGGCCAGGATCTCGTTGTCGCGAAGTTCGAAGTCGGCATGGTCGAGGGCGGTGACGCGCCCATAGCGCTTGACCAGATTGCGCGCCTCGAGGATCGGCTTCATGGCGTCGCCGCGCGAAGCAACCGCACTCATAGCGAGACCCTCCTGATCCACTGGTCCAGCGCCACCGCAACGATGATCAGGACGCCGACGGCGAATTCCTGCCAGAGCGCGTCGAGGCCGGCGAGGGCAAGGCCGTTGCGGAAGACGCCCACGATCAGCGCCCCGATCAGCGTGCCGATGATCGACCCGCGCCCGCCGAACAGGCTGGTGCCGCCGATCACCACCGCGGTGATCGAATCAAGGTTCGCAGTCTGGCCGCCGAGAGGGCTGACCGCGCCGATGCGGCCGATCAGGATCCAGCCGCCGACCGCGCAGATCAGGCCGGCGAGCGTGTAGACCGCGAGCAGGGTGCGGTTGGTGTTGATGCCGGCGAGACGAGCCGCATCGGGATCGTCGCCGGTGGCGTAGACGTGGCGGCCGAAGGCGGTGCGGGTCAGGATGTACCAGACCACCGCGGCGATGATGATCATCAGGATCGAACCGTAGGTGATGCGCGCCCCGCCGAAGCGGAACGCCCATTCCGGCCAGGATTCCGATCCCATGTTGAGCTTGAGATAGCCGTATACGTCACGCAGACCGTCGTTCAGCGCGTAGCCGGTCCATTGCAGGAACGAGGCGACCGCCTCGACATCCTGCTGGCGAAGGGTTTCGCTGCGCGAATAGAACAGCACCAGCGCGTTGAAGATGCTCCAGGTGCCGAGCGTGACGATGAACGGCGGCAGCTTCAGCCGCGTCACCAGGGCGCCGTTGACCGCGCCGCAGGCGATGCCCGTGACGAGGCCGATGGGGAACGCCAGCTCGACCGGCACGCCGTTGATCACGGCGAGACGGCCCATGACGATCGACGACAGCACCATGATCGCGCCGACCGAGAGATCGATGCCGGCGGTGAGGATGATCAGCGTCTGGGCGATGCCGAGCACGGCGATGATCGTCACCTGCTGGAGAACCAGCGACAGGTTGAGCGGCGCGAAGAAACGGCTGCCGACGATCAGGCTGAAGATGAGGACGCTGAGGAGGAGGACGATAAAGGGAATCGTCGTCGGATACGCGTGGAGGAAGTGCTGGATCCGGCGTACCGCGCCGCGATCGCCCTCCTCGAATACGGCCACCGTCGGATCTTCCGCCGGCAACCCGGACTCGAACCTGTTCGATTCGATCTGCCCCGTGGTCTGTTCCTGCATTCCCCCCACCCGTCGTCTCGTTGGCCCTGGGAACGGACGGGAAGAGCGATCGTGGCCGATCGCCCTTCCCTTTGTTCCGTCACTCTACGTGTTTTGGAGTCCGGTGGGAATCATCCCCAGCAGAGCTTGAGGCCATCGGCGACGTCGATCGAGGGCACGCCATCGACCGGCTTGGCGGTGATGAGCTGGGCGCCGGTGTCGAAGAAGTCGAGGCCCGGAGTCTTCATGTCCGGCTTCTCGCCCGTCTTGGCGTACTCGGCGATGGTGTCGAGCGCCATCGAGGCCATCTTGTGGGGGTACTGCTGCGAGGTGGCGCCGCCAGCACGCCGAGCGCCATGGCGCCGGCAACGCAACTCGCAAGCAGGCCTGTTATGCCCTTCATTTCATTCGCTCCCAGTAGCCACCAGTTTTTTTGGCCGATCCGGGCGGAAGGGCCCCTCCGCCAACTTCGCCCGCGACCGCGATGTCCTGTTCAAGGAGACAGCGTAGCTCCCGCTCCCGCCCGCCCCTCAGGCGCGCGCCTTGTTCTGCCGGTTGGTGACGAGGTCGTCGACCACGCCGGGGTCGGCCAGGGTCGAAGTGTCGCCGAGATTGGAGAAATCGTCCTCGGCGATCTTGCGCAGAATCCGGCGCATGATCTTGCCCGAGCGGGTCTTGGGCAGGCCCGGCGCGAACTGGATGATGTCCGGCGCGGCGAAGGGACCGATCTCGCGCCGGACCCAGGTGACCAGATCCTTGCGGAGCGCATCGTCCGGCTCGATGCCCGACATCAGCGTGACATAGGCATAGATGCCCTGGCCCTTGATAGCGTGCGGATAGCCGACCACCGCGGCCTCGGCCACCCGGTCGTGGGCGACCAGCGCCGACTCGACCTCGGCGGTGCCCAGCCGGTGGCCGGAAACGTTGAGCACGTCGTCGACGCG
>JAGRKZ010000066.1:0-5291 GCA_020442065.1 Bauldia sp.
CTGGCGGCGGCGGTGGCGGCGGCGAATTCGGCGACGGTGGCAGTGGAGGCGCGGCTGGCGGCGGCGGCGGCGGCCAGCAGGGCACTGGCGGCCAGGGTAGTGGGGATGACAGCGGCGGTGGCGGTGGCGGCGGTGGGGCAACCACGAATGGCGGCGACGGAACGGCGACCGCCGGCGGCGCGGGTGGCGCTCCGCAAGGCGGCGACGGTAGTCTTTTAGAGGGTAACCCGGCCGCAGCGCCGCTTGGCGGTGGCGGCGGCGGTGGTGGTGGCAACAGCGGTGGCCCCGGCGGCGCGGGGCTGTCCTCCGGCGGCGGTGGCGGTGGTGGCGGCGGTGGCGGCGCTGGCCATCTCGGTGGCGGCGGTGGCGGTGGCGGTCTGAGGGGTGGCACCGGGGGCGATTTCGGCGGCGGCGGCGGCGGCGGTGGCGACTTCTATGGCGGTGGCGGCGGCTTCGGCGGCGGCGGCGGGGGTGGTTCGCTCGCTGGTGATGATGGGGCAAGTGGTGGTCCCGGCGGCTTCGGAGCCGGCGGGGGCGGCGGGTTCACTGCAGGCGCCGGCGGCGCCTTTGGCGGGACCGGCGGCATCGGCTCGACCACCACCACGGCCGCCGACGGCGGCGGCGGTGCGGCGCTCGGCGGCGCGATCTTCGTCCGCGACGGCGGCACCCTGGTCATCGAGGACAGCAACTTCGCCGGCACCTACGCCGTCACCGGCGGCACCACCGGCGGTGCCGGCGGGGCGACCGGCGGTCAGGCTCAGGGCAAGGTGTTCTTCTTCCAGGGAGCCAACAGCGGTGCGACGGTCTCCGTCAGTGATGGAGACACGCTCAGCTTCGCCGACAAGGATTCGGTTGCCGGCGACGGTACCCTTACCAAGTCGGGTGCCGGGGCACTCATTCTCGGCGGCTCCAACGACAACTTCCTTGGCAGCGTCGTGGTCGCCGCCGGCTTGCTGCAGGTCGACGGCTCGCTCGGCAATGCCACGACGACGGTGACTGTCCAATCCGGCGCCACCCTCGGCGGCAACGGTGGCGCCATCGGCATGATCGTCGTCGATGCCGGCGGCACGCTGGCGCCCGGCGACAGCGCCGGCACACCCTCCGCCGGACCGCTCAACACCGGGCAGGTGCTTATCGCGCCCGGGGCGACTTACGCCGTCGACATCGGCGGAACCGCTTCCTTCCAGATGGACCAGCTGATCGTCGATGGCATCGTCGCCATTGGCGGATCGATTCTCGACGTCTCGCTGACCAATGGGTTTGTCCCCGATGTTGGAGACTTCTTCACCATCATCTCCAGCCTCGAGACCTACCCGGTCTCCGGCACCTTCGAGGGGCTGCCGGAGGGCGCGACGTTTGTCGTCGACAGCACGATCTTCTCGATCAGCTACCAGGGCGGCGAGGGCAACTATGTCTTCCTGACCGCCGAGGGCGTTGTCATCAACGGCACCGGCGGGGCGGATGTGGTCGACGCCAGCCACACCGTGGCCGGCCAGCCGCTACCGACTTCAGGTGACGACGTCATCAAAGGCAAGGGCGGCTCCGACAGTCTCAGCGGCCTCGACGGCGACGATCAGATCAACGGCAATGACGGCGCCGATACGCTGAAGGGCAATGGCGGAAACGACACCGCGCAGGGCGGCAAGGGCAAGGACAAGCTCAAGGGCGGCAGCGGCGACGACTATCTCGACGGCCAGCAGCAGAACGACAAGCTGACCGGCGGGGGTGGCGACGACTGCTTCGTCTTCTCGACCAAGCTCGCCAGCAACAACGTCGACAAGATCACCGACTTCGGCAAGGGTGGTGCCGACCTCATCTATCTCGACGATGCGATCTTCAAGGGGCTGGGCAGTTCGGGGACGCTCCTGTCCGCGCACTTCACCAAGGGTGGCAAGGCCGAGGGCGGCAAGAGCCAGATCGTTTACGACAAGGGCGAGGGCAAGATCTTCTACGCCAAGAAGGGCGACGACGGCAGCAAGGTCCTGTTCGCCAAGGTCGACAAGGGCACCGTGCTCCACGCCGACGACTTCGTCCTGTTCTGAGGGGCGGACGCCGGCCCGATGGCGGCCGGCTGCCGCCGCGGCCTCAGCACTCCTCGCCGAAGTAGCCGCCGACGAGGGCGGCCAGTGCCTCGAGCGCCTCCTCGGCGTCTTCGCCCTCGGCCGTGACCGTGATCACCGAGCCGGGACTTGCGGCAAGCATCATCAGCCCCATGATCGAGGTCCCGCCGACGGTCGTGCCGTCCTTGCTGACGTTGATCTCGGCAGCGAACTGTTCGGCGGTCTGGACGAAACGGGCTGATGCGCGGGCATGCAGGCCGCGCTTGTTGACGATCGTCAGATCCCTTTGGAGCAGTCCGGCCTGGGCTGTCGCGGGGCTCATTTTCCGTTGAGCACCTGGCTCGCGACGTTGATGTACTTCCGCCCCGCCTCCTGGGCGTCGGAGATCGCCTGGGAAAGCGGCTTCTCGCCGCGGACGCTGGCGAGCTTGATCAGCATCGGCAGGTTGGCCCCCGCGATCACCTCGACCTTGTTCGGCTCCATCACCGAGATCGCGAGATTCGAGGGCGTACCGCCGAACATATCGGTGAGCAGGATAACGCCGGAGCCGTCATTGACCCGGCCGACCGCCTCGAGAATGTCCTGCCGGCGGCGTTCGACATCGTCATCGGGGCCGATCGATACGGTTTCGATCTGTGCCTGGGGCCCCACCACATGTTCCAGCGCGGCACGAAACTCCACGGCCAGCTTGCCGTGGGTCACGAGAACAAGTCCGATCATGTCGACCCGGTGTTTCCCCGACCCGTTCCGTGTTTCATTGACCGGCGGGTCGGTGGGTGGCCGCCCGTCGCCCTTTCTTTCGAGGGCGCAATCTTGACCAATCGATTCCGCAACGCAAGAGGGATCAGACCGCGGCGGCCTCGGTAAGGCTCAGGCATCGATCGGTGCGCCGCGATGCCGCAAAGCAAAACGGACGCGAGCCGGTCCGTCGCTGGCGCCGATCGGCAGCATCAGCCGCGGCAGGCGGACGTCGAGCATCGTGACGAAACGCTCCGCCGGCTCGGGGAGACGGGGGCAGTCCTCGGCGGGCAGGAGGTCGACCACGAGAGCCAGGACAACCGAGGGGAGATGGCCGACTGTGACGACGCCCTGGCCGCGGACCTCGAGCATGCCGGCGAGCGCCGGTGGCGGTGCGGCGACGATGCGGTCGTCTTCGCGGGAGAGGATGACGCGATCGTCGGCGACGAGCCGGGTGGCGTCGGGATCGCGGTCGAGCAGGCCGAGGACGAGGGCCGACTTACCGCTTCCGGATCGCCCCCGGATCAGGACACCGGTTGAACCGACTGCCACCGCCGAGGCGTGGATCGTGTCGGCGGACGTCATTCCGACGGCAGTCTGACGATGAAGCGCGCGCCGAGGACCTCCGGCGGCCCGCCGGGGGTGGGCGACGGCCGGGTGCGGTTCTCGGCGATGATCGTGCCGCGGTGGGCGTCGATGATCTGCTTACTGATCGAAAGGCCGAGTCCGGAATTCTGGCCGAAGGATTCCTGGTCGGGGCGGTCGGTGTAGAAGCGCTCGAAGATGCGCTCGAACTGATCGGCGCGGATGCCCGGTCCGTCGTCCTCGACGATGATCTCGACGCCGCCCGATTTCATCGGCCGGAGCCGGACGCGGACGGTGCCGTCCTTGCGGCAGAAGGAGCGGGCATTGTCGATCAGGTTGTTGAACACCTGGCCAAGGCGGATGTCATGGCCAATGACGAAATAGTCCTCGGGGTCGGCGCGCTGGATGTCGAGCTGGAACTTCGGTCCCTCCGGCGGCGTGGTGTCGCGGACCATGTTCACCACCGTCTCGATCACCTGACGCATGTCGACGGGGGCGGCGTCCTGCCGGGCGAGTTCGGCGTCGAGGCGGGAGGCATTGGAAATGTCGCTGATCAGGCGGTCGAGGCGACGGACGTCATGCTGGATGATGGCGGTCAGCCGCGCCTTGGCGTCCTCGGTCCGCGCGAGCGGTAGCGTCTCGACGGCGCTGCGGAGCGAGGTGAGCGGGTTCTTGAGCTCATGGGCGACGTCGGCGGCAAAGCTCTCGATCGCCTCGATGCGGTTGTAGAGCGCGGTGGTCATGTCGCGCACCGCCTGGCTGAGATGTCCGATCTCGTCGCCGCGGTGGCTGTAGTCAGGGATTTCGGGTCGCGACTTCATGCCGTAGCGGACGCGATCGGCCGCGTCGGCGAGGCGGCGGAGCGGCGCGGCGATGGTGCCGGCGAGGAGGATCGAGAGCAGCACCGTCACCGAGGCGGCGACGACGAAGACACGTACGATCGCGAGGCGCTCGGCGTGGACGATGGCATCGATGTCGCCCGCCTCCGTCGACAGGAGAAGCGAACCGTAGACGGTGCCGTAGCGCTGGATCGGGACGGCGACGGAGACGATCAGTTCACCCCGCTCGGTGACGCGGACGATGCTTCGCCCGGTGCCCTCGAGCGCGCTGACCACCTCGGGGTAGCCTTTGCCATTGGCGCCGCCGAGTTCCTTGTAGAGCGGGAGGTCGCTTCGCTGTAGCCACAGATTGATGGTCTGCCAGATGTGGTCCATGACCCCGGGCTCGACCGCCGCCGGCGGCGGCATCTCGAAGCTGAGGATCTGGCCCCGGGCGAAGAGGTGGCGGGAGTCGATGACCAGTGCCCCGTCGCGGTCATAGATCCGGGCGCGGGTGCGGGTCGGCGAGACGAGGCGGCGGAGGATCGGGGCGGCCCGCTCGGGATTGATGCCGAACTCGTAGGCGTCGAACACACCGCCGTCCTCGTCGTTCGACGCGCCCTGGCCGGTGTCGAAGTCGAGCAGGCGGTCGGGGTCGATGGCGGTGGGGTTCGGCGCCATCGTCGAGGACGAGGCCAGGGCGCCGGCAATGATCTCGCCCTGGACGAGCAGGCTCGCCACCCGCGCATCGGTCAGCCCGGCGCGGAACTGGTTGACGTAGAGAATGCCCGAGACGAGCACCACCAGCGCCGCCAGATTCACCACGATGATGCGCCGGGTCAGGCTCGAGAACACGTGCCCGCCGACGAAACGGCTGAAGCCGCCGTGGGCGCGGCGAAACCGCGCCTCGTCGGCAGCGTCGTCCGCCTCGGTCTCCCGGATCGTCTGGTCTTCGGTCGTTGCCGTCATGGGGTCGCCTGGTGGCGCACCCGGCGCCGTCAGACCTCCTTGAATCGATAGCCTACGCCATAGAGGGTTTCGATCATGTCGAATTCGGGATCGACAACCTTGAACTTCTTGCGCAGCCGCT
>JAGRKZ010000066.1:5311-12847 GCA_020442065.1 Bauldia sp.
GTGCGGTCGTCGACATAGACCTGGTCGTCGTAGGCGGCGTCCATGAGCGCGTTGCGGCTCTTGACCACGCCGGGACGGTGGGCGAGGGCGTAGAGGATCAGGAACTCGGTCACCGTCAGCGTCACCGGTTGGCCGTTCCAGGTGCAGGTGTGGCGCTCCTGGTCCATCGACAGGGCGCCGCGATCGAGCACTTTGGCCGCCTCGGTCTGCTTCGGCGCCGAGGCGTCGCGCGGCTGGAACCGGCGCAGCACTGCTTTGACCCGCTCGACCAGAAGGCGCTGCGAGAACGGCTTCTTGATGAAGTCGTCGGCGCCCATCTTGAGCCCAAACAGCTCGTCGATCTCGTCATCCTTGGAGGTAAGAAAGATCACCGGCAGGTCAGTCTTCTGGCGGAGCCGGCGGAGCAGCTCCATGCCGTCCATCCGGGGCATCTTGATGTCGAGGATGGCGAGGTCGGGCATGGCGGACTGGAAGCCATCGAGCGCCGAGGACCCGTCGGTGTAGGTCTGGACGCGATAGCCCTCCGACTCCAAAGCGATGGAGACCGACGCAAGGATGTTGCGATCGTCGTCGACCAGAGCGATCGTCGGCATGGATATTGATCTCCGTTCATGCGGGCAGGCAAACCCTCAGCCCAAGGATGGTAAGCCGGGCCCCTGCCACCGCTATACGCGGAAAATATGGCGGCGAACTTAGCGGATCGCCCGGAAACAGTCCAACCAACGGGCGCGGCCGGTAGACAGCCGGCCCGGCGGGCGCCTGCAAGGCGGCGGCAGTCCGGGCGTTTGGCAGTCCCTGGCGCCGGATCAAACCGTGGGAAACCGGTCCTTAACCAAGATCGGGTTCCGCCGCTCGCGTCTTTCCGTGACTGGCGGGTGAGACATGGTATGATTACCGTTGAAGTTTCGGACAGCCGACCTCGGTTTGCCATGGCGACACGGATAGCGAGCGAGCCCATCGCCGATATCGCGGCGCTGCGCGGCGTCATCGACGCCGTGCCGAATGCCGTCTTTGTCAAGGACCGGGACAGCCGCTTTCTGGTCGTCAATTCCGCGATGTGCCAGCTGATGGGGCGTTCCTTCGACGAGATGGTCGGGCGTTTCGACGTCGACTTCGTCCCGGCCGATCAGGCGGCCGTGTTCAGGGCCGTGGACGTAAGCATCATCGAGACCGGCGAACCCAACGAGAACGAAGAGGTGATCACCGACGGCAACGGTGACATCAGGACGATCATCACCAGGAAGCAGGCGCTCCGCCTCCCCGACGGCACCCGGCTGGTCGTCGGCTGCATCACCGACATCACCGAGCTGCGGCGCGCCGAGCAGCAAGTCCGGTATCACGCAGAGCATGACCATCTGACCGGGCTCGCCAATCGGGGTCTCTTCCAGCGAAGCCTCCGCGAGGCGATTCTTCGGGTGTCCCCCGGCGGCGAATCGATTGCGCTGCTGCTGATCGACCTTGATGGCTTCAAGGAGGTGAACGACGTCAACGGGCACGCCGCCGGCGACCACGTCCTGATCACGACGGCCCGGCACCTTCGCGACCTTGCAGACCCTCGCGACATCGTCGCCCGACTGGGCGGCGACGAATTCGCCATCATCCAGTGCGGCATGGATCAGCCGGCGATGGCGATTCGCCTGGCCCGATCGGTGGTCAAACGGCTGTCGATACCCATAGCGTCGACTGGTGGAGATCTGTCGGTCTCGGCATCGGTGGGGATCGCGGTCGTTCCCGGCGATCCGCTCGGCGACGACCTGTTGCTGCGCCGGGCCGACCTCGCGCTCTATGGCGCCAAGCGCGGGGGCCGGAACACCTGGCGTCTGTTCGATCCGACGGCCGAGGACCATCAGATCGTCTATTGAGGCTCCGGGCCTCGCCCGGGGCCGCCTATGACCTCCGGTCCTGATACCCGACCCTAGACCACCATACCGTTCGAGGCGAAGACGTGGCAGCGCGAGGCGTCGAATATGACGCCGACATTCTCGCCGGTCTTGGCAACCGCGCTCCCCTCGTCCTGGACCACGATCTGACCGGCCGGCGTGTCGACATACATGATCGTTGCGTTGCCGAGATGCTCGATGATCTGGATCGTGCCGGGCAGGTTGGCGTTGGCGGCGCCGGCCTCGCCGAGGCCGACATGTTCCGGCCGGATACCGACCTCGAAGCCGCCGTTCTTCTGCACCGTGCCCTTGCGGGTCTGAACCTTGACGTGGCCGCCGCCCTTGAGGTCGAGGTCGGCAGTGGCGCCATCGGCCTGCTTGAGCTCGGCGGGCAGGAAGTTCATGGTCGGCGAGCCGATGAACGACGCCACGAACTTGTTCGCAGGCTCGAGATAGAGCTCCATCGGAGCGCCGATCTGCGAGATCACGCCATGGTCGAGCACCACGATCTTGTCGGCCAGCGTCNNGTCATCGCCTCGACCTGATCATGGGTGACATAGATCATCGTCGCGGACAGGTCCTTGTGGAGCTTCGCGATTTCGATCCGCATCTGGACGCGGAGCATGGCGTCGAGGTTGGAGAGCGGCTCGTCGAAGAGGAAGACCTCCGGCTCGCGCACCAGGGCGCGGCCGATGGCGACGCGCTGCCGCTGTCCGCCAGACAGCTGCGCCGGCTTCCGATCGAGCAGCTGCTCGAGTTGCAGCATGCGCGCGACCTCGTTGGTCCGTCGCTCGATCAGGTCCTTCGGCGCCTTGGCCACGCGGAGCGAGAACGAGATGTTCTGGCGGACCGTCATGTGCGGGTAGAGCGCGNNCGTAGGACTGGAACACCATGGCGATCCGGCGCTTGGCCGGGGGCACATGGGTCACATCGACCCCGCTGATGAGGATCGAGCCTGCGGTAACCGCCTCCAGGCCCGCGATCATGCGCAGAAGCGTGGACTTGCCGCAGCCGGACGGGCCAAGCAGGGCGCAGAACTCGCCCTTTTCCACCTTGAGATCGAGGTTCTTGATGGCCTCGACCGGCCCGTACTTCTTCTTCACGCCCCTGAGTTCGACGTCCACCACGCGGTCTCCTTCTCCATTCGGGCGACAACCCCACACGCCTCCAGCGGGAGCCGGAAAGCGGCGGGATCGCGACGATGGAAACGATAATAGGGGATTGCCGCGGCTTTGGCATCACCGGTGTTGGGTGGCAGCCCGGGCCCGCCCGACCCTTGCCTAGACGGCGGCGTGAAAGGCCCGTTCCAGCATCTGCAGGCAGTCGGCAGCTTGAAGCCGGGAGGCCTCCTCGCCCCAGCGGGCCGAAATCTCCCGAAGGTCCCGGATCGCGGCGTCGACCGCGGTCAGAAGGTCGATATCGTCTTCTTCGAACACCGGCTCGACTCGCCGCCGGAAAGGAATGATGTCCGCCATACGCCCCCCAAGGATTGACGCAGATCAGAATCGCGATTCGCGCGTCGTCCTATAGGGCAGGGGAACGGTTAACCGCTGGTGACCTCGGAAGGGGCCCGCGAGATGCGGTGCGGAGTGGTCTCTTGCCGGCATGCCGGGTGATCCCGGCTGCGCAGCCCCGACGGATCGACGAGGCGAGCAAAGAAAGAAGGTGGAACCATGGACCTCAAGCTGAAGCACGGCACCTGGGTAGTGGTCTGCGACGGGCGCAGGGAGATCGTCCTCGAGAATATCGGCGACGAGCAGTTTCCCGACCTGCGGACGAAGAGCGCGACCGAGGCGGAGGCCGCGCCGACCAGCGCTCAGGGCACCGACCGGCCGGGCCGCGTCCACCAGAGCGTCGGCACTGCCCGGAGCGCGGTCGAGCAGACCGACTGGCACGACCGCGACGAGCAGGAGTTCCTCAGGGCGGTCGCTGCCCGCCTTGATGCGGCCGTCCTCGCCGGGGAGGTCGCCCACCTCGTCATCGTTGCGCCGCCGCGGGCCCTCGGCGTGCTGCGCAAGAGCTACGGCAAGCACCTCAGGGGCGCGATCGTCGCCGAGGTCGACAAGGACCTCGCCGCCCATCCCGTCTCCGACATCGAGAAGCACATTCTTGGCGCCCGCGCGCTCTGACCGGCGTCAGGAGCCGGGGACGGCTCCGTCGCCGTGCCGCGATTTGCCTGGCCACAGGTAGATGATGATGAGAATGGCCGGGCCGAGGGTGAGCGCGGCGTCGGCAAGGTTGAAGACGAACAGCGTCCGGTCGCCGATGTGGAGGAAGAGAAAGTCCACGACGTGGCCGTGTATGATGCGGTCGACGAGGTTGCCGAGCGCGCCGCCGATGATGAGGGCGTAGCCGACCGTCGCCCAGCGTCCGCCTTCGGTGGCCGTCCGCCAGAACGTCAGCACCACCAGGGTGATGGCGATCGTGATGACGATCAGCGGCAGGACGCCGAAGTCGGCAAGGAAAGAAAAGGCGATGCCGGGATTGTGGACCCGATAGAGCGACAGGATCGGGAGGACGTCTATCGACTCGCCCTGGGCCAATGACGCCTCGGCCCACTGCTTGGATCCCTGGTCGATGGCGATCGTCGCGGCGACGGTCGAAAGCCCGAGCCAGGAGATCGGTCCGTCGGGGCGATGATGTTCAGCCATTGACCCTCAGGCGGTCACGCAGGACCTCGAACAGCATCACCCCGGTCGCGACTGCGAGGTTGAGCGAATCGGCCCGGCCCGCCATCGGGATCTTGACCAGGGTCTCGCAGGCCGCAGCGAGGGGCGGGGAGAGGCCGGCCTGCTCTCCGCCCATGACCACGAGCACGGGGCCGCGGTAGGTCGCTGCCCGGTAGTCTTGGGTGGCGGCAAGATGCGTGCCGACCACGGTTCCGGGCCAGCGGGCGCGGAGGGTTGCGAACTCGGCCGCGCTGGCGCGCGTCAGCGGGACGTGAAAGATCGAGCCCATGGTGGCGCGCACCGCCTCGATCGAGAACGGATCGACCGTATCGCCGACGAGGATCACGCCGGTCGCTCCCACCGCGTCAACGGTGCGGATGATGGTGCCGAGGTTGCCCGGGTCGCGGATCGCTTCGAGCGCGACATGGACGTCGTTGTCGCCGGGCCGGATCTCGCCGGGCGGCGTGAGCCTTTGCTCGAAGACGCCGATCACCGCCTGGGGATTCTCGCGCCGGGCGATCTTGGCGAGGACGGGCTCGCTCACCGAGACGATGTCGGCGCCGCGGACGCGGGCGACCGCGCTGAGGCGCTCGACCAGCGCCTCGTTGGCCACCCGTGCCGAGTGAACGAGGTAGCGCACCTGCCAGTCGGCCTCGATCGCATCGGCGACCAGCTTCAGCCCCTCGGCGACGAACAGGCGGCTCGCCCGCCGGTTCTTGGGCAAGGCGAGGCCCCGGATCTCCTTGACGATCGGGTTGGCAAGGCTGGTGACGTGGACGACCCGGCCGGCGCCACGAATCGGCTCGCGCTCAGTCATCGGGCGACCATCGCGAGAACAGCGACGTCGAGAGGCCACGGCCGCCGCCGCTCTCGCGGATCACCAGTTCACCCGACTCGAGCAGTCCGCCGCGCTCGGCGAGGCATTCCGCGGCGAGCTCATGGATCGACATGAACGACGAACGAATCGAGTAGGCGGTGAGGATGAGGAAGAGGGGCTGCGTGGAGAGGAGGGTGACGCAGGCGCGGAGGAGAGCGGGGAGGCTGGTGAAGATGTCCCAGACTTCCCCCTTCGGGCCGCGCCCGAACTTGGGCGGGTCGAGAATGATGCCGTCGTAGCGGTTGCCGCGCCGCTGCTCGCGTTCGACGAACTTGACCGCGTCCTCGCAGATCCAGCGGATCGGCAGGCCACTCATGCCGGCGACGTCCTGGTTTTCGCGGGCCCAGCCGATCGCCTTCTTCGAGGCGTCGATGTGGACCACCTCGGCGCCGGCCTTCGCCGCGACCAGCGAGGCGACCCCCGTATAGGCGAAAAGGTTGAGCACCTTGGTCGGCCGGCGTGCCTCGGCGATGCGGTCGCGCAGCCAGTCCCAGTGAGCAACTTGCTCGGGAAAGACCCCGACGTGTCGAAAGGCGGTAAAGCGGCCGAGAAAGCCGATGCCGTCATAGCTGAGCGGCCACGTCTCGCCGACTGGCCTGGGATAGCGCCAGCGGCCGTCGGAGTCGTCGTCGCCGATGCCGACAAAGGTCGCGTCGGCCCGGTCCCACTCCGCCGCCGGATACCGCGGGGTCCAGATCGCCTGCTCCTCCGGCCGCACGATGCGGAAGCGGCCGTAGCGCTCGAGCTTCCGGCCATGGCCGGAATCGAGAAGGGCGTAGTCTTCCCAGCCCGCCGTTTCCAGCATCACCGGAGCCACCGCGCGAAGGGGTTTGTCGACCGTCGGCCGTGGGTGCGGCGCCCCCGCTGTCCTCACCGTGTCGATCATCATCTCGCCCGCCGGAATCCCGCTGCCGCGTCCGCGCCTATGTAGCGGCGCGAAACGGGTAAATCCAACCCTTGCCGACCGCGGCGCGCGCGTGCCAAATACGGGTCTGGAACTTTTCAAAAGGGCAGAAGCCTTCCGCGGGCGATCGCAACGTCCCCGCCACACCGTTAGCCCGGCCAGCCGCCGCCGTCGATCCATTCGGGACTGCATATCCATGGAAATGTCTGGACAAAACCGGATACCGGCAAGCCCCGAGAAGGTCTGGGCTGCGCTGAACGATCCGGCGGTGCTGAAGGCTTCGATCCCGGGATGCCAGGATCTCGACAAGATCTCCGACACCGAGATGACGGCGACGGTCCAGGCCAAGGTCGGCCCGGTCAAGGCGACCTTCAAGGGCCATGTGACGCTCTCCAATATCGATCCGCCCCACGGTTACACGATCACCGGAGAGGGCAAGGGCGGGGTCGCAGGCTTCGCCAAGGGGGGCGCGGACGTCAAGCTCACGCCCGACGGCGACGGCACCATCCTCAGCTATGACGTCAAGGCCCAGGTCGGCGGAAAGCTCGCCCAGATCGGCGGGCGGCTGATCGATGCAACCGCCAAGCAGATGGCCGACCAGTTCTTCAAGGCTTTTGCGGCCAATGTGACGGGGCCGGCCAAAACGGCGGTGTCGCCGCCGGCCGATGACAATGGCGAGACCGCGGTGGTCGCCGACGTCATCGGCGACCCGGAAGTCACCGCGGAGGCGATCGAGGAGAAGCTCGAGATCGCCGCCGGTCGGGGCGTGCTGGGTGGACCCTACGTCTGGGGGCTGCTCGCCCTCATTGTGTTGATTGTGCTGATCCTGATCTTCAGGTGAGGCGAAGTGGCAATTCGAGTGCGGCGCAGGTCGCCAAGAAGATGAACGGGAGGACGATGGAATGACCGCAGTTTCGATGACGGTGAACGGCAAGGCGGTCACGGCAGATGTCGAGGACCGCACACTTCTGGTGCAGGTCCTGCGCGAGACGCTCGGGCTGACCGGCACGCACATCGGCTGTGACACATCGCAGTGTGGCGCCTGCGTGGTCCACGTCGATGGCAAGGCGGTGAAGTCCTGCACGATGCTGGCCGTTCAGGCCGACGGCGCGACGGTCACCACCATCGAGGGGCTCGCTGCCAATGGCGAGTTGCATCCGATGCAGCAGGCCTTCCACGAAAACCATGGCCTGCAGTGCGGCTTCT
>JAGRKZ010000067.1 GCA_020442065.1 Bauldia sp.
GACGGCGAAGAAGTCCATCGTCTCGTACTTCTCCATGTTGATCATCTTCACCGAGCCGTCCTTGATCGCGTTCAGGAAGTCCCGGCCCGCCTCGTTCGAGGTGACGATGATCTGGCCGGCCTTGCCCGCCTCGGTGACGGCGCGGACGATGCCCGGACCGGCCTCGGAGTCGAAGCCGACCATGCCGGTGAGGTCCGGGTGGCCCTGGATGATCGCCGCGGTGTTGGCCGCGACCTGCTCGACATTGGTGCCGGATTCCTCGTCGGCGACGACGGTCACCGACGGGCAGTTGGCGGCGAGCGCATCGCGGAGGCCCTGGCGGGCGGCGATGAAGTTGCTGGCGGCGAGGAAGGAGATGGTGCCGATCTGGCCGCTCTCAAGGCCGGCGTCGGCATGGTACTGGCACTGGTAGAGGCCGTGCTGGAAGCCGAGGTTGTACCAGTCGGTGCCGAGATAGGTCAGGCGCTTGGAGGTGGCGAGGTCGCCGTCGGTGACGACGGTCGGCACCTTGGCGTCGATGCACTTGTCGACCTCGGAGGCGAGGGCGTCGTCCCAGCCGCCGACGACGATCACGCCGGCCGGGCTCTGGGTGCACTCGGCGTCGACGGTGGTGATGAAGGCGGCAAGGTCGACCGAGGTCGGGCCAGCGATGCGGACCTTGACGTTGAGCGCCTTGCGCGCCGATTCAAGCCCCGGATAGACCCGCTCGACGAACAGCGGCAGGTTCGAGGCGTTGCTGATCCAGACGTATTCCTGGTCGCTCCGGCTCGCATCGCCAATCGGGACGTCCAAGCCCATCGGCTCGCCGGCAAGGGCCGGCAGGCCGCCGGAGACGGTTATCAGTCCGGCGAGCGCCAAGGCGCCAAATGCGGTTCCCCTCATGATCTTTCTCCCTGCTCCAAACCTCAAAACAGTGTCCCGCAGGCGCGGGCAGTGCGAAGTTGAAAGGGGCCTCAGCTGCGCAGGCGGATGCGCGCGAACTGATCGAGGCCAACGCTGATGAGAAGCACGATCCCGACGACGATGAGCTGCCAGAACGGACTGATGTGGGCGATGATCATCGCGTTCTGCAGGAGCGCCATCAGCAGCACGCCGAGGAAGGCGCCGAAGATCGTGCCGACACCGCCCGCCAGGCTCGCGCCGCCGAGGACGACGGCGGTGATGACCTTGAGCTCGACGCCCTGGCCGGCGAGGACAACGGCAGTGTTGAGGCGCGACGCAAGCAACGCCCCGGCGAGGCCGGAGAGGAAGCCCATGATCAGGAAGAAGCTGAACACGGTGCGGTCGACGTTGATGCCCGAGAGCTTCGCTGCGCGTGCATTGCCGCCGATATAGTAGGCTTGGCGAAAGTAGCGTGTCCGACCGACGAGGAAAGCGAAGACCAGGAGGATCACGACCATGAACCAGAACGGCGAGTAGATGCCGAGAATCTGGGTCTGGCCGAAGACGGTGAAATTGTTGCCGATGTTGGTGACGCCGGCGCCCGAGACCAGCTGCAGGCCGCCGCGGTAGACCGAGAGCGTGGCGAGGGTCGCAATCAGCGCGTTGATCTTGAAGCGCGTGACGAGGAAGCCGTTGACCCCGCCGAGCAGCGTGCCCCACGCGCAGCCGACGAGGAAGGCCGGGAGGGGCGAGAAGCCGAGCTCCTTCACCGCGAGACCCGCCATGATCCCCGAGAAGGCGAGGATGCCGCCGATCGAGAGGTCGAACATGCCGGCGATCATCAACAGCATCATGCCGCAGGCGAGGATGCCGGTCTGGGCGGTATCGAGAAGCACAACCGCGGCGTTGGCGGGGCGGAGGAAGGTGTCGGGAGCGATGATCGCCATCACCCCGACAAGAACCGCAATCAGCACGATCAGCAGCAGCGGCCGCTCGGTGGCGATGATGACCAGGAGACCCCGCTCACGGATCCGGCCGGCCGCAGGCTCCTCCAACGGTTGCCCCGCCGAGTGCAGTCGCTCGCGTTCCTCGGACCGGGTATCGCTGCTCATGCTGCACTCTCTTTGCGTTCCGCCGGGGCGGCGAGTTCGAGGATGGCGATTTCGGTGGCGGTCGCCGCGTCGATCTCGCCCGCGACGCGCCCCTCGCACATGACGACGATGCGGTGGGCGAGGGCGAGCACCTCGAGCATGTCCGACGACACCACGAGCAGGGCCATGCCCTTGGCGGCGAGCTCGCGAAGGATGCGGTAGATGTCCGCCTTGGAGCCGACATCGACGCCGCGGGTCGGCTCATCGACGATCAGGATGCGCGGATCGCGCGCCAGCCACTTGGCCAGCAGGACTTTCTGCTGGTTGCCGCCGGACAGGTTGCGGACTTCGCGGCGGATATTCGGGGTCGCGATACGAAGGGTCTCGACGTAGTTCTCGGCAACCTTGCGCATCTCGGGTCTGGAAAGCAGCCCGGCGTGGGTATAGGCCTCGAGATTGGCGGCGACGACGTTGTCGACGACGCTGAAGTCGATGAAGAGGCCGCCTTCCTTACGGTCCTCAGGCAGCATCGAGATGCCGGCCGCCATCGAGTCCGCGGGGCTGCGGGGCGTGAGCTCCTGCCCGTCGACGCGGACCGTGCCGCCGGTTATCGGCCGCACGCCGAATATGGCCTCGCAGACCTCGGTGCGGCCGGCGCCTAGCAGGCCGGCGAGGCAGACGATCTCGCCATAGCGAAGCGAGAACGAGGCGGAGATGACCCGATCAGCCGAAAGACCGCGGACCTCGAGGGCGGTCCTGGCATCGGCAGGGGCGCGACGGGGGTCGGGCGTGAAGGAGAGCTCGCGGCCGACCATCATCGCGATCAGGCTTTCGTGTGTGCTCGAGGCGGTGTCGCAATCACCGGTCACGCGTCCGTCCTTCAGTACGGTGACGCGATCAGATATCTCGAAGATCTCCGACATCCGGTGTGACACGTAGATGATCGCAACGCCCTGCGCGGCGAGATGGCGGATCACCCGAAACAGGTGCCGGCTCTCGGTCAGCGTCAGGGACGATGTCGGCTCGTCGAGGATCAGCAGCTTGAGCTCGTGGGACAGCCCCTTGGCGATCTCCACCATCTGCTGCTGACCGGGCGAGAGCTGCGACACCGCCGTGCGGGGATCGATATCGACTTCGAGATCGGAAAGGATGCGCCTGGCGCCCTCGTACATCGGACCGCGGCGGATGACCCCGAACCGGTTGGTCGGCTGGCGGCCGGCATAGATGTTGTCGGCGACGCTGAGCGCGCCCACCAGGCTGCGCTCCTGGAACACCATCGCGATCCCGGCGTCGGCCGCGCCCTGCTCGTTGAGCCCGGCCGTCGACGCGCCGTCGAGTTCGATGACACCGCTGTCGGGCTGGTAGACGCCCGCAACCAGATGCATGAGCGTCGACTTGCCGGCGCCATTCTCCCCGATCAGGGCATGGACCTCGCCGCGCCGGACCTCGAGCGAGACATCGTCGACTGCCCGCACGCCGGGGAACGCCTTGACGACATTCCTGATCGACAGTCGCACAGGTTGTCCGGGAGGCTCGGTGGGAATGCCCGCACTCATTTCGGCACCCGTGGAGCAAGCCTGGAGAGGACGCGGGCCGGCGCGGAGGACAAGGCCCTCGGCGGACGCGGACCTGCGATCCGTCTGCAGCCTGTCACCATGAAGCGACCCCCAAGAAGCTTCCGCACGCGCAGGAAAAGGCGCCCACCCGCAGCATGAGGATGCGGAGCAATGCCGGCGTGTGTCAATAGGTTATTTTGGAGAGGACCTATTGTCTCACGGTCGGGGACCGGCGTTTCGGTGTCGACTCGCCTGAATGTGCATGAAATCACGCAAGAGAGCGGGAGGGAGAGCGATCGAGGGGCAACGGAGAGCGGTCAGAACTGGATCAAAGGTAGCAACAGTTGACCCTATGACGCAGCCCTGTCATATCTAGTCGATGCCGGGGCGGCTTCGAAAAGAACGAAGTGCCGAGGCAGATCGACCGATGCGAACTGGAAACGCGGGGGATGAAGAGGGTGACAAAGACTGCCTATCCGGCGCATCCGGAAGTGCCGATCAGCAAGGCGATCCGGGCAGGCGACTTTGTGTTCACATCGGCCTACGGCCCCTGGAACTTCGACCCGACCAAGGTCGTGTTCGACGCCGACGGCAACATTCTCGACGACGGCACCGGCAACAAGAACATGCCGTTCGAGGAGCAGGTCCACCGGACCTTCGCCATGGTGAAGGAGGCGCTGGCGGTTGCGGGTTGCACGCTGGATGATGTGGTGGATTGCCAGTGCTGGCTCACCGACGCCCGCGACTTCGTCAAGTTCAACGAGATCTACCGCACCTATTTCGGCAAGGACCCGCCGGTGCGGTGCGTCTTTCCCGCGAAATTCATGTTCGACGTCAAAGTCGAGATCAAGGTGACTGCCTACCGGCCGCTGGCAGTGGGGTAACCGATGCAGGCCGCGATCCATCAGATCGTGACGTTTGCAACGGACGTATTCGCGGGAAATCCGGCCTTCGTGATGACCGTCCGCGAGCCGGTCGAGGACCACATTGTTCAGAAGGTCGCGAGCCAGCTCGGCGAGACTGTGCTTTCGTGCCTTCGGCGGATCGACCAAGAGCGCTTCGAGCTGAGGTTCCATACCCCTTCGGGTCCGCATGGCGGCACCGGTCACGCCACTGCTGCGGCGTCGCATGTGATGCTTCTGGAGACGGGTGCCGATCGGGGTACGCTGGTTCTCGCCGATGGCAGTGAACGCACCATCCATCGCGAAGGCTCGCGGACCTCGGTACCCTGGCCGACGATGCCCTTTGCGGCAGTCGATCTGGCGGGGACGCTTGCATCGGCGCTTGGTGTGCCGGTTAGAAAAGCCCTCGACTCGGACTTCGGCTACATCGCCATTTGCGACGGACCGGAACCGATCGCCAGAATGCATCCGGACCTCGATGCCATAGCCCGTCTCGACCGCGGGACGGTCATCGCCACCGCCCGGGGCGAGGCGTCCGATATCGTCATTCGCGTATTTGCGCCGAAGCTGGGCCTGCCTGAAGATCCTGTGTGCGGCACCGCCCATCGGATCATCGTGCCTTACTGGTCGGAGCAGCTTGGCCGGACCAGCATCCATAGCCGGCAAATGTCGCCGCGGGGCGGCGACCTCTGGTGTCGCCTCGACGGCGACAACGTCGTGATCAGTGGCGAATCGAAGGCGTTCCTCGCCGGGGCGCTCGACCTGCCCTGATGTTCCTCGGGGCTACAGGCGCGACCAGCGCTGGCGGTTTCCCGGTTGGTCTTTCATGACCGCCTGCTACGCCGCGGCCTGCCGTCCGTCGAAGCGGCCGGAAGGGGCGGACGATCATGCCGCGCCGATCACGAATTTCGCCGCAGCGTCGGCGTATGCACAGCGATCCCGCGTTTTGCATACTCGTCGCTATCGGGGGTGAAGGCCGCGACGTCGAAGCCGTCCTCGGCGTAGACGGAGCGGGCATCGGCGACGATTTGGTCTTTCCAGCGCTCGACGAAGAGCAGGCGGTTCTGGCGATTGTGCCGATTGTAGCCCCGGGTCTGACCTTCGAGGTGGATGACGGTGGAGTCCGGGGCGACCACGACGTGCTTGCCCGTCGCCGTTCTCAGCCGGAAGCAGAAGTCGATGTCCTCCTGCCCGTTGACGAAGTGCGGATCGAAGCCGTCGAGCGCGGCGAAGTCGGCGGCCGATACGACCAGGCACGCGCCATGGACGGCCTGCACCCGCCGCCGGCGCGTGACATGCGCGGCGTCGCCGGGCTCGCCGCGGTAGAGCATGTGGGACAGGCCGTCCGGCTCTGCGAACACGGCGCCGACCGACTGTACCGTCCCATCGGGGTAGAGCAGCCTCGGCTGGACGATGCCGACGGAGTCTTTCCCGATCTCCGCGCGGAGGGGTTCGAGCCATCCGCTGGTGACGAGGGTGTCGTTGTTGAGGAATACCACGGTCTCGCCACGGCTGCGGGCGAAGCCCAGGTTGCAGCCGAGGGCAAAGTTCAGGTTTGTCCACACCGCCACGAGCTGGACATTGCTTCGCGCTTCGGCCCAGAGCGCGAGGTTGGCAAGCGTGCCGCGGTCGCTCTTGTTGTTCACCAGGATCACCTCGAAATCCTGACCCTCGGACTCGCGAAAGATCGCTTCGAGGCAGTCGTTGGTGATCCCGGTATTGCCGTAGACGGGAATGACGATCGAAACGAGCCCGCGCTTGCGCTCCGCCGCAGCGTCGCGAAGGGCGCTCCAGTCGATCAGGTGGCGGTTCAGGACGACGAACTTCGCATTGATCGACTCGCGGACGGTGATCCGATCGGGCCGCTTGTGATCGTCGTAGAGAACGCCGAGGAACGGCGCGTAGCCGACCTTCGTGCCCTCGCTGTAGCGGATGATCAGATCCCAGTCGATCAGGCGCCGAAGGGTGGCATCGAATCCGCCAAACCGCTCGACCAGGTCGCGCCGGTGGAGGATGGTGTTGAGGTCGATGAAGTTGACCCGGACGAGGTCAGAAAGATCGAAGTCACGTCCACGGAAACGAACGCCGTCCTCGGAGTCGACGCGCATCGCCGAGTATGCGAGATCGAGATCGTTGGCGCAGAGATAGCCCACCATCGTCTCGAGGAAGTCCGGTAGCCAACGGTTGTCACTGTCGAGGTAGGCGAGCAGCGCGCCACTCGCCGCGGCGACACCAAGGTTCCGGGCGGAGGCGGCGCCGCCGCCATCGCCGGGGACGTAGCGGATGCGGGGATCCGAGAACGCCCGCACAACGCCCTCCGTCCCGTCACGGCTGCCATCATCGACGACCAGAAGCTCCCATTCGGCGTAGCTCTGTCCGAGCACGCTCGATATCGCCGCCGGCAGGACTTCGGCCCGGTCCCGGGTTGCCATGACGATCGATACGAGCGGGCGGGGGGTCGGGATCGGATTGCTCTCACGGAGCCCGGCGACGAACGCGCCCGAGGCTTCCTCGTCGAACCGATCGCGGATGAGGTCCCGCGGCGGGCGCGGGTCCCTGAGGGCCGCGGCGGTGCGGATTGCAGCCTCGACCGAGGACGGGTCGGCGGCTACACGGTCGGCGCCGGCGAGGGCGCGATGGGGAAGTCGGCCCTGCCTGGCGCCATGATAAATGTAGTCGACGATCGGATCGGCGGACCCGATCTCGCCGGCATAACGGCCGAGGTACCACGCCCGATCGAACAACGGATGGGGGCTGCGGCCCTCTGCCCGACCCGTGGTGCAGTAATCGAGGAGAGGGGTAACCTCCCCGCCCGGGGGCGCGTCGTATTCCGCGCGGTACCAAGTAGAATCAAACCAAAGGCAGGGATCCTTGTCCTCCCGACCACCGAAGCGCTGGTAGTGGACGAGCGGATTGTGGTGTCGACGATTATTGGGGCTGAGCCTCTCCGCATAGAAGGACGTGTCGAAGAGCGGGTGGGGATTTCTACCCCTGCGCGCACCCCGCAACAGATAGTGCACGATGGGGTCGACAAACGTCCGCCCGAGCAGCCCGAATTCCGCGACGTACCACTCGGTGTCGAACAACCCGCTGGACTGGACCACTTCGATGTCGCGATGAAGCGCGGTATCCAGTCCGAGGCGGCTCAGAAGCCTTAGTACGCTGCGGATGGCCATTGCGCCTGACAGCGGCATCTTCCGTTCGGAAATCCCACGGCTGAATGCGAAGAATGCGAGTGCGGTAGTGGATCGGCAAGGAATCTTGAAGCACCAAAGTAGCGTGCGCTCTTGTCAGCTTGATTGCAACCGCCACGCGCTGGGCGCTCTGACCGGGTCTTCGCGGGAGGTTGGGGAAGGGGGGGGCGGGGGCCCGTCGCAATCGCAGACCAGGCTGCGTGCGCAGGGTTGGCCTTGGGGAAGCCGTTCGGAGCGGGTGCTGCGCATCCCTCTGGCTGGCGGGAGTGTGGTATGCAACTGAGGGGCTCCGACACTCGCCACGAGCACAGCACGAAACGAGGGCCGCGTGCCGTTAAAGTCGATCGTCAGTTGGATCGGAAAGCGCTTTTCGTCGCCGGGCAGTTCCACGCCCGAGACCCGGATGCAGCGCGAATCCCGCATCATCCGCGAGAGCGGCCTTTTCGACGAAGCGTTCTATGTCACGCAGAGTCCCGAGCTCAAGGGCCGGAAAGGCTCGATGATCGCCGACTATCTGCGCCGGGGCGTTTCCCGCGGCCGCAATCCGTCGCGATCCTTTGATACGGGCTTCTATCTCGACGCCAATCCCGACGTTGCCCGCCGCAAGATCAATCCCCTCATTCACTACATACGGTCCGGTCGCAGTCAGGGGCGGAAGACGGTCGCCGCAAGCGAGGACTGGGAGGCCCTCGACGTACCGACGCTGACCACGACCGCGGCGGTCGACGGCGGCAGTCGCATCTACGTCGTCCCCGCCTATCTGTCGGAGCGGAACACGACCAGGTACCGGGCCTACAACCTCGTCGAGCTCCTCGCCGGGGCTGACGTGACTGTGGTGGACTATCACAGGCCGCCGGAACGCTTCTTCAGCCAGCTTGAGCAGGGCGCGATTGTCATCCTTCAGCGTCTCGCCCTCACCAGCGCGACGGAAGCGTTTCTTCAGCGGCTCAAGCAATCACCCGCCCTGATCGTCTACGACATCGACGATCAGGTCTTCGATGCCAACGAGCTCGATGACTGGCGTCTTGAGGCGCTCGCCGAGCTGCCCTCGCGCTACGCGCGCTGCATGGCCTATGCCGACCACTTCCTCGTCTCGACGACGAGACTGCGCGACAAGGTGGAGCGCCGCTTCCGCAAGCCGGCCCACGTCGTCACCAACTGTCTCGGCGCTGACGTCGCGAAACGCTCCGACCTGGCATTTGAGTCGGTCGCGGCAGGTTCGCGCCCGTTCGTCGTCGGCTATGCGTCAGGCTCGGCGACCCACGAGCACGATCTGGCGGCGGTCCTGCCTGCGCTGGAGCGGTTCCTCGGCGACAACCCCGAGGCCGAGTTCCACTGCATCGGGCACCTTGAGCTTCCCGAGACATTCCGCGCCGCGTTTGGCGACCGGATCGTCCAGCGGCCGGCGGTTCACTGGAAGGACCTGCCTGCCGAACTGGCCCGCTTCACGGTGCAGATCATCCCGCTCGAGGACTGCACGTTCAACGCCTACAAGAGCCACATCCGGTTCCTCGAGTCGGCAGCGGTAGGCGTCCCTGTCATCGTTTCCACGGTGTCCGAGCTCGCGAGGACCGTAATTGACGGCGAGACCGGCCTGGTGCGCCGAAATGATGCCGACGACTGGTGTGCGGCGCTCCAGACGCTCCACGACGATCCGCTGCTTCGAAGCCGGATTGGCGAAAAAGCACGGCGCTTCGTCACCCGCTATTTCACGACGGCATCGCCCTTCATGCGGGCCCGCGCCCGTCGTGCGCTCGACGACCTCGCGCTCGGCGCCTGCCGCGACAAGCTCTCGATCGTCGTTGTCACCTACAATCCGCCCGGCGACGTCAGGGCTACGCTGGACGCGGTGCTCGCCACGGTTGGCGTGCCCTTCGAACTTCTTGTCTGGAACAATTCGGCCGACCCCGAGACACGGGCCTATCTCGGCAGCCTCGACGGCGACAACATCCTTGTCGTCGACGCCGGTCAGAATGCGGGCAAGGCGCGGGCAGCCAACTACCTGTTCGGCATTGCCGCGGAACGCTTCATTTGCGGTTTCGACGACGACTACACGCCGCCGCCGCAATGGGACCTTCGCATGATCCACGCGGCGAAGGCGATCCCGAACCTGGGTTGGCTTTCCACCAATCTCACCGCCGACAGTTCCGGCATCCGGGACCGTGGCGAAGTCGACGCATTTCCGGGAGGGGTCTCGGTGCTCCGTCCGGCCGGCGTGGGCGGCTGGGTCATGTTCACGACGGCCTCTTCGCGGCAGAAGATCGGCCTCTACCGCGAGCACGGGCTCTACGGTGGCATCGACGGCGACTATAACCGCCGCGCGCGCCGGCTTGGTCTCTACACCGGATACGTCCGCGGCGTGGTCGGCACCCACAAGCACGGCCGGATGAAGAACGCGGCCTGGGAGCTGTTCAAGCAGCGCATCCAGGACGACATGCGTATCCACGGCAAGGACAGCGACAACGTTGCCGACAAGTTCGTCGACTTCTTCGGTGCGCGGCCGGCCGAACTCTGTGTCGCCGTCAAGATCTGCACGTCGGTCACGCACGACGAAAACGTCTGGGGCGACACCCACTTCGCCTACGGTCTTCGCGCGGCACTTGAGAAACACGGCTACCTCGTCAGGGTCGACAAGCATGAGACCTGGTACGAGGCGAACGCCGAGACGACCGATATCGTCATCCACCTGTTCGGGCTTCACAAGTACAGGCCCGACGAGCGGCACCTGAACATCCTCTGGATCATCAGCCATGCCGACCTCATCGACGCCGACTTCCTTTACGGCTTCGACTACGTCTTTGCCGCCTCGGACGCGATTGCGGAGAGGGCGCGCGCGCTTGCGCCGGAAGTGAAGGTCGAGACGCTGCCCCAATGCACCGACACGACGGTCTTCTTCCCGGATCCGGCAACAGCGCGCGACCTCGAGGTCGTGTTCGTCGGCAATTCACGCCGGATCTATCGCGAGGCGGTGAAGTTTGCCGTCGAGGAGGGCTTCGACGTCTCGGTCTGGGGCACGCGATGGGAGCCCTTCATCGACCGCAAGTTCATCAAGGGACAGAGCCTGAACGGGCAGGAGGTCGCCGACGTCTACCGTCGCGCGAAGGTCGTCCTCAACGATCACTGGGCCGACCAGAAGTCGGACGGCCTCGTCAACAACCGCATCTTCGACGTTCTCGCCAGCGGCACGATGGTCCTGTCGGACGACAATCCCGGTCTTCCTTCCCTGTTCGGCAACCGCCTGCCGACCTTCTCCGATCGGGCGAGCTTCGCCGCGGGGCTCCGCGCGCTTCTCGCCGACCCGGGGCGCGACGAAGCGGCGGCAGCCATGGGCGAGGAGGTCCGGGCCGCGCACACCTTCGGCCACAGGGCCAACGTCATTCATGATGCTGTCAACTACCTGATACACGACTACGTCGCCTACAAATCCGAGTTGTTGTGGACGGTGCGGCGGAGACGCGAGGAACGTGGCACCGGCGCCGGCATCCCGGAAACGGCGGGGGCCACGAAGACGGAGCCGGCGGCCGCATCGAGTGCGCGTCGCCGGCGGCGAAACCAGCGGGCCCGCGGCGTCGAGCGGGCGGGCGAGAACCGACGCTGAGCAGGGACCCTGAAAGGAGTGCACATGCGGCATGGAGCCACGCCGCGCCGAGGTATTTGCGTAGTGGTGCCGAGTTGAATAGCCTGCTGGAAGTTGTGGGCGGTGGCAGGCGCACGGCTCGTTGAGGCCGTCATTCCGGCGGTGGGACCGTGTTGAGTTCCGGGGGGAAGGACGGTGCGAGACAAGAGGGCAAGGCAGCGCGACAAGCGCACGAAGGGGTTGGGCCCACTTCTACGCCGCACGCAGCGAGATATCCTGTCGCTTCATGGCGCGCTGGGCGAGCTGTCCGAGGGCATCGGCGGAGAGTCGCGCGCGTCGGACGGGTCTCAGGCTGCGGCGTCTCCGCCGAAAAAGTCGCGTAGGCGCAAGGGACAAGGGCCGGACGGGCGGCCGGGAAAGGCCAAGGCCAAGTCCCGGGGCGCAACGTCAGACAGCGTGACGAGCACGGCGCCGCGGCGCCCCGCTTCGACCGGCCTGCCGCAGGCCGAGTTCGTGACCGCCAATCGGCTCGCCGCCGAGGGGCAACTTGAAGAGGCTGAGGCGGCGTATCGGCGACTCCTGGACGTGGCGCCGGGCTCGGCACCCCTGCTTTGCAAGCTTGGCGACCTCGTTCGGCGCAAGAGTCAGCCGCGGGAGGCGCTCTCCTGGTACGAGCAGGCGATTGCGGCCGATCCGGCCTTTCCCTGGGCGCATGTCGGGCAGGCCGACGCACTCGTCGATCTCCATGAGCCCCAGAAGGCCGTCTCGGCGCTCGAAAGAGCCCAGGCGGCAGACCCCTCCCTGACCTTCATCTCCGGACGCATCCAGGAGTTGCGCGACGCCAAGGCTCGCGAGCGCCAGCCCCACCCGCTGGAGATTGGAACGTACTGGCCGGCGGACGCACCGCCGCCGCTCAGCGAGCCTGACTCCGCGGCTCGAAAGCGGATCGCCTTCATCGCCTGGGACCTTGGTCACAATGCCATGGGCAGGGCTCTGACCCTGGCGGAGATGGCGGCCAGGGTTGCCGATTGTGAAGTGCTCGGCCCCTTGTTCCGGCGCTATGGCGGCGACTTGTGGCCACCGCTTCGGGACGGGCCGCGGTTGGTCCCGATCAGAGGATTCAGGGCCGAGGGAATGGCCGATCTGCTCGATCAGGCGATCGCCGTGGTGGAGGCCAATCCGTGCGACATCGCCTGGGTCTCCAAGGCACGCTTTCCGGGGCTTCTGATCGGATTTCTCTACAAGGCAATCCATCGCGCCAGCGTCATCATCGACCTCGATGACGACGAACTGGCGATGGTCGGAGCCGACGAAGGACTGAGCTTCGACGAGTTCGTTCGCGATGGGGCGCCGGAGTGGGACCAGCCATTCGGTCGTCGCTGGACGCAGCTCGCGCAGTCGATGATCCCGTGGGCGGACGTGATCACGGTCTGCAATCCCGTCCTTCGCGAGCGCCATGGCGGCATCCTGATCCGCCATGCGCGCTGGGAAGACGCGTTCGACAAGGCGGCCCCGCGGCGCAACGAGCTGCGAGCCGAGTTCGGCCTCTCCGGATCGGACAAGGTCGTGCTGTTTCTCGGGACGGCCCATCGCCACAAGGGCATTGTCCAGGTGGTCGAGGCGCTCGAGGAGATCGGCGATCCCGACGCAGTGTTCTGCATTGCCGGCTCCATACCGGACGCCAGCCTCGCGAGCTTTCTCGAGAGCCAAGAGGCGGTTCGGGTGAAGCGCCTGGGCGAACAGCCGTTCGCGCGCCTCGCCGAGATCAATGCCATCGCCGATGTGGTTTGCCTGCTCCAGGAGAGCGACAACCGGATTGCTCAGTCGCAGACGCCGGCCAAGATCACCGACGCCCTGGCGAGCGGAACCCGCGTGATCGCCACGCCGACGCCGCCGCTGATGGATCTTGCGGGGGAGGGTGGCGTCACAACGATCGGTGATGCGGGCCTGGTTGCTTCCCTTCGGGCGGCGTTGGATCCGGATCGAACCGACGCCGGATCGGCGGAAGCGCGCCGCGCCTTCTTCCGGGCGGAGCTGTCCTTCGCGGCCAACCTTCCGCGGGTGGAGGAAGCGATTGCGGCGGCTCGTCAGCGGCGGAGCCACTTGGCTCCGGACTTCCTGCGCATTCTCCACTACATCGAGCTGACGGTTCCGGGGGGCCTGTCGCGGCGCGCGCTGGAGTTCCTCAATCAGGTTCTGCCCCAACGCACCGCGGTTGGTCCGCTCGTCTCGACCGAGCGCGGCCTCAACATCGTGTTTTTCTGGAAGCAGAATGATTCCGGCCTCTACGGCCGGCGCCAGGACATGCTGCTGCGCGAAATGGCGAGCTCGCCGCGCGTGAACCGGATTCTGCATGTGGAAGCGCCGATCTCGATCGACGCGCTGGCTGTTGACGCTGCCGGAAACGGCGTCAGTCGGCCAGCCCAGGCGAGGCTGGTCTCCGCCAACGTGCTGGCGCGGTTTCTAGAGACGGAAGACGAGGACCGCCTGCATCGGAGGAGCTTCATATTCGGCCCTCCCGGCCGCACCCTGCTCGGGCGGACACTGCCCCAGCGCGCAGACTTCGCGGACACCGTTCGCGGATGGCTCGCCAAACTCGGCATGACCGAAAATGTTCTCGCCTGGGTCTGTCCGGTTGTCCCGCAATTCGCAGAGATACACGACCGGGTGGGGTTTTCCTTCACCGTCGCCGACGTGATCGACGACCAGCGGGCCTGGCCGATGACCGATGCGCATCGCGAGATGGTGGAGTCCGGCTATCGCGACACTTTCGCGCTGGCCGACATGGCGTTCGCCAACTGCGAGCCGGTGGCGGGCTGGGTGCGGGACGTGGTTCGCGACGTCTTCGTCGTGCCGAATGGCATAGAGCCGCCACCCGGCGACGTGGACAGCTGGGAGGTTCCGCCGGCGCTGCGGCGGCTCAACCGGCCGATCATCGGTTATGCCGGCAACATGAGCCATCGCATCGACTGGGCCCTGCTCGCGGACGTCGCCGATGCTCGTCCCGACTGGACGATCGTTCTGATCGGGGCTGTTCCGGGTGATTCGGAAGACTGCGCGAGGGTAATCCGACGCCGGAACGTGCATGCGCTCGGTCCCATCCCGTACGAAAAGGCGAGGGCCTTCATTGCCGCGTTCGACGTTGCCATCGTGCCCCATGCGGTCGATGCGATCTCCGAGCGGATGAATCCGCTCAAGATCTACGTCTATCGCAGCCTCGGTCTGCCGGTCGTCAGCACCCCGGTTCCCAACGCCGACGATCTGGCCGACGAGGTTGGTTTTGCCGCTTCGAGCGCGTCGTTCGTCGCCGAGATCGATCGCCGGCTGGCCGTGCGACGCGAGCGTGGGCGTATCTATCCCGCCCGGCGCGACGACCTGACATGGCGATCCCGGATGGAGACCATCTTCCAGGCCATTGACACCGTGTCGGCGTCCCGCGGGACACGACGGTGATCCCGGGGTCGGGATGGGCTCGTCCGCTCCCTCTGTGCCCACATGGGAGCACGTCCCACCAGAAAGCCGAGCGCATCGTCACGAGGCGCCGCCGCACCGCTTCTTGCGGGCGGCGTGATCGGTCAGCCGAGGCGCCGATAGGCGCGACGGTGCTCCTTGCTGCCGTAGCCGATGTCGATCTTCTCGAAGAGCGGATCGGGGTCGAAGAAGAGGTCACACACGAACTTGACGTGGCTCATTTCGATCTGTTCGTGGGTATAGTCGTTGGTGATCTCGGGCTTCACCGATGGCCGCATGGTGGGGGACACGGCGAAAGACCAGTCGTAGTCGTCGAGGATGAGCACGCCGCCGGGCTTGACCAGGCCCTTGAGGATGACGGCCGCCGGCGCATCATACTGGAAGGCGTGGGCGCCATCGAGAAAGACCAAATCGAAGAGCCCGTTCTTTCCGGCCCGAATGTTGTCGAGGAGCAGTTTGCCCAGGTTCCAGGCGTAGCTGTCGAAGGTCTTGCGCTCATTGCCGACCATGACAAAATTCTGGAAGCCGAGGTCGGAGAGGTCCTTGCCCAACTGTTCGAGCTTCTCGGCGAAGTCGAAGAAGAAGATGATGCCCTTGTGGTCGAGCAGCCGGCAGATCTCGACGGATGTGGCTCCAATGCCGATCCCGACTTCGCACACGGTCGGCGAGTCATTGGTAAGGAGAAGGCGACGAAGCAACCCGAGCACCTGCTCGGCGGGCTTGGCGATGGCCGCGTAACGGGGATCTTGGACTTTTTCGAGCAAGGATCGGTTCCTCAGAGTTTGTTGTTGTTAGCACGGCAGGGCGACGGACGTCAGCGCTCGCCAAAACGCGACCTGACCGAGGGCTGAGTGTCCACCGCCGATAGCGAAATAGCACGCAGGATCGTCATCTATGGGACGTTTGACGTCTTCAACTATGGCGACCTGCTTTTCCCGCTGATCGCTCGCGAGCGACTGAAGCCGCATGGCGTGGAAGTGGTGCCGGTGTCCCCGACCGCGGCGGCCGTCACTCTGGCGGACGCCATGCGACCGCTCGCGGTGGACGAGGCGCTTGGGTCGACCGCCGCATGGAACGGCGCCATGATTGGCGGAGGGAACATCGTGCATTGCGAGGCCACCGGGCTTGCCGCGTACAAGGCGGCCAACGTCGATGCCTCGGCCTATGCCGGCCTCTGGATCGGGGCAACGCTGGACGCCGTTCTTCGGGATGTGCCCGTGGTCTGGAACGCACCCGGCGTGATGCGGAAGTTCGATCCCGAGAGGTCAGGGCCTTTGGTGTCCGCCGTCGTCGACGCGGCGGACTACGTTTCGGTGCGGGATTCGTACAGTCGCGACTGTCTGCCGCCGGAGCTCGAAGCGCCCGTCGAGATTTCTCCCGACACCGCCCTTGGACTGCCTCGACTCTGGCCCCGGGACGAGCTCCATCGCGTCGCCCGCATGGCGGTCGCCAGGAGCGGCGGCAGTCCGGACGCCGGGCTGCTTGCCCTCCACGTCAAGTCGCGGTCGCTCGGCGACATGAGCATCGAGGCGCTCGCGCGCAAGGTGGACGAGATCGCGCGGAGGCGCGACGAACTCGTCGTGCTCCTCGCTCTCGGACCATGCCACGGCGATGACGTGTTCGCCCGATCGCTGAGCGGCCACCTGACTGTTCCGCACGTGGTCTTTGACCAACCGCGATCCTTGCAGGAAATCGCAGCCATGATCGCGGCGAGCCGCCTCTATCTCGGTGCTTCCCTGCACGGGTACATTACCGCCCTTGCCTATGGCGTTCCCGCTCGACTGGTCACGGTGCCCCGGCTCGGAAAATTCAACGGCTTCCTGTCGCAGGTCGGTCGGCTCGAGGATGCCTGCGGGAATTGGGCGGAGGCTTGCGAGCGTACGGAGTCCGGGGAGGTGAGCCCCGTCGCGCCGGCCGACACGCTCGACCGGCTGGAGGCGCACTGGGACCGCGTGGCGGCGGCGCTGAACCGGTCCCACCCCCCGCGCCATGCTCGGGACCGCCTGCTCAGATACGCCGCCCGGCAAATGATGAAGAGGAGCACCTGGGACGAGATGTTTCAGGCGATCGCCGGTTCTGTGGCGCGGGAGCGGCCGACAGCCGTTCAGTCCGGCGCATGACGAAGGCCGGCGCCGGTCCGCGCTTGCCGTCGGGAGAGACCAAGCTGCTTGACGCCGAAGTCTACGACCGCGCCATTCTGAATCCGTCCGTTCGCCGGATCTTCAGGGGCGCCGACTACTACAATGTCGGCTACTGGCGGGACCTGGGTGAACGGGGCGACATCGTCGGCGCCTGCGCCGCGCTGATCGACCGGCAGCTCGGCGAGGATCCGCCGGAGGCGGCTCGCGCTTGCCGCGTCGTGGTGGATGTGGGCTGCGGACTGGGTGCCGGTACGGCAAGGATTGCAAGCCACTATCCGGATGCTGCGACCTATGGCGTCAACTATTCGGTCAATCAGGTCCGGCATGCCCGCCGCCACCATTCAGGTGACGCGGCATTCCTGGTCATGGACGCGACCCGGCTGGCATTCGCGGACCGATCGGTCGATCGCATCCACTCGATCGAGGCGGCGATGCACTTCCGATCCCGTCTCGCGTTCCTCGTGGAGGCCGAGCGGATCTTGCGCCCGGGCGGACGCCTCATTCTCACCGACATGGTGGTCACCGCGCCCAACAACGTTGTTCCGCCAAGCAATGTCACACCCTCCACCGAGGCCTACCTGTCGGTTTGCCGCGGTGCTGGGTTCTCGGTTGCAGGCTGGTTCGACCTGACGAAGGACACGATCCTCCCGTTTCGCGCCTACCTGGAGGCCAGCAAGCTCGCCAATCTCTCGCGCTTCTTCGCCGGCATGGTGGACCGCTACCTTCTGGTGGTGCTGGAAAAGCGGCCGAACCCGCCATAGCGGGTGAGGCCTGCCGACACCGCCAGGCGAACGTCAGCCAAGCACGGCTTCGGTCAAGAGCCGGGCGTAGCTCCCCTGACCGATCGCCGCCATGCTGGTGAAGTGATAGTCGACCCCCGGCAGGATCGTGATCGACACGTTGGGGAGGCCGTTGAGGCGCTCTGCCCGGCGCTGGTCCGGGACGTAACCCTCGCCGATGACGACGTTCAGCCGGTGGTTTGGCGCCGACCGGATCGCCTCGCGCAGATCGCCATCGCCGCCGGCGACGGATCGCAGTTCGACGAGACCGAGCCCGAGGCTTTCGCTGGCGCTTTCGCCGCCTGAATCACGAAGCGGGGAGAGGGTGGTCGGACCGGCGAAGGAGACGGTGGCAATCGCCCCGAGACGGAGGCCCCAGCGGACCGCGGCGTAGCCTGCGATCGATCCGCCCGTGGTGACGATCCGTGACGGCCCGAGGTCTTTCAGCACGCCGGCAAGGGCGTCTATGGACGACGTCTCGTCGGCACCGAGCGCCGGGACCCCACGCAAGTATCCGAGACCATAGGGATCGCGCAGATAGACGAGGTTCGCCGGAACCTCCCCGACGACGGAGTCGGCGATATCGTTCGGCAGATAGCCTTGTCCGCCGAGAGTTCCGGAGAACAGCACGATGCTCGCGGTCGCTCCGGGCTGCCGCACGACTTCGACCGCAACCGAGCGGTCGCGGTCAACGCGCCCGCTTCCGGAGAGGACCGCAGGATTCGACAGGGCGGCCAGCACCGACTGCGCCATCGGTGCGACCGGCGTGTCCTGCGAGAGGGACTCGAGCAGGGGCATGGCCGCATCGATCCGCCCCAACCGGATCGCCGCCACGGCATATTGGAACTGCCAGAGCGGTGTCTGCGCGTCGGGATCGGCACCCGTCAGTCGCGCGAAGATCTGCTCGTCGATGGCCAGCGGCACGAAGGTACGATTGTACCGGTAGAGGAGCAGCCACTCGCGAGGCCACTTGTCGACGGCCGACACGAGCTCACGCGCCGCATCGTCGAAGCGGCCGGCCGCGGCCTGGACCCGAACCAGCCGGCGGACCGGCTCGACGCTGTCCGGCAGCTCCTTGGCCGCCATCTCATATTGATCAATGGCGTTGGCATGGTCGCCGCCGGCGGCTGCAAGGTAGAGCTTCAGCGGGCGCAGGAAAGCCGGCAGCGGTCCCTGGCTTTCCACCAGACGTATCATGGCGGACGCCTCGCCGCGGCGTCCGCCCGTGTAGTACTGCGCCGCCAGCTTGCCAGCCAGGACGACCGATTTGGGTTGAGCCTCCAGCGCGGCCTCGAGGAAGGCCACGCGCTGCGATCTGTCGCTGACGGCATCGACGATGTGATGGGCGAGCTGGGCGAGCTCGGGCCGGTCGGCGAACGCGGGCAAGACCTTGTCGAGGAACAGGTCCCGCGCCGCCGCGAGGTCACCCGTCCTGAGCATGGCCTCGAACCGAAGCGCCGCCACCCAGATGTTCTCGGGGTGGGCGCGGTGGAGGTGCTCCGACAGCTCAAGGGCTCTGCCCGGATTTCCGTCGGACAGGAACAGGCGCGCCTGAGCGATCCTTGCCGGCAGGTAGTGGGGCTGCTCACTCAGGACCGCGGCAATGACCGCCGCCGCCTCTTCGGTACGGCCCTGCCTCATCAGGGCCGCGACGTGCGCCCCGTCCCACGCCGCGATCGATGCTGCGTCTTTCGTATCAATGGCCAAGGCGGGACCTCCCGTTGCAAGTGTCAGCCGGTGCCCCGCGGTTGGCCAAGCGTTCGGGCCTCAGAATCCCCATGGACCCGCTCGGCGCGAAGAGGAAGGTGCTGCAAGCGGCGCATGGTCGGATGATCTTCCCACGATAGCGCGTCCCCGGCCAGCGTCAGCCGCCACTCCGTGAACAGGGTCGTCAGACAGGACGCGATGATGGACCGCGCCGTCACGGCGCCCACGCACGCATGGGCGCCCATGCCGAAGTGAAGCGGGCTGGGGCGCGCCGCGTGGGGATCGAACCGGAAAGGGTCCGGATAGGCCGACGGGTCGTGGTTCGCCTGCTCGATTTCAAGGAAGACCGTCGCGCCTGCCGGGATCGACCAGCCGGCCGACACGATCGGACGCACCGTGGATCGGAGCTGGAGCGTGTGAATGGCCCCGACGCGGCGCAGGACCTCCTCCATCGCTCCGCGTGGAGGCTTGGCCAAGTCTGCAAAACATGCCCGGGCCCGGGCGTCGACCAGACACAGGGCAATCGACGATGCGAGCGCGGACGCCGTCGTCTCGATGCCCGAAACGAAAAGGAAACTGAGACCATTCGCGATGTCGGCTTCATCGAGATCCGGGGAATCGCCGGTCCGGGCGAGGACGGCCGCGAGGGGCGCATCCGCGTGCCGGTGCGCCATCGCCATGAGGCCGCTCGCCTCGGCTTCCATCGCTGCCAACAGCTGTCCGATCCGCCTCAGGGTCGCCGGGGAGTTGCTGTTGCGCCACAAGGACGAGAGTTCGATGGTCGCCGCCGTGAAGATGCTGATGGTCGAGGTCGGAACGCCGAGCGCCTCGGCAAAAAGCGCCTCCGGCACGCGGTCGCACAGCCGGGAGACCGCGTCGATCGTCTCTCCGGCCGGGACTGGCGTCATGAGCTCGGAGACGACCCTGCGAACCCGCTCCGGCGCGAGCCCCGGGCCAATGACTTGCAGGGCCTGCACCAGCCAGCGGCGCAGGGCCGAGTGTTTCGGAGCGTTCTGGAACAGCGACCATCCCCGTGTGACACGGAAAATCGTATCGGCATCGTACTCGCCGGCGGCGGCGAGGCGGCGGATGTTGGCGAGCCAGTCGAATACCAGGAGGTCCGGGCTGCGAAGGACCGCGACGACGTCCTGATAGCGGCTTACCCGCCAGGCCCGGCGGCTCGAATCGAAGCAAGGCGGACCACAGTCCGGCCGGATCCAGTTCGCTACGCCGCCATCGAGCATCGCCTGAGGCATCGGGGTCATGGTCATGCGGCGTCGAACCAGAAGCGCTGACGTTCGAAAGGATACGCCGGCAGGATGACAGGTAAGGCCTCGCGCGGGGCAAGCCTCACGGGATCAATCGCGACGCCTTTGGAATAGAGGCTCGCCGCCGCCGCTCCGATCGACGTCTGCGGCGGCATGTCCGGCCGAAGACACCGCACGATCTCGGCGCCGCCATCGAGGTAGGCTTCCGACAGCTCGCGCGACCACCCGCCCGGCATGTCCGCGCCGAGGCAGACGGCGATATCGGCGGCAACGAGCGACGCCCCACCACGACGATCGTCGCCATCGCTCCGCAGCCAGCGCCATCCCTGATGCGTCCGGTCCTGGGCGAGGACGGGAACGGGCGCCGGGACGATACCGGCGATCTCATCCGCAAAGGCCTCGGCCGCTTCGACCTGCTCTGCGGCGGCAACGAGGGCGACCGGCACCGTTCCCAGCCCGACCCACATCGCCGCGAGGGCCTTCAGCAGAGCACCGTCGGTGATATCGGAGGATCCTTCGGCCGCGGCCGCATCGCTCGCGCCTGTCAGATCGGCCAGCGCGGCCATCGCCTCGCTCCGCCGGGCGGCGGAGAGTCCGGACCTTGCGGGAAAGACGAAGGCGCAACGACCGGCCTGTCGAACCGGGGCCTGATCGTCTTCGCTGCCGGCCGCTTCCACGAAGGCGGTCAACGATGCCTTCAGCTCCTCAAGGCTTGCCGCAGCGAAAGCTGCCCGGCAGGCGAGTCCGGTCCAGGACCGCGCCGTGGCCAAGGCGATGTCGATCAGCGCCAGATTCGGAAGGCACTCGATGCGCGCGAGCAGAGAGAGGGCGCGCTGGTGCAGTGCCTTCGGCGTGCGGGCAGAGAAGGCGACGACGCGCGGCAGGTCCGGCTGCAGTTCGCTCCGGATCGGCCGTGGCGCGCGTGCTGTCGCCTGCGCGACGACGAGATGGACGTTTGTGCCGCTGAACCCGAAGGCACTGATGCCTGCGATACGGACGCCAGGAGGGTCCCATCGCTGCGTCGCCGTCGGTACCGAGATCGGAATCTCGTGCCAGGGAATGCGCGGCGACGGAGTCTCGAGATTGAGGTGGGCCGGGATGATGCCGCGCTCCACGGCGAACATGACCTTGGCAAGACCGGCGGCGCCGGCCGCGGCTTCGAGGTGGCCGACATTGGTCTTGGCGGAGCCGACCGCAAGGGGCCGATCATGGGGTCTGTCGGCCGAAAAGACGTCCGCAAGGGCTGCCATTTCGATGGCATCGCCGAGCGCCGTGCCGGTGCCGTGGGCCTCGACGAAGCCGACGTCGCCGGGCTCGACGCCGGCGCGCGCGATGGCCGTCCGGATCACGGCCGCCTGGGCCTCCCGCGACGGGGCCGACAGGCCGCTTGTCCGGCCATCGTGATTGATCGCCCATCCGCGGATCACGGCAAGGACCGGATCGCCGGCGGCGACTGCATCGCGAAGGCGCTTGAGGACGACAATGCCGCAGCCCTCGCCGCGGACGTAGCCATCCGCGTGGGCGTCGAAGGTCTTGCAGCGACCGTCCGGGGCGAGCGCGCGCATCCGGCAGAGGCTGGCCATCACGTCGGGGGAGAAGATGAGATTGACGCCGCCGGCGATCGCCATGGGGCATTCGCCTCGGGCAACGCTATCGCAGGCGAGGGCAATCGCGGCCAGCGCCGAAGAACAGGCCGTGTCGACGGACAGGGCCGGGCCGGTGAGGCCGAGACAGTAGGCCAGACGCCCGGATGCGACAGACGGCGATCCACCGGTGCTGACGTAGGGGCTCACGGCCGCGGGGAAGCCTGCCTTCGCCTGCAACAGCCAGTAGTCGACGCTGCCGATCCCGACAAAGACGCCCGTCGGCGTACCGGCAAGGGAAGCCGGCGAGATGGCCGCACGCTCAAGCGCGGTCCACGCCACTTCGAGCACCAGACGGTGCTGCGGATCGATCGTCCGGGCCTCGTTGGCGGAGATCGAAAAGACGTTGCGGTCGAAGCGGTCCGCGTCCGGGATCAGAGCGGCCAATCCGGTGTAGATCTTGCCCGGCGTGCGTGGATCCGGGTCGAAGTACGCGTCCTGCGACCAGCGCTCCTCGGGGATCGGCCGGATCGCCTGCCGGCCGGCGCAGAGGTTGTCCCAGAACGACTCCGGATCGGCGGCATCCGGGAAACGGCATGCCGTGCCGATCACGGCGATCTCAGGGGTACCGGCCAGAGAGGGGCCGGCCGACGCGAACACGCGGGTCATCGGCAAAGCTGCTCCTCGAGATGGCGAAGGAGCGTTTCGATGTTCGGGTGGTCGAAGAGCAGCGTGTCCGAGAAGACCATGCCGGTTGCCGACTCGAGGTCGAGCACAAACGCCACCGCCATTTCCGAATCCAGCCCAAGATCCATCCACCCGGTCTCCGTGTCGAGGCTCTCCGCCGGCACGTCCATCGCAGCGGCGACCCAGTCGCCGACGAACGCCCTGATGTCTGCAGAAACGAAGTCCGGCGCCCGCTCGCGCAGTGTCTCGGTCGCCCTGGCCCGATCACCTCCGTCCTGAAACCGGCTCCGCACCGAAGGGGCCCAGACATGGATGATGCTGTCGTCCGCTGCCGTGGCGAGAGCCTGCCAGGTGGCAGAGCGCCGGAGCTTCCCGCTGGTCGTCCACAGCAGGGTGCCGCCGCGGACGAGCACCACACGATCCACCGACAGGCCATGGTCGCGAAGGACAGCGCGCCAGAGCGTCTGGGCGATCGGCGTCAGGTCGGGTCCTGTCGCGTCCAGCCCGCTTCTGTCCACTTCCTGAACGAGGATGTTCGACGGCGGTCCGTCGTCGAGGGCGACCAGTGCCGTTCGTCCGGCACGAACCGCCGGGTGCGTGCGTCGATCGATGCCGCGCTCGATATCGTGGGGATGGAAATTCCGCCCGTTGACGATGACGATGTCCTTGAGGCGCCCGACGACGAACAGCTCCTTTCCGGACATGAAGCCGAGATCACCGGTCCTGAGAAATGGGCCGGCGCCGTCCCGGCGCAGCGCGCCGAAAGTGCCGGCCGTCTCGGCGGGCCGGTTCCAGTAGCCGGTGGCGACGCTCGAGCCGGCCACCCAGATCTCGCCGACCTCGCCTTCGCTGCACACATCGAAAGTCTCGGCGTCGACAACGGATACGCCTCCGCTCGTGCGCGGGATGCCGCTCGAAACCAGGACGCGACCGGCCGCGGCACCCGCCGGCTTGATCGCATGGCCGGCCTGGAGGCCGGCGGCGTCGACCGAGAGGGTCACCGGCGGGCTATCGGCGTCGCCGCCAGAGACGAGCAACGTCGCTTCGGCCAGCCCGTAGCACGGATAGAAGGACCTGGCGGAGAAGCCCAGCGCGCCAAAGGTGTCGGCGAAGGCCGCCAACGTTGCGGCCTCGACCGGCTCGGCGCCATTGAAGGCGATCCGCCAGCGATCGAGCCTGAGCGCACCAACCGGCCGGGATGCGGCAGCCTCGACGCAGCGCCGGTAGGCGAAATTCGGCCCGCCGCTGATCGTTGCGCCGAAGTGGGACACGGCGGCAAGCCAGCTCAGGGGGTTGCGCATGAACGCTGCCGGCGACATCAGAAAGCAGGCACCACCTTCCCACAGCAGATGGAGCAACCCTCCGACCAGACCCATGTCATGCTCGTAGGGCAGCCACGTCACCATGCGGTCCTGATCGGACGAGCCGAAGCCGGCCTGGATGCAGTCCTGTACCGCCGCGAGATTGCCGTGGGTGATGACAACGCCACGCGGATCTCCGGTCGAGCCGGAGGTGTACTGGAGGATTGCGACATCGTCGGACCCCGGCAGGGTCAGCGCGTCGCGGGGTGGGGGCGGCACTGCCGGGAGCCTGTCGACGCTGATCCAGGCCTCGGCCGGCAGACCGACCGCTTCGGTCGCGGATCGGTCGATGGCCGCCAGCGTGGGCGTCGAGGTCAGGACGGCGGCGGGCCGGCAGTCCGCGGCGATCCCGGCAAAACGCTGCGTCAAAGCGCGACCGGCGGGCGGGACGATCGGAACCGCGATGGTCCCGGCGTAGAAGCAGGCGAGAAGGGAGGTGACGGTGTCGAGGGAAGGCTGAAAGACCAGTCCGACGCGGTCGCCCGGACGGACCTGCCGAAGGAGGTGGCCGGCGATCGTTGCCGAGCGCTCAAACAGCTCGCGATAGGTCAACCGCTCGATCGGCACGAGTCCGCGAATTGCCGTGAATGCATCCCGATCGCCGATGCGTTCGGCATGACCGGCGACGACGCTCGCGATCGATCGGGCGAACCCGGTCGACGAGGGGTGCAGATGAGGGGGCGGCCGCTCGGTCGCTGTCGGCCTGTTCGATGCTACGTCCATGAAGGATCCGCTGCCGACACTCGGGCTCAACTGCGCTCGCCAACCAGAACCGCACGTCGGTACGCAGGATCAAGGGCAAGGCCGGGTCGATAGAATTCGGCCATGACGCCCCACGATGCAAACCGGTCGATGACGTCGGCCCCAATCTCGAACCTGAGGGGATACCGCACGCCACCGCTGACGGGACGGGTACGGGCGACTCCATCTTCCCCGGGCGGGGACTCGGCCGTGATCGCCGGGATCGGCCAGGGGAAGATCTCCTGAAGGACGAAGGTGCCGCGCGGCGCCAGCCGACGGGCAATCTCATCGACCACCGCCCAGGGGTCTTCGGCGCAGAAGAGCAGATTTCTGAGGAGAAGGTGATCGAACGTCGCGGTGGCATCCTCCACCGGGAGACGGAACGGGCCGGCCGGGGTGGTCCCGGTATCCCCGGCGGCCTGACGAACGATACGCCCCGCGCGATACCCCGCAGCGCGCTCCAGCATCCGCGAGAGCGCCGCGTCTCCGGTGAGATCGAGAATCCGGCCCTTCGGCGCGTCGTCCCCTGCGAGCAACTTCGAGAGATCCTCGTAGGCGCCGCGCCCGGCCACCAGCAGAATGGCGGCGGCGATCTCGATCGCTTGGGGATCGGCGCCGCATGCGACGCAGGATCCCGGTCCGGACTGCCCGTCGCCGGGAGGCACGCCCGCGCCGCACACCGTGCATATCCAGCCCGCTGGACTCGGGAGCGCTTCGGGGTCCGTCATTGCAGGGGTCTGCGCGCGACGACGACGGCGTTGCCGTTCAAGACCGCCGTCAGCGGCATGCTCCGATGGAACCGTGCCCGCAGTCCTCGCTCTGCATGCCGAGCAGCCAGGTCAGCGCCGAAATCGGTCACGACCAGGCTTGGCTCATCCAGGCCGGAGCGGTGGTAGCGGGGCTCGGCCAGGTGCTCCACGCCACCAGGCCCGCGCCTGGCGCGTGCTGTCGAGCCCGGCCTCAGGGGAAACACCATCGGCACCGAAAAGATGTGCGCTCCACCGGGGCGCAGCACGCGCGCGGTCTCGGCAATGACCGCATCCACGTCGAAGACGTGCTCCATCACGTCGCTGGTGATGATGAGGTCGAACGAGGCGTCGGCGAACGTCATCCGCTCGAGGTCCTGGCAGATCACGCCGTCGCGTGTCTCGCCGGGGACCGCATCCTCGAAATAGTAGGATCGGACGTAGCCGGGCACATCCTTGAAGCGGCGGATGAAGGGACCGCGGATCGCTGCTTCGAGAATGGCGAGTCGCTGGCATTCGGGCTGGTGGCGGAAATGGTCGAGAAAGTGGCTTCGACCGTGCGAGAACACCGAAAGGATCGCGCCCGCCTGTTCCCTGTAGCGGAGCGTGGCCCGGCACGACGGACACGGAAACGACTCCCGGCTCGGTGACCTGACGCCGGAGAAGGTCCCCTTGTTGCCGCACATCGTGCACATGCCCGCAAACGACAGCTCGGGTGGCCGGTTCATCACCGCAGGATGCGCAAGTGTCGCCGGAGGCTCGGACATGGGCGCCTTCAACGGCTGGCCAGCAGACCGACCGCCGAACCGGATGGCAGGTCGCGACGGCATGGCGTGTCGGGACGAGGGGCCATCGGGAAGCTCCTCCGCGGCGGAAAATCGGCGGCCAATTGTTGCACCGTTGGCTGGGGGCGGGCAACAATGCCATCTCCGACCACGCGCGCTTCTGAGATCATCAGGTGACCGAGGCACAGCCGCAAAGTTCCGCCCAGACGCCGGGGGCCGGTATCGTGCGCGCGATCCTGTCGCGGGCCTCGACGCCGACGGCGCCGGCTCTCGTCGGACCGGGCTGCGGCGTGACGACCTACGGCGACCTCGACACGCAGACCGCCAGGATCGCGAGCGCACTGAAGCGGTGCGGCGTCCGGCCGGGCGACCGCGTCGCGGTTGTCGTACAGAAGTCGACCGATGCGTTCATGCTGGCGCTTGGCATCCTTCGCGCCGGCGCGATTCTGGTTCCGCTCAACACGGCATACACGAGCGCTGACGTCGCCCGTTTCCTCAGCGATGCTGAGCCGTCGCTGGTGGTGTCCGACCCCAAGCATGCCGAGGCCGCCACAGCCGCGTCGGACGGCGCGAGGCGACGGGTGGAGACGCTCGATGCGTCGGGTGGAGGAAGCTGGGCCGGACTGGTCCACGATGCGCTTCCCCTGGAAAGCGATCCCGACCTTCATGGCCAGTCGCCGGCGGTGCTTCTGTACACGTCAGGCACGACCGGGCCCGCCAAGGGGGCATTGCTGACGCATGGCAATCTGGCTCACCAGGCTCGCGCGCTGATGCTGGCCTGGTCGATCCGGCCAAGCGACGTGGTCTTGCACGCCCTGCCGCTCTTCCATGCCCATGGACTGCTGATCGCAACGCTTCCGGCGCTTTGGGCCGGCGCGTCGCTGATGTTCCGTTACGGTTTCGACGCCGATGACGCCATATCCTGTTTGCCGTCGGCGACCTGCTTCATGGGTGTGCCCTTCTACTACGCGCGCCTCGCAGCGAACCGGAGACTGAGCGCGTCTGTCACGTCCGCAATCCGGCTGTTCGTGTCCGGCTCGGCGCCGCTGCCGGCCGTCGTCCGGGATCGCATTCTCGCGCAGACCGGCCATGTCATCGCCGATCGCTACGGAATGACGGAAACCCTGATAATCGCCGCCAACCGGCCCGACGGACACCTCCGCGTCGGTTCGGTCGGCGTGGCCGTGGAGGACGTCGAGATCCGCATCACCGACATCGCCGGCCATGCGCCCGTACCGGTCGGCACGACCGGAATGGTGGAGGTGAGGGGGCCCAACGTCTGTTCGGGGTACTGGCGCAACCCGGACGCAACCCGATCCGCGTTTCGGTCCGACGGGTTCTTCGTTACCGGCGACGTCGGTCACCTGGACGCCGACGGGTTCCTGTGGCTCACGGGCCGAGCCAAGGACATCATCATCTATTGCGGCCTGAACATTCACCCGGGGGAAGTCGAGGCGCATCTCGCCGAGCTCTACGGGGTGTCGGAATCGGCTGTATTCGGCGTCCCCCACCCGGAATTCGGCGAGGCGGTCGTGGCGGCGGTCGTCCCGGAACCGGGATCCCGGCTCGTACCCCATGTCGTCCGGGGCGAGCTGGTCGGGCGGCTCGCCGACTACAAGGTGCCCAAGCGTGTCGCGGTGATCGAGGCGCTGCCGCGCAACGCAATGGGGAAGGTGGACAAGGGCGTGTTGAGAGAGCGCTACGCGCGCCTCTTCACACCCGGTCCCGATCGAGCGCCCCCGGCAGGGCCGGGCGACTCCCGGTGAGCGCGATCGCGTCGCCGCCAGGCGTCAGTATTGCGATGGTGTCGTGGAACATGGACCGCCAGCTGGCGCGAACGCTGCGTTCGCTGTCCCCGCCCTACCAGAGCCAGCCGGACGGCGGCCTCGAGGTCGTTGTGGTGGACAACGGTTCGGACGAGGCACCGCGCGCGGAAGACCTGAGCTGTCCCGGGCTGTCTGTCGCCGTCCACTCCTTCCCGGACCCGGCTCCCTCGCCGGTCGGCGCGGCCAATCTCGGCCTCTCGCTCTGCCGCGGGGCGGTCATCGGGATGTGGATCGACGGGGCGCGCATGGCGACGCCGGGCCTCGTCGCCGCGTGTAGCCGCATCTGCGAGGAGCATCCGCGCGCGGTCGTGGCCACCTTCAACTACCATCTCGGCGCCGTGCCGCAGTATCACCCCGAAGCGCGCGGGTTCACCGAAGCCGACGAAGCCGCGCTCCTGGCTTCGATCGACTGGCCGCGCGATGGCTATCGCCTCTTCGAGGTGGGTCACCCGGCGGCCTTGTCCGGCATTGACGGGGCGATGCTCGAATCGAACGCCTTCTTCATGCGCCGGGCGCTCTGGGAGGAACTGGGCGGCTACGATCCGGGGTTCGTCTCGGCCGGCGGCGGCGCCGCGAACTGCGATCTCTTCCGCCGCGCCGTGGAGCTGCCCGGGGCAGTGCTGTTCAAGGTGGTCGGCGAGGCGACGTTCCATCAGATCCACGGCGGCATCACCAGCAATGCGACGGACATCGCGGCGGTGATGAAGGAGCTCGGCCGGGAGTATTTTCGCGTCCGCGGTCGTCCGCTTGCCGCGGTCCGAGCGTCCGCAATGCTCGTGGATTCGCAGACGGGCACCGTTCGTCCCGAACGGCGTCTCTAGCCAGACGGCGGTTCGCCAGGAGGGTGTTGCCGCGACTCGGAGGTCTTCGCCGCCGAGACGTTGTCGGCAAAGGCGCGCAGGATCTGTCTCTGCCGTTCCAGGGCTCTCGGATCGAAGGCCGACTCCGGCGCTCGTTCAAGGTCGAACGTTCCGTGGTCACGACCTCGAACGAGTGTCGCCGAATTCCTGCGGCCGTCCCGCTGTCCCACTCGCCCATCGATGTAGCGGATGGCGAGGCCGATGCGCCTGCCGCTCGAACGGTTGGTCTCCGAGGCATGAGCGAGAAGGACGTGGTGGATCGACATCTCGCCCGGCGCGAGAACGACATCGACCGCGTCGGCCTCATTGACCTCGACGCTCAGCTCCTCGCCGACGGGCAGCATGTTGCCCGACCGGTTGGCGTCCCGGTGCGGAAGCTGCCCATGGTGGCTGCCGGGCACCACCCGGAGGCATCCGTTCTCGACGGTGCTGGGCGTGAACGCCAGCCAGACGGTCACGGCCGCCGGTGCGGTCAGACCCCAGTAGGTGCCATCCTGATGCCAGGGCACATGCTGGCCGTCGCCGGGGCTCTTGGCGAAGAAGCTGGCGGCCCAGCAGAGGATGTCGGGGCCGAGCAGGTCTTCGACCGGATCGACAATCCGCCGTGCGTGGACAAGGTCCCACAGCTGCGGGACCAGAAGGTGCGACTTCACGTTGAGCGCGGGCGGAAATCGCCCGGCATAGCGCGCCTCGATCGACTCAAAGGTCGACAGGCACTCGGCAATGGCATCCGGTTCGACCGCGCGAAGCGGGAAGAGGATTCCGTCGCGACGGAAGGCTTCGGTTTCCGGTTCGCCAAGACTCTTGCCAGCCATGATCCCCTGGTCTTTCCGGTGAACGATCTGCGTGTGCAACTAGGTCCGCCGGCCAGCCACCGCCACGGCGTGCTCATGCTTGCGCTGGTCGATGACCGTCGCGAAGCGGCGGAAGATATCGGCGTGACGCGCCAGCGCAGCCGGATCGAAGTCGGACTTGGGCGCAACCTCGAGCGCCATCTTCCCGTGGTCGCGGCCCCGGACCAGCGTCGCCGAGCCACCCGCCTGCCACACATGGCCGGGGATATACCGGATCGCGAACCCCACGCGCCGTCCCGCGGTGCGGTTATGTGCGGAACCATGGATGAGCAAGACGTGGTGGAGCGACATCTGGCCGGGCGCCAGGATCATGTCCACGGCCTGCGAGTCGTCGACCGGCTCGCGCAGCCGCTCGCGGGCGCCGAGGAGGTTGGTCGGATCGGCACTGTCGATGTGAACCAACTGCGTCTCATGGCTTCCCGGGACGAAGCGAACGCATCCGTTCTCCGGCGTGCTCGGGGTGAGGGCCAACCAGGCCGTGACCGCCTCAGGCGCATTGAGCCCCCAATAGGTCGCGTCCTGATGCCAGGCGACATGGCCTTCGCCGCCCGCGGGCTTGTCGATGAAACTGGTGGCGATGCAATACAGGTCCGGGCCGAGAAGATCTTCCACGACGTCGACGATCCGCGGCTCGTGGACCAGAGCCCATAGCCACGGCAGCAGGAGGTGGGGCTTGGCGTTGGCGAAGCGGGAGAGCCGTCCGCCGCGTTCCGCCTCCAGCGACTCGAGGCGAGCGACGGCGGCGTGCGCTTCCGATGGCGTCAGCGCCGTGATGGGGAACAGCGCCCCGTCGGACCGGAACCTCTCGATCTCGATCGTCGACAGACGGCCAGCCGGCCTTTCGGTCATCCCGCCGCTCCTATCGGTCGTGTCTCGGCGCACCCGCGAGGACCGCCGGGACGGCCTGGCAAGAGGATAGCTCAAAACACCGGCCCATCACGCAGTTCCGAGTCGTCGGCCGCCGCGGCCCTGGTCCGCGGATCGACGAAGGGCGCGATCGCCCAGCCGGCTCCATCCTGGCGAACGCCCTCGGCGATGGCCTGGCGGGCGAAAGCGAGGCGCTCCCGCTGCTTCCTTTCCGGTCCGGCTCGCACCGCCCCGGCGATGGCAAGCCAGTGACGGTCGAGAGCACTGAGCACGTCGGCCGACAACGGTGGAGGTCGAGGTTCGGCGAGGCGCGCCGGGGCGCTGGCAAAGGCCGAAACCCAGTCCTTCGCCAGATCCTGCTGACGGCCGGTGTGCTCGACGAAGCCACCAAACTTCTTGTACGCGGGCCGCGCGACGAGGACGCCCGGGACCCCGTAAGCAGCTGCGGCGACATAGCCGTGCAGGGACGAGCCGAGATAGAGCTCCGAACAACCGACGGCGGCGGCGATTTCGACGAGGCGGTCCGGGTCATCAAGAACCACGGCCGGGGACCTGAGGCGGGCGGCGATAACGCGGGCGAACTCGTCATCCCCGTGACTGCTTCCGACCGCGATCAGGATCGGCGTCAGGTGGTGATCGGCGGCAAAAGCATCGACCAGACCCGCGAACGCCTCGCTCGACATGCCCGCGGCCGATCGCCCCCGAACGTGGAGGGCGAAGAAGCGGTCGCTGGACGACGCGCCCTTCCGGGCGATGACGGCGCGAAAGGGTTCGTCGAGGGTTGCCCGAGGCCACAGGCCTGCGAGGTCGGCTATGGGGTCGGGGACGATGCTGACGGGGATGCCGTGATCCCCCGCAACGATATGGTCGCTGCCATGATCGCGCAGCGCCACATAATCCGCGGCACGAAGTGCTGCGCCGATCAATGGACGCAACCGGGTGGGCAGGGGATGCGGGGCGCCAGGGGCGTTCCACATCACCGGCACGTCGCGCACTGCCGCGGCAAGCGTGGCGCCAAGCCACAGCGACGGTCCCGCCCAGGCCCCGATCGCGCCGGTTCGATATTCCCGCATGAAGTCGATGCGGTGGGTGTGGATGATGTACCCACCCCCGATCACCACGCCGTCGACGGCGTGATCCTCCGACAGCATTGCCTCAACGCTGACGGGCGCCATCGCGTCGGCAAATCGTGGCGCAATGCCGGTCGGCGCGACGGGGAGTACGTCAATCCCCAACGGCGCGAGCCGATGGCGGGCGACCAAGGGGAACATCAGGTCGCCGAAGTTGTGCATGTCGAACATGCCCGTCAGGAAGACGGTCCGTGTCACGTCGAGTGCACCCGAGGCAGGCATTGGCTTCGTTCCTGCGGGATCCCGGAGGGCAGGTCCGCCGGGATCTGCCCGACCGGCCACCCGGGGCTGGCGACGTGCGGCGGCTGCTACGCCTCGCCCGCAATTCGGGACGCGAGGTGGCTTGCGAAGGTGTTGACCGTCGGGTTCTCGAAGAACTCGGTGGGCTCGACCCTGATCACGAACGCCTCCTCCATCAGCCCACACATGATGACGGCTTCGACAGAATCCAGCCCGTACTCGTCAAAGCGGGCGTCGACCGGGAAATCGTCCTTCGGCACGTCGATGACCGACGAAATGTAGTCAATCATCCACTTGCGGATCTGACTGGCGTCAGCGGTTGGCGTGTAGACTTCCGTCATTGCGTGATCATTCCTTCCAGCCAGCCCTGCAACCCGATCACGTCCGGTTTCGCTCCGAACCGCACAGCCGTGACCGTCGCCGCCGCACTCGCGGCGGAGGAAATCGTATGTGATGCGCTCCAGGGCTGCAAGGCAGGTTGCAGCCGCCACCCGCTTCGCGTGCAGGAACACGGCTGGACAGAGGTGGCCAACCTGACCAACATGGCGATGATGACACCTGACGAACGACGAACTCCCACGGATGCCGCCGCGGCGGCCCCTCCCACTGATGCTGCGATCGCCGGCGGGCAAGCGGTCGGGGCGTACCGCCCCACGATAGGGAAGGATTTCATCAACGAGCGGCACCGCGGCTACAGCGTCTATCCGACCCGCGACGGCGTCGCGATCGATCACCCGGTTTTTGGATGGCTGCGGCGCGGTGATGCCCTCAAGCTGTATGAGATGGCCTATTTTTCCCCGGGTGACATCCTCGACCTCGGAACGCACAAGGGATTGTCCTCCACGGTGATGGCGGAGGCAGTCTTCGACGCCGGGTCCGGCGCGTCGATCGTGACCCTGGAAATCAATGAGGAATACTCAGGGGTAGCCCGTCGCGCGCATCGCGAGCGGAGACTGACCAACATCGACTATCGGGTCGGCGACGCCGCGAAACACCTCGACACCTTCGTCGGTGAGGGACGGAAGTTCGGCTTCGCGTTCGTCGATCACAGCCATCGCTACGGTCCAACCAAGGAGGCCTGCATTCGTCTCGGCAAGCTTCTGATGCCGGGGGGCTTCGTTCTCTTCCACGACTACGCCGACCCGCGGAACGCGGACCCCGGCAACGACGAGTACGATGTGGTGAGGGCGGTGCGGGACCACTTGCCCCCGAGCTTCCGCTTCGCCGCGATGTCGGGGTGCTGCGCGCTGTACGAGTTCACCGGCGACGGGAGCGGATGAGCGCTGCTCACAGCCAATGGCGACCCCGCGACGGGAGTGCCGGCGTGCGAGGCCAGGCGTATGTGCGAGCCGGTCGATCGGGCGCAGGCTGGGGCGGATCGCTCAGCGGCCCGTCCGCCACGCCCTCAGCCGATCGAAGATGCGGGGGATGGAGATGACCGCGATCAGCAGCACGCCGATGTAGACGCTGATGACCTGCCCGGGGATGTTGTTGAGGGCCATGCCGAAGGTCACCAGTCCGAGGACAAGGACGGCAAGGAACACCCCAAGGATGGAGCCGACGCCGCCGGCGATCGAAACGCCGCCGAGAATGACCATCGTGACGATGTCGAGCTCCCAGCCGACGGCAATGTTCGAGCGCATCGAACCGAGCCGCGCCGTCAGAAGCGCCCCGGCGAGGCCGGACAGCATCCCGGAGAGTGCGAAGAGCCGGAACCGCAGCCGGTCGACCGGAACGCCTGAAAAGCGGGCCGCGACCGGGTTGGAGCCGATGGCGAAGAGCTGCCGGCCGACCGCCGTCTTGTGGAGGACGATCCCGAAGATCACGGCAAGGACGAGGAAGATCAGGAACGAGAGCGGCACCGGCGGCACGAACAGCCAGGGTACGCTCGTCTCGGTCATGGGGATGAAGTAGTTCTGGCCGAGGTCGAGGAAGGGCTGCGGATAGCTCTTGAGCGCCTGATCTCCGAGGATCACCTGGGTCAGCCCGCGAAACAGCGACATGGTACCGATGGTGACCACGATCGAGGGCAGCCGGAACCAGGTCACAAGGGCGCCGTTGAAGACGCCGCACAGCAGCCCGATGCCGATGCCGACGACAAACAGCATCGCCGGACTCCAGCCGGCCTCGGCCGCATAGCCGATGCCCATCGACGCCAGCGCCACGATGGCGGCGACCGACAGATCGATGTCGCGCACCAGGATGAGGAGCGCCATGCCGAGCGCGATGATCGCCTTCTCGGAGAAGTTGGAAGTGGCGTCCGCCAGATTGTAGACGTCGAGAAAATAGGGCGAGACGAGCGTGTTCACGACGATCGTCAGCACCAGCAGGATGACCAGGATCACATCCCAGTTGAGGAGCACGTCGCGCGCCCGACGGGGGGCGGCGTCGAGGACCGAGTAGCGGTCCTGCGGATCGGACGACGCAGGCGCGCTCACGCTTTTGCCCTCTTCAGCCAGCCGCTATCCCTGCCGAGACGACGGGCCTCCGGGAGGATGAGCTTGTCCGGCCGGTGTTCGGCGCGCGCGTTGATGACGACGGCCGCCAGAATGACCGCTCCGGCGATCGCCATCTGCCAGAAGGGCGAGATCTGCAGCACCGGAAGCGCCGTGTTGACGATGCCGAGAAAGAGGGCGCCGAGAAGCGTTCCGGAGACGGTGCCGATCCCGCCGCCGATGGAGACGCCGCCGATGACGCAGGCCGCGATGACGGTGAGCTCGTAGCCGCTGGCGATCTCGGAATAGGCGACGCCATAGCGGGCAACCCACAGATAGCCGCAGAGCCCGGAAACCGCGCCCGCGATCGAGTAGGCGAGAAACTCCTGCTTGCCCTGGCTGATGCCGCAGTAGCGCGCCGCCACGGGATTGCCGCCGACGGCGTAGAAGCCGCGCCCGGTGCGCGTGAGATTGAGGAACAGCCAGAAGAGAATCGAGACTCCGATGGCGATCCAGATCGGTGTCGTCAGCCCGAGGAAGATCTGCTTCGGGAAGGCCTGGAACGCGACGCCCATCTCCGACGCATTCACCTGATCGCCTCCGGCAAGGATGATGATCATGCCGCGATAGAC
>JAGRKZ010000254.1 GCA_020442065.1 Bauldia sp.
ATGTTGAGCTCGTTGTCTTCCACGACCAGCACCGTTTTGGGCATGATGGCCTCGGTTTACGCTTGGCGCCGCGCTGCCGCGACGTCGGTTTCGGGCAGAGCCCCCACAAATACGGTCCGATTCGCGAACGAAAGACAAACGCCACAGCGCGTGCGCACCCGGGAAGTGCTTGAAAAGACGACGCATGGTCCGGTCGCGCGGTTTTCGCGATACGATCGGCCCATGGATACGCTCCCAGTCAGCCTCGATGGCTACACCGACCTGCCGCCTGGCAAGATTGCCAATATCGTCACCTATCTCGAGATGTCGTCGCGACCGGCGCAGGCTGCGGAGCCCGAACGCTCCGATCTCGACTTCCGCCGCATCCGCGATCCGGACGCAGCCTGGTACCGGGCGACGATCCGCGCCGTGGGCGAGCCGTGGTTGTGGTTCTCCCCCCTGGTCATGAGTGAGGCGCAGCTTCTCGCGCGACTCCGTGACCCGTTGATTGAAATCCATGCGCTGGAGCGGGCGGGGGAGACCGCAGGGATTGCGGAGCTGGATCGGCGCACGGCAGACCAAGTGGAGATTTCGTTCTTCGGCGTTGTGCCCTCCGAAATCGGCACCGGCGCCGCGCGTTTCTTGATGCAACGGACGCTTGCGGCCGCGTTCCGCTCAGGGCCGGTCCGCGTGTGGTTGCACACCTGCACCTTCGACCACCCGGCCGCCGTTCCGTTCTATCTCCGCGCCGGCTTCACGCCGTTCAAGTTCGCGATCGAGGTGACGGACGATCCCCGGCTGGCCGGCCACATTCCGGAAGACGCCGCACCGCATGTTGCCCTGGTGCGGCCGGGGCCTGATCGTCGGCCCCGGTGAGTGGACGGGCGCGTTAGCGCGCTACGACGCTCCTCAGCTCGGTCTCCGGTCCGGCGCGATCATGGTCGCGCACGGCAAGGGCTTCGATCTTCTCAAGTTCCTGCTCCGCCTCGTTGCAGTCTTCGACGGCGCCGGTGAGCTGACCCTTGAGTTCGTCGATGGACGCCAGCAGGTTGTCGCGCCGCTGGATCGCGGCCTTGGCGAAGGTCGGGTAGGCGAAATGCGATTTGTCCCGGATGCCGCTCCGCTCCTGCTCGGCAAGGACTTGATCGTCAAGGTCTTTCGCCATTCTTTCGAACTCGGCGATCATCGCCTCGATCTGCGCTACCTGGCGCCGCTTTTCGCGAACCTGAAAGCGCTTCAAGCGGATGAGCCCATCTCGCGACTTGGTGGCCAACGCAACTCTCCCCCTCATAAGCCTCTTGAAGGAAGGGACCTAAGTCCCCTCCAGGCCGCCTATTTCGAATCCCTGGCGGTAACCATTCGTTTACGTCTCGCGTTAATCATGACCGTGCATCGCTTAATTCGGCGTAAACCGGAACCGTAGGAATTGGCCGATCTTCGTGAGTCCATTGAATCACTTAGCTCGGTTTCCTCGACCTGGTTAATAGCCCGCTAACCGTTAGAATTATACGTGATGTCAAAGAAGTGCATCGAGCAGTCCAGAATTCGCATTAATCGGCTTGTGCTGCGGAATCAGTCTTTGTTAACCATTGGACAGTAGCGTTGCGAATCGGGATTAACCCTTTCTTGGTGATGATGGCCGGGGCGGCCCCATTGCCGGGCCCGAAGGGCAGGCCAGGGGGATTGGCATGCGAGTGCTTCTGATCGAAGACGACAGCGCTACCGCGCAGAGCATCGAGCTGATGCTCAAGTCGGAGAGTTTCAACGTCTACACCACTGACCTTGGCGAGGAAGGTGTGGATCTTGGAAAACTCTACGACTACGACATCATCCTGCTCGACCTGAACCTGCCCGATATGTCGGGTTACGAGGTTCTGCGAACCCTCAGGGTGGCAAAGGTCAAGACACCCATTCTCATCCTCTCCGGCCTGGCCGGGATCGAGGACAAAGTCCGTGGCCTTGGTTTCGGCGCCGACGACTACATGACCAAGCCGTTCCACAAGGACGAGCTGGTTGCTCGAATTCATGCCATCGTCCGCCGCTCCAAAGGTCACGCCCAATCGGTCATCACCACCGGTGACCTGACGGTCAACCTCGACACCAAGACGGTCGAGGTTCATGGCCAGCGCGTCCATCTCACCGGGAAGGAGTACCAGATGCTGGAACTCCTCTCGCTGCGGAAGGGCACCACGCTGACCAAGGAGATGTTCCT
>JAGRKZ010000255.1:0-139 GCA_020442065.1 Bauldia sp.
CGTAGGACTGGAACACCATCGCAAGGCCGCGCTTCGCCGGTGGCATCCCGGTCGCGTCCTGGCCGTCGATGCGGATCGTGCCGGCCGAGACATCCTCCAGCCCCGCGATCAGGCGGAGGAGCGTGGACTTGCCGCAGCC
>JAGRKZ010000255.1:294-1135 GCA_020442065.1 Bauldia sp.
AGTTGCTTCTGGCTGAACCAGCCCATGATCAGGATCGGCGCGATGGCCATGGTCGAGGCGGCGCTGAGCTTGGCGTAGAACAGCCCCTCGGGGCTCGAGTAGCTGGCGATGAAGGCGGTGAGAGGCGCGGCCTTGGCCGCCGTCAGGTTCAGCGTCCAGAACGCCTCGTTCCACGCCAGTATGATGTTGAGAAGCAGCGTCGAGGCGATCCCGGGCACGGCCATCGGCGTCAGGACGTAGAGGATTTCCGAGCGGAGCGAAGCGCCGTCCATCCGCGCCGCTTCGAGGATCTCGGCCGGAATCTCCTTGAAGTAGGTGTAGAGCATCCNNTCCAGACGACGATCGGCAGGTTGATGAGCGTGAGCACGATCACGAGCCCGGTCCTGGTGTCGAGAAGGCCGGTGTCACGGAAGATGAGGTACATCGGCACGAGGACACCCACCGCCGGCATCATCTTGGTGGAGAGCATCCACATCAGCAGGTCCTTGGTCCGCCGCCCCGGCACGAAGGCCATCGACCAGGCCGCCGGAATGGCGAGGACGAGCGCGGCGAGCGTGGAACCCACCGACATCACGACCGAATTCCAGAAATGCTTGAAGTAGTCCGACCGTTCCTGAACCGTCACGTAATTCTCCAGAGTCCAGTCGAAGAACAGGAACTTCGGCGGCGAGGCGATGGCGTCGCCCTCGGACTTGAACGAGGTCAGCACCGTCCAGAGGATCGGGAAGAAGATCAGGAAGGCGACCGTCCACGCGAGGATCGTCACCACGGTCTTGCGTCGGGTCGTGACCGAACGTGCCATCTCATGCCTCCAGGTTCTTGCCGATCATCCGCATCAGGA
>JAGRKZ010000255.1:1315-5468 GCA_020442065.1 Bauldia sp.
GGATCAGGATCACCACGGTGATCGCTCGCGTCAGGTGCGGCAGCATGATGTGGACGAAGCGGCTGAGCCACCCGGCGCCGTCCATCTCGGCAGCTTCCAGTTGCTCGCTGTCCAGCGACTGCAGCGCGGTCAGAAGGATCAGCGTCGCGAACGGCAGCCATTGCCAGGCGACGATGACGATGATCGAGAACATCGGCGCCTGGGCGAGGAAGTCGAAGGGCGGCGCGCCGAAGAGCTTTGCGACATAAGCGAAAAGCCCGTTCACCGGGTTCATGAACATGTTCTTCCACACGAGCGCCGAGACGGTCGGCATCACGAAGAAGGGCGCGATGACGAGGACGCGGACGATCCCCTGCCCCCAGAACGCCTGGTCGAGAAGGAGTGCGAGGAGGATCCCGCCGACGACGGTGATCGCCAGTACTCCGCCGACGAGCGAGAGCGTGTTCTTGATCGACGTGAAGAACGCCGGGTCGGTCAGGAAATACCTGTAGTTGGTGAGTCCGGTCCATTCGGGCGGCATCCCGGAAAGAAGGCCGTAACGCTGGAACGAGAACCAGATCGTCATGCCCAGGGGCACGATCATCCAGAGAAGAAGCACGACAACCGCCGGTGACAACATCACCCGTGCCGCCCCGCGCGCATGCGCCGTCGCCATCGCTGCCCCCTCCCGTTTCGAAACATTCTCTGGCGCGCGGTGGCCCGCGCGGGTGATGCCGGTCAGGGCCGCCCGCAGGTGGCGGCCCTGACGCCGTGGCTCACTTGATGTAGCCGGCCTTGGTCATCTCGCGCGTCGCAAGGTCCTGCGAGGCGGCGAGCGCGTCGGCGGCCGAGGTCTGGCCGGCGAGTGCCGCAGAGAACTGCTGGCCCACCGCGGTGGCGATGCCCTGGAACTCCGGGATCGCCACGAACTGCACGCCGACATATGGCACCTCGTCCACGGTCGGCTTCGTCGGGTCGGCCGCGTTGATCGAGTCGAGCGTCATCTTGGCGAAGGGCACGGACACATAGTCCGGGTTCTCGTAGAGCGAGATCCGCGTGCCCGGCGGCACGTTCGCCCAGCCTTCCTTGGAGGCGACGAGCGCGAGGTAGTCCTTCGAGGTTGCCCAGGCGATGAACTTCTTCGCCGCGTCGACCTTCTGCGAGCCGGCCGGAATGGCCAGCGACCAGGCCCAGAGCCAGTTGCCGCGCTTGCCGAGCCCCTTGTCGGGCGCGAGCGCGAAACCGACCTTGTCGGCCACGGTCGAGTCCTTCGGGTTGGTCACGAAGGAGGCCGCGACGGTGGCGTCGATCCACATGCCGCATTTGCCTTGCTGGAAAAGCGCAAGGTTCTCGTTGAAGCCGTTGTTCGATGCGCCGGGCGGACCGTAGTTGTTCATCAGGTCGAGATAGAAGTTCAACGTGTCGGCCCAGGGCTGCTGGTCGAACTGGGGTTTCCAGTCCATGTCGAACCACTTGGCGCCGAAGGAGTTGGACATGGCCGTCAGGAAGGCCATGTTCTCGCCCCAGCCGGCCTTGCCCCGCAGGCAGACGCCGTAGACCTCGTTCGCCTTGTCGGTCATTGCCGCCGCAGCTTCCTTGATAAAGTCCCAGGTCGGCGCCTCGGGCATGGTCAGGCCGGCCTTCTCCATCAGGTCGGTGCGGTACATGACCATGGAGCTTTCGCCGTAGAACGGTGCCGCATAGAGGTTGCCGTCCACCGTCAGGCCGCCCCGGATCGCCGGGAGGAGGTCGTCGATGTCGTACTCGCCCGGCAGGTCGTTCAGGCTGACGAGCCAGCCCTGCTTGCCCCAGATCGGGACCTCGTAGGTGCCGATCGTCATGATGTCGTACTGGCCGCCCTTGGTCGCGATATCCGTCGTGACCTTCTGGCGCAGGGCGTTTTCCTCGAGCGTCACCCACTCGACGGTGATGTCGGGGTTCTTCGCGGTGAAATCCTCGGTCAGACCCTGCATCCGGATCATGTCGCCGTTGTTCACCGTCGCGATGGTCAGCGTCTCCGCCCGCGCCCATCCTGCGGCGGCGCAAAGCGCCGTTGCACCCAGAAGGGCGCGCATCGTCACTGTCATGGTCTCCTCCCTCATGCCCGATTTGGGCATTTGCTTATACGGTGGGCAAATCTTCACTCACGGGCCGAGTCGAGTCAACAACCGGTTTCGGTGATGCGGGAACAAGGGCGGATCAGCGTGCGGCGAGCAGAAGCTCGGCCATCACCTCGTTGGTGATGAGCCCGTTGACGAGCCGGCCCCTGAGCGCGGCGGTCAGCGCGGGACGCTTCGCCTCGCCCACGGCGACCGCGATCACGCGCCGTTCCGCCGCCTTGGGCAGGGGCACGGAAGCGACGCGGGTGTTGAACTCACAGTCGAGAAGGTGTCCGTCGCTGTCGTAGACCCAGCTCGTGATCTCGCCCGCGGCGCCTTGCGCGACGAGCGCGCCCATTTCGGACGGGGGCACGAATCCGTCCACGACGAGCGGCGCGCTCTGCCCCATCTGGCCGATGCCGACAAGCGTCACGTCGGCCTCCTGCGCCAGCGCGATCGTGTTGCGCACCGGCTCCAGCGCGTGGAGCGTGCGAAGCTCGACCCGGTCCGAGGCGAGGACCGGGAGCGGATAGGGGTAGTGCTTCGCCCCGACCCGTTCGGCCATGGCGATGGTCGCGTTATAGGGCGTGGCCGAGCCGTCCGACATCATGTTGCCGAGAAGCGAGACGATGCGGTGCTGCGGGCAGGCCATGCGCGGCAGTTGCTCGACGGTGGCCTTCAGCGCGCGCCCCGTCCCGAGCGCCACGATCCGCCCCTCCTCCGACTTCAGCACCCGCTCGATCTCTCCCGCCGCGGCGATGGCGACGCCGGTCAGAAGGCCGGGCGCGTCGGGGTCCGAGGGCACGATCTCGCAGAACCGGAGGCCGAAACGCGCGCTCACGAGGCCCGCGAGGTCCATGCAGCGGCCAATCGGATGGTCGAGCCGCACCTTCACCAGTCGCTCGGAGACGGCCAGCGAGACGAGCCGCTGCGCCGTCTGGCGCGAGACGTTGAGCTTGCGCGCAATCTCGTCCTGGGTATTCCCGGCCACGTAATACAGCCACCCGGCCCGCGCCGCATCGTCGAGCCGTGTCGTCTCGGCCGTGAACCTTCCCTGCGTCACCTGCTAGCCCTCTGCGGTCTCCCTCAGCAACACCTGCGGGAAATCCCCCCAGTTGTCAAAACTTCGCACCTCGGCAGGAAGATCCGGCGCCCGGCCCCGCAGGTGTCCGCCGCCGGCAAAGTGAAGAACGGCCATTCCCGCGGCAAGCGCCGCCTCAACCCCCGGCCGGCTGTCCTCGATGACCAGAGTTCGGTCCGGCGCGACGCCCATATGCTCGGCCGCGAAGACGAAGAGGTCGGGCGCGGGCTTGCCGCGCGCCACCTGCGACGCCGTGAAGACGTCGGTACCGAAGAACCGCGCCAGGCCCGAGATTTCCAGCGTCCGCGCAACGCGCTGCTGGCTCGAGCTTGTCGCCACGCAGCGGGCCGGGCGAAGCCGCGGAAGCAGCGTGGCAATCCCTGGCGTCGGGCGAAGCTCGGTCTCGAACCTCGCGAGAAGTGATCGGCGGTAGCGCTGCTCGAAATCCTCGGGCAGAGGCACGGCGAAGCTTTCGCGGATCGCCTTGGCGACGGTCGGGAAGCTTCGCCCGAGGCAGTGGTCGTGCACGTAGTCGGAGGTGATCGACACCCCGAGTCGCGCAAGCTCGTCGATCAGCACGGCCGCCGAAATCGGCTCGCTGTCGACGAGCACGCCGTCGCAATCGAAGATGACGAGGTCGGCGGCGGTAAGGGTCTCTGCCATGCGCGCGCTCCGGGCATGCCGCCTGAGTAGGGGAGCCCCCCGTCGCCCGCAAGGGGGCTACCCGTCGGCTTCGTCCAGGAGGTGCCGGAGCCAGCGCGCCGCCGCCCAGCTTGCCGGCAGGCCGAGCGGCAGCGAAAGCATCAGCGACAGGATCGGCGACAGCGCCGGAAGCCCAGCCGCCTGCCCCATCAGACCGAGCATGAAGAGGTTGATCGCCACCGACGCCGCGACAAAGGGATAGAGCATCGCCCCGAGCTTCCAGAGCGGCCATTTGCCCTCCGCTGAAGCCTCAGTGCGAGGTTCCATCCTCGAAGGTGATCTTGTTCCAGAC
>JAGRKZ010000007.1 GCA_020442065.1 Bauldia sp.
CTGGCCGACCTCGGTGGTGATGTAGACATCTTTGTCGCGGGTCGCCGCATAGAGCCGTTCGATGGCGTATTGCGGCATGATGACATCGGGATTCGCGCGGTAGGCGAGGCAGTCCTTGGCCCGCCATTCCTCGATGTGCTTCCACCACGCCTTCAGCGCCGCCTGGTCGATCTTCGGCTTTTCGGCCTTCCAGACGATCAGCATGTCCTCGAGGACCTCGGCGACGTCGCCGATGATGGGCAGGTCGACGCGGACGTTCTTGTTGATCGAGGAGGGGTCAATGTCGATCTGGATCTTGGTCGAGTGCGGCGAGAAGGCGTTGACGCGGCCGGTGATGCGGTCATCGAAGCGGGCGCCGATCGCGACCATCAGGTCGCAGTCGTGCATGGTGTGGTTCGCTTCCCAGGTGCCGTGCATGCCGAGCATCCCGAGCCACTGCGGGTCGGCGGCGGGGTAGGCGCCGAGACCCATCAGCGTCGAGGTGATCGGAAACCCGGTCAGGTGAACCAGCTCGCGGAGCAGGGCCGCAGCGCGGGGACCGGAATTGATGACGCCGCCACCGGTGTAGAAGACCGGCCGCTTGGCCTTGGCGATCAACTCGATCGCGGCGCGGATCGCCTGCGGGTCGCCCTTGGTGCGCGGACGGTACGAGCGATGCTCGATACGGTCCGGGGCGGTGTAGATACCCCGGGCGAACTGCACGTCCTTGGGGACGTCGACCAGCACCGGGCCGGGCCGGCCGGACTTGGCGACGTAGAAAGCCTCGTGAAGGACGCGCGAGAGATCGTTGACGTCGCGGACCAGCCAGTTGTGCTTCGTCGCCGGCCGGGTGATGCCGACCGTGTCGCACTCCTGGAAGGCGTCGTTGCCGATGAGGTGGGTCGGAACCTGGCCGGTGATGCAGACCATCGGAATGGAATCCATCAGTGCGTCGGCCAGCGGCGTGACCATGTTGGTGGCGCCGGGCCCGGAGGTGACCAGCGCGACGCCGACCTTGCCGGTCGAGCGGGCATAGCCCTCGGCGGCGTGGCCGGCGCCCTGCTCGTGGCGGACGAGGATGTGCTTGACGCGGTCCTGCTGGATGATCTCGTCATAGATCGGCAGCACCGCTCCGCCGGGATAGCCGAAGACGTTGTCGACGCCCTGATCGGCGAGGGCCTGCACGACCATCTCCGCGCCGGTCATCTCGGTCCCGTGCCGGGACGGCGTCGCCGCCGGCCGGGATTGCTGCTGTGCTTTCGACGCGCCTTGCCGCGTCGCCCTGGCCCTGGTCTTCATCTCGCTACCTCGTGCCACCCTGGTCACTTGCCGGTTGAATTCGCCCAATAAAAAAGGCCCTTCCGGGCCTCGTTTGCGCACCACCTGTCGCGACGGCTGTCAGGCCATCGTGGCGGTGCGCTCCCCAAGTACGATAACGACTGTCGCGGCCATGATGCCGGGAACTCCTGATTGATCGCCGGCAAAATAGTCATCCGCGGGGGGCGGGTCAACGGCAAAACGAGGCGCGGCGTCAGATCCTGCCCAGGGCCTCCGCAAGCCGCAGGTCGGCGAGCGACGTGATCTTGATGTTGTCGGCGCTGCCCGGAACGAACGCAGTCCGAACGCCGGCGCGGGCAAGGACCTCGATCAGGCTCGGGTCGGATTCGGCATCGTCGCCGCTCGCGGCGGCGTAGCCGGCGCGGACGGCAGCCAGCGAGACGACGACGGGTTTCTGGCCGACGAGGACGTCGCCGGGCCGGTGCAGGATCGTGCCGTCGCGGGAATAGACGAACTCCGTATTGGGGAGGCCTGGGGCGGCCGCGCCGGTCTCCCGCCCCGCCGAGAGCAGCCGTGTCACAAGGTCGGGCGCGACGAACGGGTGCACGACGTCGTGCAGCAGCAACCAGGGTTCGCTCGCCGCGTCAATCAGGCGTCGTGTCGTCTCGCTGCGCGTCGCTCCGCCCGGCATGACCCGCACCTTGCGGCTTCCGACGAGGTCGTTGGCCCGGCCGATGTCGTCATCGGCGACCGCGACGAGGACCGATGCGGCGAAGGCGGACACGAGGCCCACGGCCCGTTCGAGAAGCGTCATGCCGCCAAGGGTCACAAAGGCCTTGGGCCCGAGGCCGAGCCTTGAGCCGCGTCCGGCCGCCTGGATCAGCGCTTCGACGGTCATGGCCGGGCTGGCCCGCCGTAGCCCAGCCGGCGCAGTGCCCGCCGCAGTGGCCGGGGCAAGCGCGAGGCCGGGCGTTTCCGGCGTGGCCGAGCGCCCTTCACTTCGGCGGGGGCAGGCGCGGCGGTGACCGGAGCCTCCCGTTTGAAGAAGGCGTCGAGGCCGGTCGGGTCGATGCGTCGGAAGGCTCCAGCGTCGAGCAGGCGGCCGGGTTCCACGCCGCGCCCAAGCGCGTAGTCGTTCTTGGCCGTGACCATCGTCTTCAGTGCATCGTGGAGGCGAGTGAAGGTGTCCTGGAGAAGGCCGCCCCGATACCAGAGATGGCTGATCGTGGCGAAGTGGTTATGGCGAGGGATCTCCATCCCGACCGGACGGAGCCGCCCGTCTCCCTCCAACGCGAAGAAATTGAGGAGGTTGGTCTGATTGCCGGGATCGAGCCGGTGATTGTAGAGGGCGAGCCCGCGCGCGCTCACCTGAAGGGCGTGGGAGTGGTCGATGGCGGCGAAGGCCTTGCGCACATCCTGCCGGGGGTCGTCGGACTGGCTCGCAGTGAAGTTCTGGGAAAAGGCGATGGCCCGGGGCTCCGGAGCGAGGAGGCTCAGCCCCGAATGGGGAAAGGTCGACGCCTTGGGAATTCCGAGGAGGTCTAGGCAGGTCGCAGCGAGGTCGATCGTGCTGACGAGACGGTTGTCGCTCCCGGTGGGGAACGCCGGGTCCCGGATGACGAGCGGGGTATGGATCAGCGCCGTGTAGGGTTCGATGCCATGGAGCAGGCCGTTCTTGAAGCCGTGCGTCCAGTAGTCGTCGCCGTGGTCGCCGAAGACGACGACCGTGGTGTCATCGAGGAGGTCGCGTCGGCGGAGGATGTCAAGCATCGCGCCAAGCAGGTTGTCGGCGACGGCGCAGGCTCCGGCCGCGAGCTCCTCGAGACTGCGGGCGTAGGGGGCCAGCGCAAGGTTGGCTCCGACATGAGGCACCTGGCTCCAGGTGAAGACGGCGAAGGGCGCGTCCACACCGCAGCAGGCCTCGAACTTGTCGAGCAACTCGCCGAAGTCGTTGGTGGTCTGCACCGGTGGCAGGCTGTCGGAGAAGCGATGGAGGATGGGCCTGCGGGGAAACGGTGTCGCGCAAAGCACGGACGTCTCGTAGCCGTGGCTGTCGAGGACCGCGAAAAGACTCGGATTGTTGGCCACCGGCCGGGAGAGGCCGGGCGCCGCGTCCATCTCGAAATCGTTGCCGTGCAGCAACGCCGCGAGCGTCATCTCCGTCGATGTCGCGGAGGAAAAATGGAAGCGCCAGGTGCGCGCCCCGTCAATGAGCGCGAAGAGATGTGGGAACGCTGCCTGGAACGCATTCACGGTCTGCCACGACACGCTCTCGAAGTGGAAGACCAGGAGGTTCCTGCGCCGGAAACTGGCATGCCGCGCCGTCATCGTTGTCGGGCCTGAACGTCGACGAAAATCGCCTCGAAGTCGAACCCATGGAGCTGGCTCCGCTCCTGGCGCGACTCCGTCCTGACGCCGGCTCGATTGCCGGCTTCGAGCCGAAAACGGTGCGCGAAATCAGGATCGGCCCTGTCGCCGGAGATGGCCGCACGAGGCAGTAACGGAGGCGCGTGCATGGAGGCCGGCAGGTCGGCGAAACGCCGAAACGGGAGAACGGGTTTGAGGGTGAGGCCGGTCTCGTCGATCAGGTGATCATAGCCGACCGACTGATGGCGGCGGTCGGGGTCAACGGCAGTGAATTTCCGGTGACGGGCTTCGCGATCACCGCGCTCGATCATCTTGAGGTGATAGAGAGTGGCCGGCATGTAGCCGCGCCGCGCCTTGTCCAGTTCCGGCGGGAACCAGGGCTGGTGGAGGAGCGGCGCGCGGCGGGTGATCGTCCGCGGGATCTTAAACATGCGCGCGGTCCAGCGCGGGCCGCACCGGCCATCGGCGCGGTAGTGCTCTGGGCTGTCCCACAGGTTGACGATCCGGACGAAGCGCACCGGCTGGTCGCGGCTTTCTCCCTTCTCCGCCTCGGCGTGGACCCGACGAAGGAAGCGCTCCTCGAAGCGCTCGTCGGCATCGGCGCAAAGGACCCAGGTCGCGTCGAGGCGCGCCGCCTCGAGGATCATGCGATGGCGGTTGGAGACCTCGTTGGCGTGGGGCGGTCCTGGTCGCCGCTCGCTGAGGATCGAAACGACCTTCGGTTCGGCGCGGAGGATGTCGACGGTCGAATCGGTCGAGCCGTCGTCGAGGGCCACGATGCCGTCAACGTAGGGCGCGATGTGATGAAGAAAGCCGGACAGGAACCGCTCTTCGTTGCGGACTTGGATGAGGCAGAAGATCTCCATCGCTGGAACATTCCCGATCGGATCGATCCCGACAAGGGGTATCGACGGCGTCGGCCGGAAACTGCCGATCGAAATTCGTCGCTCCGTCACGGATTCCGGGGCGGCCCGTCTTCCGAAGGGTCCTGTCGTGGCCAATCCGCCATCTGGTGGCGGAACCAGGTGGCTTGGCGCTTGGCATAGCGACGGGTTTCGGTCTTCACCGCGGCGAGCGCCTCATCGAGGGTGAGCTTGCCGAGGTCGTGATCGAGGAACTGACGTACGCCGATCGCCTTCATCGCCGGCATCTCGGCGGAGAGGCCAAGGGCGGCGAGGGCGCGGGCCTCCCCGATCGCCCCGTCATGGACCATCCGGTCGGCCCGCGCCGCGATGCGCTGATGCAACCAGGCGCGGGGCGGGTCGAGGACGATGCGGCTCGCGCGGCCGGCGTCGACGAGCGGAGGCGCCCCGGCGCCCCTCTGCCACTCGGCGAGCGGCCTGCCGGTGGCGGCATGGACTTCGAGAGCGCGGAGGATGCGGGCACGGTCGCTGGGACGCAGTCCGGCGGCGGTCTCGGGGTCGAGCGTTGCGAGCCGGGCGTGGAGGGACGGGGCGGCAACGGCCTCTGCCTCGGCAAGCACGCGGGCGCGAACCTCCGGCGGGATAGGCGGAATCGAGACGAGGCCCTCGGTGAGCGCCTTGAAGTAGAGGCCGGTGCCGCCGACGAAGATCGGCACGTGGCGCCGGGCGCGCGCTTCGGCGAGGACAGCGGTGACGTCGGTCAGCCATCGACCGACCGAGTAACGCGTTGCCGCAGAGACGTGACCATAGAGGCGGTGGGGGACGGCGGCTTCTTCGTCGACGCCGGGGCGGGCGGAGAGGACGCGGAGCTCGGCATATACCTGCATCGAATCGGCGTTGATCACCATGCCGTCGTGGGTGCGGGCCAGCGCCATCGCCCGCTCGGACTTGCCGCTGGCGGTCGGTCCGGCAATGAGGATGGCGTCTGCATCCGGCATGAGTCCTCGCCCTTTCAGACCCTTGCATTTACCGATGGAGCGCCGGCAGCCCACTCCTCGGGAGCGGGCGCTGCGGCAACAGGTTGCAGGGACCGGCGCGACAAGAACCTGCGCATGGGGTTATGGTTTGCCATCAACAAGCCGTCACTTCGCTGGGGGGATACCATGTCCGACACCATCAAGTACCTGCTGCCCGAGGACCGGATTCCGAAGGCCTGGTACAACATTGCCGCCGACCTGCCGTCACCCTTGCCGCCGCCGCTTCATCCCGGCACCGGCCAGCCGATCGGACCCGACGATCTCTCCGCCATCTTCCCGATGGCGCTGATCGGACAGGAGGTCTCCGCCGAGCGCGAGATCGAGATTCCCGGGCCGGTGCGCGAGGTCTACAAGCAGTGGCGACCGGCGCCACTGTTCCGGGCGCGGCGGCTGGAACGCGCACTCGATACCCCCGCCCGCATCTACTACAAGTACGAGGGCGTCAGCCCCTCGGGCAGCCACAAGCCGAACACCGCCGTGGCCCAGGCCTTCTACAACAAGGAAGCCGGAGTCGCGAAGCTGTCGACCGAGACCGGAGCCGGGCAATGGGGGTCGTCGCTGGCCTTTGCCGGCGGGCTCTTCGGCATCGAAGTCAAGGTCTACATGGTCAAGGTCAGCTACAACCAGAAGCCCTACCGTCGGGCCCTGATGGAGACCTACGGCGCGACCTGCATCGCCAGCCCGAGCACCGAGACCAATTCCGGCCGCGCCATTCTCGAGGCGGATCCGGACTCTCCCGGCAGCCTCGGCATCGCCATTTCCGAGGCGGTCGAGGTCGCCGCGACGAACCCCGACACCAACTACTCGCTTGGCAGCGTGCTCAACCATGTTCTGATCCACCAGTCGGTGATCGGCATCGAGGCGATCGAGCAGATGGAGATGGCGGGTCATTGGCCCGACGTTGTGATCGGCTGCGCCGGCGGCGGCTCCAATTTCGCCGGTATCGCGTTCCCGTTCATTGGCAAGAAGCTCCGCGAGGGCAAGGACGTGCGCATCATCGCGGCCGAGCCGGCGGCGTGCCCGTCGCTCACCCGTGGCAAATACGCGTACGATTTTGGCGACACGGGCCACCTCACGCCGCTCGTCAAGATGCACACCCTCGGCTCGACCTTCATCCCGCCGAGCTTCCACGCCGGCGGCCTCCGCTACCATGGCATGGCGCCGATGGTCAGCCATCTCAAGGAGCTCGGGCTGATCGAGGCGAAGGCGGTTAAGCAGATTGCCTGCTTCGACGCCGGCGTCACGTTCGCCCGGGCGGAAGGCATCGTCCCGGCGCCGGAATCGACCCACGCCGTGCGCGCCGCCTTCGACGAGGCGCTTCGCTGCAAGGCGGAGGGCAAGGCGGAGACGATCCTCTTCAACCTCTCAGGTCACGGCCACTTCGACATGCAGGCCTATACGGACTACTTCGCCGGCAAGCTCGAAGACCGGGAATACGACGAGGCCAAGCTCGCCGAGGCGCTGGAAGCGCTTCCCCCGGTGGCGGCCTAGCGCCGCCCGGTTTCACGTCCGCCTGACCCGGTGGCGACCCGCCCAACCGGTCAGGCGGCGCGGTCGGAATAGGATCGCGCGACTTCGTCGGCGAGGCGGACCTGGCCGCGGCCGAGGGCCTTCGCGGCGTAGAGCGAACGATCGGCGCCGGTAAGCAGATCCTGGACGGTACAGGCGCGGGCCGGGTATTCCGCGACGCCGGCGCAAGCGCTGCCGATGAGGCCGTCGAGGTTCATCGCTGCGACGCGCTGCTCGAACGCCTGGTTGATCTGGACAGCGATCAGGCTTGCCTCCGGCCCGCTCGAATCGGGAAGAGCGATGCCAAATTCTTCACCGCCCAGCCGGGCGACGAAGTCCCCGGCCCGCAGGCGCGCGCGGGCCGTTTCGGCAAAGGCGCGGATGACGGTGTCGCCGACAGGGTGACCGAAACGGTCGTTGATTTCCTTGAAGCGGTCGAGGTCGAACAGGATCACCGACAATGGAGAGCCGGTCCGCTCGCTCCGCGCGATCGCCGCTTCGCTCCAGTCGAAGAATGCGCGGCGGTTGCCGAGGCCGGTAAGGGAGTCGGTGAGGGCGACCGTGCGCAGTTGCTGTTCGACGCGCTCCTTGATCAGCGACACCATGAGGAAGGTGATGACCTGGATCGCCATGGTCGCCTCAAGCGTCGCAATGCCGAACCATTCGGTGGTGGTGAATGCGACAAGGCCCTGGCCGTCGTCGAGAAGCATGAAGGGGATGCGGGCCAGGACCAAAAGGGCGTGAACGGCGAGGACCGCGGAGAGTGCGATCCGATTGAACAGGCCATCCCGCTGGTAGAATTCGTACGCCGCGAGCAAGTAGCCTGCAGCCGATAGAACGGTGAGCAGGACCACCCGACCATCGATGTTGCTGTTGACGGCGGGGAAGGCCATGGCGGCCAGCCAGATGCCCGGCAGCACCAGCGGAACCCAGGGTATGATCCTCCGGCCGTTGAAGGCCCGCGCAGCGCACCAGAACAGGCTGGTTCCGAGCAGCAGCGCAGTGACGCCCACGCCCACGAGAACCCAGTCGGGAATGGCGCCGCGGATCGCCAGAAAGATGCTCGAAACCGAAGCAAGGAGGAAACCGCCGGAGAGCCAGAGCAGGCTGGACTGGCGAGGATTGACGACATAGCACCAAAGCAGCAGCAGCACCGCCGCCGCCGCCGAGACGACGAGGGCGATGAACATCGTGCGCGGATCGAGAATCAGGGTCGCCGGCAAGTCGGAATCCCCTCCGAACGGCGGCCACTATCGCGACGGTGCCTTGCATCACCGTTAACGCTGCACGTAAAACGCGACGGATCGGCGGGTGCCGCCGGGAACCGGCCAAGGGACCGTGCCTGGGGCGCTTCTGGGTGATGGCCGGTTGCACCCCGGATTGAATCAGGCGCGCACGGCGACTAGAACCGGCCCGCAACCAGCCTTCCGGAGTCGTTCCCTTGTCCCTGATCCGCCCGTTTCGCGCCCTCCGCCCCGCCCCGGGACGGGCAGCAGAGGTGCTCGCGCCGCCCTATGACGTGCTCTCGAGCGAGGAGGCGCGCGGCCGCGCCGCGGGCAAACCCTGGAGTTTTCTGCATATCTCGAAGCCGGAAATCGATCTGCCCGCCGACATCGACCCCTACAGCGACGCGGTCTATGCCAAGGCCGCCGAAAACCTCGCGCGGATGGTCGCGGAGGGCGTCTCGGTCCGCGATGCGGCGCCGGCCTACTATGTCTATCGCCTGACCCGGGAGGGACGGACTCAGACCGGACTTGCCGCGGTGGCCTCGATCGCCGACTACCTCACCAATCGCATCCGCAAGCACGAACTGACGACGCCGGTGAAGGAGGACGACCGCGTCCGCCAGATCGAGGCGATTAACGCCCAGACCGGGCCGGTGATGATGGCCTATGGCGATGCTCCGGCCGTCGATGCCGCGCTCGCCGCTGCCGCGGCTGAGCCGGCCGAGGTCGATGTCACCTGGTCCGACGGCGTGCGCCACCAGATGCGGCCGATCACCGACCCGGGGGCGATCGAGGCGCTGACCCGAGCGGTCGACGCGCTGCCGGCGCTCTACATTGCCGATGGCCACCACCGCTCGGCGGCGGCGGCACGCGTGGCGGCGGCGCGGGGCGACAGTCCGGACTCGGCCCAATACTTCCTCTCGGTCCTGTTCCCGGCGCGCGAGATGACCATCCTCGGCTATCACCGCGTCATCGCCGACCTCAATGGCCGCGACGCCGATGGGTTGGTCGCGGCACTCGCGAAAGACTTCACGGTCGAGCGGACGGATGGGCCGGTCACACCGGAGTCCGCGGGTGTGTTCGGGATGTTTCTCGCCGGCCGCTGGTATCGCCTGACGATCCGACCAGATCTGGTTCCGGCCGGCGATCCGGTCGGGCGGTTGCCGATCACGCTGCTCACGCGCCACGTCATCGAGCCGCTTTTCGGCATCATCGACCAGCGCAAGGACAAACGTATCGACTTCGTCGGCGGTGGTCGCGGGCTCCAGGAACTGGCGCGGCGGGTGAACTCGGGCGAGATGGCGGTCGCCTTCGCGCTCTACCCGACCCAGATGTCGGATCTGATGGCTGTGGCTGACGCGGGTCAGATCATGCCGCCTAAGTCGACCTGGTTCGAGCCGAAGCTCGCCGACGGGCTGGTCAGTCACGTTCTCGACTGACCATGATCGAGACGGAGCGCCTGATCATTCGGCCCTGGCGGGAGGCCGACAAGGCCCCCTTCGCCGTCATGAACGGGGATCCGGCGGTCATGGAGTTCATGCCGTCGCGACTGACCCCGAAGCAGTCCGACGCCATGATCGAACGCTTCGGCGCCATGCTCGAGATGAAGGGGATGACCTTCTACGCGCTCGAGGAGCGGGCGTCGGGACAGTTCCTCGGTGCGGCCGGCCTGTTCCCCGTGACGCAACTGCCCTTCGCGCCGGCGGTCGAGGTCGGCTGGCGGCTCCGTCGGCAGTCCTGGGGCCAGGGCTATGCGTCGGAGGCGGCCCGCGCCGCGCTTGCCGAGGGCTTCGGCCCGCTGGGCCTCGATGAGATCGTCGCCTACACGGCGGCTCCCAATGTCCGCTCCCAGCGCGTCATGGAACGGATCGGCGTGCGCCGCGATGCGGACGGCGACTTCGACCATCCCGCGCTGCCCGAGGACAGTCCGCTTCGTACGCATGTGCTCTACCGGCTTGGCAGGAGTCGCTGGGCGGCGGAGCCGCGCGATTCGGCCTGAACCGACGTGAAAGGGCGGCCCGGGGGCCGCCCTTTGGCATTTCCGAGCTCTTTCGCCCGCCGGCTATTGCAGCGTGACCGCAACGAAGCGGAGGTCGCCGTCCTTGTTGGCGAGAAGCAGCAGCGCCGATTTACGGCCGTCGCTCTTCAGCGCGGCGATGCGGTTCTCGACATCGGCGGGATTGGCGACCGGCTCCTGCGAGATCTCGACGATCACGTCGCCGGCCTGAACCCGTTTCTCGGCTGCGGCGCTGTTCTCGGCGACGTCGGTGACGATGACGCCGTTGACGCCGTCCTCGATCCCGAACTTGTCGCGGAGGTCGGGCGAGAGGTCGGCCAGCGTCAGGCCCAGCGGCCCGGCGATGACCGGCGGTGGTGGCGGCGCCTGGTCGGTCTCGGCTTCCGGGGCGTTCTCGTCAATGGCCGCGACCTCCTCGGAATCCTCGAGCCGGCCAAGCGTGACCTTGACGTCCTGCTGCGCCCCTTTGCGAAGGATGACGACCGTCACCTCCTTGCCGATCGGCTCGTCGGCGACGAGGCGCGGCAGCTCGTGCATGGCCTTCACCTTGTGGCCGTTGAATTCGAGAATGACGTCGCCAGGTTCGATGCCCGCGAGCGCCGCCGGGCTCTCGTCGGTGACGCCGGCGACCAGCGCGCCAGACGCCTCGGCCATCGACAGCCCTTCGGCGACCTCGTCTGTCACTTCCTGGATGCGTACGCCAAGCCAGCCGCGGCGGGTTTCGCCGAATTCGCGCAGCTGGTTGATGACGTTGACCGCCGTGCTCGAGGGAATGGCAAAGCCGATGCCGATCGAGCCGCCGGTCGGCGAGATGATCGCGGTGTTGATGCCGATGACCTCGCCGTCCATGTTGAACAGCGGGCCGCCGGAGTTGCCGCGGTTGATCGAGGCGTCGGTCTGAATGAAGTTGTCGTAGGGACCCGAGTTGATGTCGCGGTTCCGGGCCGAGACGATGCCGACGGTGACCGTCCCGCCAAGGCCGAACGGATTGCCGATCGCCATCACCCAGTCGCCGACGCGCAGCGCCTCGGAATCGCCGAAGGGAATGGCGCGCAGCGGCTTGTCCGGCTCCACCTTCAGCACGGCGAGATCGGTCTTCTCGTCAGTCCCGATCAGGGTCGCGGTGAGCTTGGTGCCGTCGTTGAAATTCGCCGTGATTTCGTCGGCACCTTCGATGACGTGGTTGTTGGTGACGATGATACCCGAAGAATCGATGACAAAGCCGGACCCGAGCGACTGGACCCGACGCGGCGCGTCAGACTGTCCGTTGCCCTCCTGATTGAAGAAATCGTCGAAGAAATCCTGAAATGGCGAGCCATCGGGGAGCTCCGGCGGTTTGACGCCGCGCGCGCCGACAACGGTCTGGCTGGTCGAGATATTGACGACCGAGTCGAGCAGGGTGACGGCGACATCGGCGACCGATTCCGGCCCCTTGGCAAGGGCTGCCGGGCCGCCAAGCAGCGCCCCTGCGAGGAGACCCATGGCCGGGAGCAGACGGAGCGAGCGCGGCAGTTCGGATACGGCCATCGGCGGAGCCTCCTGGCGGTCACAGGCCATCACCGCCGGCGCACCGCCTTTCGAAAATCGATACATCACAGACAGTATCGAAATAGGGCGAAATGGCGACGGCCTCGATGGCCGCCGCCACTCGGGATCACTCGATCGTGATGCCGTCACCAGTCGCCGCTTCGGGAGCGGGGGAGACGGGTGCTGCGGCTGCTGCCGGCGAGGTGTTGCCTGCGTCCGCTGCCGCCGGGGACGGCGCGTCGGCCGGCACGTTCGGCGTGGCGGACGCGCCCGGATCGTTGAAGAAGCGGAAGAACTCCGAATCCGGCCCGATCACCCAGCGGGTGTCGGATCCGCCGAGGCCCGCCTGGTAGGCCTGCATCGAGCGGTAGAAGGCGAAGAACTCCGGATCGGCGTTGAAGGCCTCCGCGAGCTCACGGTTGCGTTGGGCTTCGCCCGCGCCACGCGTCTCCTCCGACTGCTTCTGGGCCTCGGCGACAATGACCGTGGCGGTACGGTCCGCCTCGGCGCGGATGCGGCGGGCCTGCTGCTCACCGAGCGCCCGGATCTGGGTCGCTTCCTGTTCGCGTTCGGTCTGCATCCGCTGGTAGATCGCCTGGCTGTTCGCCTCGGGCAGGTCGGCCCGGCGGATCTTGACGTCCACCATCTCGATGCCGAGGCCGCGGGCCTCCCGGTCGACGCGGGCCGTGATCCGCGCCATCAGCTCGGCCCGCTCGTCGCGCACCAGCTGGATGAACGTCGCCTCGCCGAGCACCTGCCGGACCGCCGAGTTGACGAAGGTCGAGAGCCGGGAATCGGCGACCTCGACGCCTCCCACCGACTGGAAGAACAGCAGCGGGTTGACGATCCGGTACCGGCCCCAGGCATCGACGACCAGCCGCTTCTGGTCGGAAGCGATGATCTCGAGCGGCGGCGAGTCGAGGTCGAGGATGCGCTTGTCGACATACACCACGTTATCGACGAGCGGCAGCTTGTAGTAGAGCCCGGGGTCCTGGACCTCGCGCACCACCCGGCCGAAACGAAGCACCAGCGCCTGCTGGGTCTGGCTGACGATGAAGACCGACAGGTAAACCGCGATCGCCAGAATGATCAGGACGATGAGGCCGACGCCTCCAAAGATGCCGCGTCTCACTGGCCGCCTCCCGTGGTGGGAGACGATGTCCGGCTCCGGTTGAGTTCGTCGAGCGGCAGGTAAGGCACGACTCCCGTGCCGCTGCTGCCCTCGTCGATGATCACCTTGTTGGTGGTCGAGAAGATGTCCTGCAGCGTTTCGAGATACATGCGCTGTCGCGTCACGTCGGGCGAAGCCTTGTAGGAATCGTAGACCTGGGTGAAGCGCGAGGCCTGACCCTGGGCTTCGTTGACGATCCGGTCGCGGTAGGCGATGGCGGCCTCGGTGATCTGCGACGCCTGGCCGCGCGCCTCGGGGATGACGCGGTTGGCGTAGGTCTGCGCCTCGTTCTGGAGACGCTCCTGGTCGGCGCGCGCGGCCTGCACGTCGCGGAAGGCCGCGATGACCTCGTTCGGCGGATCGACCTTGAGCAACTGCACCTGGGTGATCTGTACGCCGGCCTGGAAGCTGTCCATGATCTCCTGGATGAGGCGCTGGACCTCGGTCTCGGTGATCTGGCGGGCCTGGGTGAGGAGGGGCTGGATGTTCGAGTTGCCCACCACCTCGCGCATCGCGCTTTCGGCGGCGGCCTTCACCGTGCCTTCCGGGTCCTCCATGTTGAACAGGAAGTCGGAGGCGTCGTTGATCACCCAGAGCACAGAGAAATCGATGTCGACGATGTTCTCGTCGCCGGTCAGCATCAGGCTCTCTTCGGGGATGTCGCGCCCGGCGGTGCCGCTGTTGCGGTCGTCCGCGAACTGGCCGATCGTCACCCGGTTCACGCGTGTCACCCGCGGCGTGTACACGGTCTCGATCGGGTAGGGCAGGCGGAAATTGAGGCCCGGGGGCGCATCGCGGTCGTACTTGCCGAAGAACAGGACGACACCCTGCTCGTCCGGCTCGACCCGGAACGTGAAGAAGTTATAGGCAAGGAACGCCACGACGATCACCAGGATGCCGATGATCGCAATCGGGTTCATCTTGCGACCGCCGCCTCCGCCGGGAAGCACGCGCTTCAGGCGATCCTGACTGCGGCGCAGGAGCTCTTCGAGATCAGGCGGAGTCGATCCACCGCTGCCACCCCCGCCGGTGTTGCGGGGAGGCTGGCCCCAAGGGCCGCCGTTGCCCCCCTTCCAGCCGCCACCGCCGCTGGATTGATTGTTCCAGGGCATTTCGCTCCTTTCCGAGCCTGCACGGCCACGCCCGAAATGGCGCGATACCGCCCGTTTTCCATGTGGCGCGGTTTATATGCGAACTCACCGGGCCTTACAACGCCGACCCGGCCCTGTGAGGGCGGCTCGCAGCGGTCTCGATCCCCACTTGGTGTCCGAGGTGCCCGGAGTCAACGGGATGGGACGCCGCGACGGCGATAGACGGCATAAGTGGTGGGGGCGCTGTCCTTGTCGCCTGCTGGGATGTCTTCCGCCGAGACGCGTTCCCACACCGCTGCGTCGATCGGCGGAAAGGTGACGTCCCCGGCTGGCCGGGCGTGGACGTGGGTGATGTGGAGGCGATCGGCCGACGCCATCGCCTGACGGTAGATCTCGCCGCCCCCGACGACGAACACCTCAGCGGCACTCTCGTTGCGGGCGGCCCGCCGCGCGGCATCAAGCGCCTCGGTGAGATCGGCGGCGACGATTACGCCCTCAGCCCGAAAGCCGCTGTTGCGCGTGACGACGATGTTGGTGCGGCCGGCGAGAGGCTTGCCGATCGAGTCGAAGGTGCGACGGCCCATCACGATCGGCCGGCCCATCGTCAATGCCTTGAAACGGCGAAGGTCCGACGAGAGCCGCCACGGCATGCAGCCGCCGTCGCCGATCACGCCGTTGTCAGCGACGGCGGCGATCAGCGCCAGCGAGACGGGGGAGCCGGTCACGGCTGCTTGGGGTCCTTGGTCTTTGACGAGATGCGGTCGACGTAGGCGAGGAGCAGCGCCGAGACCACGAAGGTCAGGTGCAGCAGCATGAACATCACGATCTTGGTGTCGGTGTAGTGGGTGGCGTTGAGGAAGACCTGGAGCAGGTGAATCGAGGAGATCGCCACGATCGAGGAGGCGACCTTGATCTTGAGGCTGCCGGAATCGAGCTTGCCGAGCCAGGACAGCTCGGTGCCGGCATTGTCGAGCCGGCTGACGTAGTTCTCGTAGCTCGAGATCATCACCATCACCAGGAGGCTCGCCACCAGCGCGGCGTCGATGAGTCCCAGCATGGCGAGGATCATCTCGCCTTCCTCATAGGCGAACACGCCGGAGGCGACCTTGACGAACTTGTAGATGAAGGACGCCGCATAGACGACGAGGGCCGCGCCAAGCCCGAGATAGAAGATGACGAGCAGCCAGCGGGCGCCCATGATCGTCTTCTCGATCGCATTCTCAAACGCCTTCAAGCATCGTCTCCTGTGACCGGTTGCAGTTTCAGCCGTCCGCACCAAGCGAGCGGAGCGCCTCGCCCTCGACCCGGCAGACGGTCCAGTCGTCGAGCAGGCGGGCACCCTGGGCGCGGTAGAAGTGGATCGCCGGCTCGTTCCAATCAAGCACCGACCATTCGAATCGACCGAGGCCCTCGGCGACGCAGCGGGCGGCAAGGTGGCGGATCAGCGCCTTGCCGATGCCGCCGCCGCGCAACTCCGGTTCGACGAAGAGATCCTCGAGGTAGATCCCGTGGCGGCCGACGAAGGTGGAGAACGAATAGAACCAGAGGGCGAAGCCGGCCGGCCGGCCGTCGGCCTCGGCGAGGTCGCAGAAGACCCGTGGCGCCGGCGTGTCGAACAGCGCGGCGGCAAGGGCCGCCTCGTTCGCCTCGACCTTGTGCTCCAGTTTCTCGTAGCGGGCGAGGGCACGGATCAGCCCCATGATCACCGGGACGTCCTCGCGCCGCGCCGGGCGGATGGCGACGCTCACACCGCGACCTCGGCCTTGATGTGCGGGTGAGGGTCGTAGGCCTCGAGCGAGAAGTCGGAATAGACGAAATCGAAGATCGACCCGACCTCGGGGTTGATGCGCATGACCGGCAGCGGCCGCGGGTCGCGGCCGAGCTGTAGCTCGGCCTGCTCGATGTGGTTGAGATAGAGATGGGCGTCGCCGAGGGTGTGGACGAAATCGCCAGGGCGGAGGCCGGTGACCTGGGCCATCATCATGGTGAGGAGGGCGTAGGAGGCGATATTGAAGGGAACACCGAGGAAGATGTCGGCCGAGCGCTGGTAGAGCTGGCACGACAGCCGGGGTCTTGGGTCGATCCCTGTCGCGCCTCCCGCGCTCCCCGCCTCTTGCGCGACGTAGAACTGGAACAGGCAGTGGCAGGGCGGCAGCGCCTGGCGGTCGACGTCGGCCGGGTTCCAGGCCGTGACGATCAGCCGGCGCGAATCCGGGTTCCTGCGAATCTGCTCGACGACCTGGGCGATCTGGTCGATGGAGCCGCCGTCCGGCGTCGGCCACGACCGCCACTCGGCCCCATAGACCGGGCCGAGATCGCCGTTCTNNCTCGTCGGCCCACTCGTCCCAGATACGGACGCCATTCTCCTTGAGATAGCGGATGTTGGTGTCGCCGGAGAGAAACCACAGCAACTCGTGGATGATCGACCTGAGGTGGAGCTTCTTGGTGGTGAGCAGCGGGAAGCCCGCTTCGAGGTCGAAACGCATCTGGTAGCCGAACACCGACCGCGTGCCGGTGCCGGTGCGGTCGGTCTTCTCGACGCCGTGGTCGAGGACATGGCGCATCAGGTCGAGGTACTGGCGCATGACGTGATTCCGTCAGACGGGGAGCATCGACTGTAGGTCGGCGTGGCGCGAGGCAAAAGCCCGCGCCACGTCCCGGCCGTGGATATCCGCAGCCTACTCGGCCGCGGCGGGCGCCGGCGTGCGGCGGCCGAGCGTCACCACGGCCAGCGTCAGCGCCCCGAGCGAGCAGGCGGCGATGATGCCGACCATCGGCAACGAGGTGCCGTCGAAGATGACGCTCGCGATCGAGATCATCACTGCGCCGGTGAGGAACTGGAGCGTCCCGCCAAGCGCGGAGGCCATGCCGGCGATCGGGCCATGCTCCTCGAGCGCCATCACCATCGTGGTCGGGATCACCAGGCCAAGGCAGGCGAAGGACAGGAACAGACCGACCATCAGAACCACCAGCCAGTCGGCGCCGGCAAGGGTGAGCAGGAACAGGCTCACCGCGAAAGCGGCATAGGCCGTCACTGCCCGCAGGATCATCTTGGCGAAGCCGTAGCGGCGGGCGATCCGCGCCGCGAACTGCGAGGCGCCGATGAAGCCGACGGCGTTGATCGAGAACGCCAGGCTGAACTCCGTCGGGGTCAGGCCGTAGTGCTCGATATAGACGAAGGAGGAGTTGGCGAGGAAGGTGAAGAAGCTCGAGATGCCGAGGCCGCCGATGAAGGTCAGGCCGAGGAACCGCGGGTCGCGGAGCAGCTTTCCGAAGCCCGACAGGACACTGCCAAGCCCGGCGGACGCCCGCCGCTCGGCGGGCAGTGTCTCGGGTAGCGCCCAGGCGACGAGCGCGATTGCCAGCACCGCGACGAAGAACACGGCGACGAACACCGCCCGCCAGCCGAAGGGAACGATGATGCCGCTGCCGATCAGCGGCGCAAGGATCGGCGAGACGCTGAAGACGAGCATCACCATCGCCATCAGCCGCGCCGCCTCGACCCCGGTGTGGAGGTCGCGGATGATGGCGCGTGGCGTCACGGCGCAGGCGGCGGCACCAATCCCCTGGACGAAGCGGAAGAAGATCAGCCACTCGATCGAGGGCGACAGACCTGAGCCGATGGCACCGGCCGCGAACAGCGCCAGGCCGAAATAGAGCGGGCGCTTGCGGCCGATCATGTCGGAAACCGGGCCGTAGACGAGCTGCGACAGGCCGAAGGTGATGAAGAACACCATCAGGGTCATCTGCGTCGCTGCCGTCGTCGCGCCGAGGTCGTCGGAGATCGAGGGCAGGGCTGGCAGGTACATGTCGATGGCGAACGGGCCGACCGCGGAGAGCAGGCCGAGGACGATCGCGTAGCGGGTGGACTGGGACGTCATGGCAGGGGCCTTTCGGGAGTGGCGCCACCATGAAGACGGCCCCACCGCTTGCATCAGCAATTGCGGGCGTCCGTCGTGCGTCGCACAACGGACGAGATCGGTCAGGAGTTGTCCTCGCTGTCTGGCTGTCCCCTGCACCCCGGAGCCCGTGCCCGCCAGGATGCACCGCCCGGTCGCGCCGTACTCGTTCTTGTCAGCGTTTTGTGGTGCAGAGCGGCGGGTCTCAAACCAGCCGTCTCACACCGGTGGCCTCGCCACCGGTACAGTCAGAAGCCGGGCCGGCGCCAAGGATGTCGACATTTTTGGACACGCTTGTAAAAGAAGTCAAGGCACACTAGTGTCACGCCATGACAGGTGCGATGGCGCTCATTCCCGGTATCGAGGCGCGGCGTGGGCCGGAATCGCGGCGGGCCGCGATCATCGATGCTGCCAGCCGGGTGTTCGCGCGGGAGGGCTTCGCCGGCACAGGCATCGACGCGATTGCCTCGGAGGCGGGGGTGTCTCGCCAGACGATCTACAATCTCATCGGCGACAAGGAGCGGGTATTTGCGGCAGTGGTGGAGGATACCACGGAGCGCGCCAATGCCGGGCTCTTCGCCACACTCGCTACGTTTCCCGACCAGCCGCAGGACCTTGAGGCCGAACTCGTCGCCTTCGCGCGCCGGCTGGCTCTGACGTGCATGTGCGACCGGCGCGCGGCAGCGCTCTACAAGCTTGTCGAGACCGAGGGTCACCGCTATCCCGAGCTGTTCGAGGCGTGGCGCGAGCGCGGCCCCGGTCGGGTCTGGTCGGCAGTCTCCGCGCGGCTGACACGGCTCGCCCGCGACGGTTTTCTCGATCTCGAGGATCCCGACCTTGCGGCACGGCAGTTGATCAGCCTCGTCAACATGGACCTGCGCGGGCCGGCGATGATGGGTCAGAGACTTGGCGATGCCGAGGTCGAGGCCGCGACCCGGGCCGCGGTGCGGACGTTCCTCCGTGCCTACGGTCGCCGGTAAGGCGGCCGCCGGTTCATCATGCAGGACGACACGACATCGCCAACTGAGCGCCGGGCAGCGATCACGCGGGCAATCCAGGCCGAGACCGGAATCGACGATGCCATGATCGAGCGGCTGGTGCGCGGCTTCTACGCTCGCGTCCGTGATGATCGGTTGATCGGCCCAATCTTCGCTGAGCGTATCACCGACTGGGAGCCGCATCTTGAGCGCATGTTCGCGTTCTGGTCGTCGGTGGCGCTGATGAGCGGCCGCTATCACGGCCAGCCGATGCCGAAGCACGTCTTCCTTCCCGTCGACGGCCGCCATTTCGACCGCTGGCTCGCGCTGTTCGAGGCAACGGCACGCGAGGTGTGCCCACCCAAAGCCGCCGAGCATTTCATCGAACGGGCGCGGCGCATCGCCGAGAGCCTCGAGATGGGGGTTGGCAGTATCAACCGCGTCATGCTGGCCAAGGGCGAGCGCCTGCGACGCCCGGAGCTTGATGCGGCCGTCGCCGAGGCCGGCAGCTAGTTCCGACAGCCGCGACTTTCAGACCGGCGGCTTGCGGATCGACGGTGCGGGAGTGTCGAGCGGTGCGCATGCCGTCGCCGGCCGTGCCGCGAATGGGTTGACTCGACACCTCCGGTGCCGCCCAATCGTTCAGGCGGCGGTCGTCGGTGCGCGCCGGTGCGCCATCGGTCCGCACGGGGAGGCACTCACATGGTCGTATTCGCTGCGAAGAACCTGCCGGTCGACAACAGCGACCTGTCCGAATTGAACGGCTACAAGCCGCTCTCGTCCTCGGTGTCCGCCTCGCTGGGCTACGCGTCGGTCTACAAGGATGGCCTCCTCAGCGTGACCGTCTTCGTCGACGACCAGATGAAATATCGGGTCGCCAAGATCGAGGTTCCGAAGAAGGAGTTGAACAAGCTCTTCAACGACGGCTTCGAGCCGAAGCTCTTCAAGGGCAGCGACACGATCAAGGGCTCGACCAGCGGCGATATGTTGTACGGCTTCGACGGCGGGGACGCGATCAAGGGCCGCGGCGGGAACGACTCGATCTATGGCGGCAAGGGTAGCGACGCAATCTATGGCGGAAACGGGATCAATACCCTCAACGGCGGCGGCGGCAAAGACGCGTTCGTGTTCGATTCCGCGTTGATGCCCGGCAACAATTCGCATGTCGCCGATTTCAAGAGCAGCAAGGATACGATGCAACTCGACCGGACCGTCTTCGACGGCATCGGCGACAAGGGCACTCTCAAAGGCTCGAAGTTCTTCACCGCAGACAAGTATGCCGGCCAGAAGAAGGCCGTGATCTACGACAAGGACGTTGGGACCCTATCGTACTCCAAAGACGGTGGCGATCTGTCCAACGCTGTGAACTTCGGCAGCGTTACCGCCGGGTTGGACATCAGCCACAAGGACTTCCTCATCGTCTGACGTCCGATGCGGCCGCGGCAACCGCGGCTGCGTTGCAATGGCGGCGCGAATCCCTATATTTCAGCGTGCCGGAGCAATCCGGATATGGCGATAAACGGCCATCGCAATAAACCTTCGGACCCGGGGGCAGTGCCCGGCGCCTCCACCAGAACCCATGAACCACGGACGGCGTGGTTTCCGGCGGGGGCGAAACAGGATCGACGAGGGCGTAAAGGATGGGCTTTCGCCCGGCATGGTATCCACCGTTATCGGGCCAAACATATAGTTGCCAACGACAACTATGCCGAGGCTCGCCTCGCCGCGTAATGCGGTGATGCAACCTCATCCAAAGCCCTTGCGGTTCGCACCGTAAGGCGGGGTCCGGAGGCGCCTGGCAACAGAAGCCTCCACTTCATTTCCCGGGGCCGGTGCGCCCCGTTTCGGCATACGGGGCCATGGCCGACGACCACATCCGCTACGACATCCTGACCCAGGACGCGCTTCGCGGCGTTGTCCGCAAGGTACTGTCGGAAGTTGCTCGCACCGGCCTGCCCGGCGAGCATCATTTCTTCGTCACCTTCGCGACCCACGCCCCCGGGGTGCGGGTCTCGAGCCGGCTGCTGTCGCGTTATCCCGAGGATATGACCATCGTCCTCCAGCACCAGTTCTGGGACCTCACCGTCAACGAGCACGCTTTCGAGGTCGGGCTGTCTTTCAACGGCATCCCGGAGCGGCTCTTGGTGCCGTTCACGGCGGTGAAGAGCTTCGCCGATCCATCGGTGCCGTTCGCGGTCCAGTTCGAGATCGAGGCCAAGGCCAAGGCAGGACAATCGCTGGCCGAGGCGCCGCGGGTGGTCGCGGTGGTTGATGAGGGGGCCGTCGCCGACGAGGCAGAGGGTCCCGCGCCGATCGAGGCGTCGGCGGACGCCCCGGCCGACGCCGCCGACGGTGAGGATGACGAGCCCGCCGCGGGCGAAGCGCAGGTGGTCAGCCTCGACGCGTTCCGGAAGAAGAGCTGACCCGAGTCGCCCCGGCAGTGGATTGGGGGGCTCCGCGATTGCCGCGCGTCGTCGCAGGCTCGCACCCGCGGCGACGCGCGCTCTTTACCCCTTCGGCGAAAGCCAATACATGCGGGGCTGACCCTTCCACCAACTTCCGGCGTTTCATCGATGGGCAAGCGATCGCATTTCCAGCCGGTCCGCACGGCTGACACCAGGACGCGCGTCGAAACCGACACCTTCGGGCCGATCGACGTTCCCGTCGACCGTTACTGGGGCGCGCAGACCCAGCGCTCGATTCAGAATTTTCCGATCGGCGGCGAGCGCATCCCCGAACCCGTGGTGCGGGCGCTCGGCATCGTCAAGCGGGCCGCCGCTGAAGCCAACATGAGCCTCGGACGGCTCGACGCCAAACTGGGCGCGGCGATCGTGCAGGCGGCGAACGAAGTGCTCGAGGGCAAGCTCGACGGGCATTTTCCGCTCGTGGTGTGGCAGACCGGCTCGGGTACCCAGTCGAACATGAACGCCAACGAGGTCATCTCCAACCGCGCGATCGAGATCCTTGGCGGCGAGATGGGGTCGAAGGCGCCGGTCCATCCCAACAACCACGTCAACATGAGCCAGTCGTCCAACGACTGCTTTCCGACCGCCATGCACATCGCGGCCGCGGAAGAGACTGTGCATCGCCTGATCCCCGCGCTGCAGAAGCTCCGCAACGCGCTCAACGACAAGGCGCAGGCGTGGAAGGACATCATCAAGATCGGCCGCACTCATACCCAGGACGCGACGCCGATCACCCTCGGCCAGGAGTTCTCGGGGTATTCCCAGCAGGTCGAGAACGGCATCGCCCGCATCGAGATGACGCTGCCGATGCTGATGCAACTCGCCCAAGGTGGCACGGCGGTCGGTACCGGACTCAACGCGCCGAAGGGGTTTGCCGAGGCGGTCGCCGACCGTATCGCGGCGATTACCGGCCTCGGCTTCACCTCGGCGCCCAACAAGTTCGAGGCGCTCGCCGCCCA
>JAGRKZ010000256.1 GCA_020442065.1 Bauldia sp.
CGACAGCCGCACCATCCTTGGCGAACAGGGCGCCGAGCAGCTGCTCGGCCAGGGCGACATGCTGTTCATGGCCGGCGGCGGCCGCATCCAGCGCGTTCACGGCCCCTTCGTCGCCGACGACGAAGTCGAGGACATCGTCCGTCACCTCAAGGATCAGGGGGTGCCGGAGTACCTGGAGGCGATCACGGCCGACGACGACGAGGTCGACGCCTCCAACTACGAGCAGATGGGCGGCGATCCCGAATCGGGCGACCTCTACGACAAGGCCGTCGCCATCGTCCTCCGCGACCGCAAGGTCTCGACCAGCTACATCCAGCGGCGCCTTTCGATCGGCTACAACCGCGCCGCCTCGATCATCGAGCGGATGGAGAAGGACGGCGTCGTCGGTCCCGCCAATCATGCGGGCAAGCGCGAGATCCTGGTGGGCGAGGCGGAGGAAGAGGCCTTCCGCTAGCGGCAGGAAGCGTGCTCCAAAAGGTCGCGCGCCGCGAATTAGCCATATAGGATAGGGATATCCGCTGGAGGATGTTGGACCTCCTGCCCGCCAGGGAGCGACCTTTGACGCGACGTGACGACCGGACCGCTTGGGGATGGGCGAAATTGCGGGCTGGGCTCGCTGCGACCGTCCTCACGGTGGCCGGCGCCATGGTTGCGCACGCCGGCGCCCCGGTCGATCCGGTGCCGATGCCGAAGCCGCGCCCCGGCAACGCGCCGGTGGCCACCCCCGTCGCCGATGGCGGCGGTGGACTGCGGCTGAACATCGGCAAGAAGAAGTCCCAGGATCCGCCGGCGGCCAGCCCTGCGCCCGCGGCCGGCGGGCGGCAGGCGACGCTCGCCAACATCACCGCCTACTTCAACCGATTCTCGACCATGGAGGGGGACTTCATCCAGTTCGGCCCTCATGGCGAGCAGTCCGAAGGCGTTTTCCATATCGCCCGGCCCGGCAAGATCCGGTTCCAGTACAAGCCGCCGGTCAAGCTCGACGTGATCTCCGACGGCCGCAACGTCTCGGTGCTCAACACCCGGACGATGACCCAGGATTTCTATCCGCTCAACAAGACCCCGCTCCGCTACCTGCTGGCCCAGAACATCGACCTGACCGAGCGTGGCCTGGTCGATGAAGTGCGCGAGGAACCGGACCTCATCGCGGTCGTGATCGTCGAGAAGTCAAAGCTGGTGAACGGCAAGCTCACCCTGGTGTTCGACCGCAACACCTACGAGCTCAAGCAGTGGATCGTCACCGACGCCCAGGGGCTCAACACTTCGGTGGCCATCTACAACGTGACCACCGGCAAGCCCTCCGATCCCGGTCTCTACAAGATCAACTATTACCTTTCTCAGTAAGGGCGCGGCGCCCCCGGGGGGACGTCCCGACGCGGCCCGGCCCCCTCTTGAAATGCCTGCTCGGTGGCACCACTTCACGACAAGAGCGAGCCGTCCCATTTCGGTAGCGCCCCCCGTCTCGCCGAGGGCGGTTCGTCGACGCCGGCGTTTAGTTCGGCGCCAGCGCTTGTAAAGGCGCCGGAGCGCCCAGCCTCCCCCCGGGGCTGGGCGCTTCCGTTTTGCCAGCTCATTGATTAGGCAGCCTGTGCCCTCGCCGCGCAATTGCGCGTCAGGCTGCCGGCCTCGCTTGGCGCGTGGGTCGTCCAGCCGATCCGAACCCTCGAGGCTTCCGGCCCTTTTCAGCATTGCATGCATGTTGGCACGGGCGTTGCGATGCGCAATCCGGGGATGTGGACCCGCAACACCCGCCCAAGCCCGCGGGCGCGGGCATCCAATTATCGGGACGCCAGTGCATGTCGTTCGATAAGCTGGAGTCCCCGCTTGCACCGGAATGAGCGGGATGGAGAGATTTTCGGTCTCGCGCCTGACTTCGGAATCGCACCCTTGATCACCGTCGACGCCGCACCGTTCGCTTACAGCTTCCCGCCGGGCAAGGCCGCGCTCGTCGTCATCGACATGCAGCGCGATTTCGTCGAGCCCGGCGGTTTCGGCGAGACTCTCGGCAACGACGTCACTCGGCTCCAGGCGATCATCCCCACCGTCGCGCGGCTGATCGGCCTGTTCCGGGAGCAGGGCTGGCCGGTGATCCACACCCGCGAGGGCCATCGCCCCGATCTCGGCGATTGCCCGCCGGCCAAGCGCGGGCGCGGCAATCCGACCCTGCGGATCGGGGACGACGGCCCGATGGGGCGGATCCTGATCCATGGCGAGCCCGGCCACGGCATCGTCGACGCGCTGGCGCCGGTCGATGGCGAGATCGTCATCGACAAGCCGGGCAAGGGGGCGTTCTATGCCACCTCGCTCGGTGACGACCTTGCGCGCCTCGGCGTGACCCACCTCATCGTTGCCGGTGTGACCACGGAGGTCTGCGTGCAGACGACCATGCGGGAGGCGAACGATCGCGGCTTCGATTGCCTTTTGATCGAGGATGCCACCGAGAGCTATTTCCCCGAGTTCAAGGCGTCGGCGCTGCGCATGATGACGGCGCAGGGCGGGATCGTCGGCTGGTCGGCGCCGCTCGCCGCGCTCGAGGCGGCGGTTCAACGTTGACTGGCCGTCAGCCGACCTGCTTGATCCAGTCGCGCAGCGCCTCGTTGATGCGCGTCTGCCATCCGGGACCGCCCTCGCGAAAGTGGCGCAGCACGTCCTGCGAGAGACGGATGCTCACCGCTTCCTTGCGCGTCGCGACGGGCGGGCGTCCGCGGCGGACCAGCTTGCCGCCGACGTGCAGGTTGGCCTGCTCGAACCAGTCGTCGGTGAGCTCGGGGATGTCTTCGTACTCTTCCGGCTTGATCTCGTGCGCATCGTGCCTAGCCAAGTCGGTGGCGATATTTCGCTTTTTCCCGGTCATTGCCTTTTCTCATCGAGATGATGTGGCGCGCCCGGCCTCGCTGCGTCCAGACGATGATCACCCGTCGATCACGGAGCAGCCCGACGCTGATGTAGCGGTCTTCGCCGTAGTCTCTGCGGTCATCACGGAAATCCAGCGTCGGACCCGAAAACACCTCGGCGCGTCGCGAAAGTCGAGATCGCGTTCTTCCCGCGTTCGTCGCCACTTCTCAGGATCGAAGGTTATCTCCATCCCGCCAATTAATGTATATACGAGAATTCGGTTTGACAATCTCCACAGGACCTATGACCGCACCCTTTGACGCCGAGGCTCATGTCGATCACATGGCGGTCTTGATCGACCTGCCGGTCGATCCCGCCTGGCGACCGACCGTGGTGGCGACGCTCGCCGCAACCGCCGGGATCGCCGCGCTCGTCAACAGCTTCCCGCTCGATGATCATGTCGAACCCGCCCCGGTGTTCGAACCGTGACGGCCGACGATATCCTCCTCCGGCCGGCGCATGAGATCGCCGCTGCCGTCAACGGCGGTCGCATCAGTGCGCGCGCGATCACCGAGGCCGCGCTCGACCGCGTTGTGGCCGCCGATCCGCGCCTCGGCGCGTTCACCGATGCGACGCCGGCGCGGGCGCTGGCCGAAGCGGCGGCGGTCGATGCGAGTGTCGCCGCCGGGGTGGTGCTGCCGTTGGCGGGCGTTCCCTATGCCGTCAAGAATCTGTTCGACATCGCCGGGATCACCACCCGCGCCGGATCGCTGATCAACCGTGACAATCCGCCGGCCGCGGCCGACGCGACGCTGGTGCGGCGGATGGGCGAGGCCGGCGCGGTTCTGCTCGGCGGCCTCAACATGGGCGAATACGCCTACGACTTCACAGGCGAGAACCTCCACGACGGCGCATCCCTCAACCCCCACGATCCGGGCCATATGTCGGGCGGCTCGTCCGGTGGCTCGGGCACGGCGGTGGCGAGCGGCATGGTCGCCGCCTCGCTTGGCTCCGACACCAACGGCTCGATCCGCGTGCCGTCCTCCTTCTGCGGCCTCTTCGGCCTCAAGCCGACGTTCGGCCGCCTGTCGCGGACCGGCACCTACCCGTTCTGCGCCAGCCTCGATCATCTCGGCCCCTTCGCCCGCTCGGTCGCCGATCTCGCGCTGATGCTCGACGTGCTTCAGGGCGATGATCCGGCCGATCCCGCCCAGGTCCGGTGTCCGCCGGTGGCGGCGATGGCCGAACTGAACAAGGGCGTCGACGGGCTCCGCATCGCCGTGGCGGGCGGCTACTTCCGCGACCCGCAGTGGAGCGAGGCCAATGCCGCCGTCGACACCGTCGCCGCGGCCCTGGGCGTGACCGAGGAGGTGATGGTGCCTGAGGCGGCGCGGGCTCGCGCCGCGGCCTACGTCATCACGACGGCCGAATCCGCGACGCTCCACCTGCCGCGGTTGAAGAGCCGGGCAGGGGACTTCGATCCGGAGGTCCGCGACCGGCTGATCTCGGGCGCCATGGTGCCGGCGCCGTGGGTGATCCAGGCCCAGCGTTTCCGCTCCTGGTTCCGCGAGGCCATGCGCGGGGTGTTCGCGCGGGTCGACGTCATCCTCGCCCCGGCGACGCCGTTTCCGGCGCCGAAGTCGGGCACCAAGACCGTGGTCATCGGCGGGGTGACGCTGCCGATGCGGCCCAATATCGGCATCTTCACGCAGCCGATCAGTTTCAT
>JAGRKZ010000068.1 GCA_020442065.1 Bauldia sp.
TCATTGCCGCCGAGATGACCGGCCGATCCTGTCATGCGATCGAGTTGAACCCCGCCTATGTCGATGTTGCCATCCGGCGCTGGCAGGACTTCACCGGGGAGGAGGCGGTCCTCGAAGCCTCAGGCATGTCATTCCTGACAATGGCCCGTGAACGGGGCGTGGACCAACCCGGAACTCCTGACAGACCGCGTCAGACACGGATCGGGGAGGCAGAACTACCTGGGAACGACAAAGGATCGTTCCGTCTCGCCCTCGACAATGTCGGTGAGGAGGCCTGATCATGGGACGCCCTGCCCACAAGCCCGATCCGGTTACTCGCCGCCAGGTTGAGGCGCTGGCCGGCTACGGCGTCCCCGAGATCGACATCGCCGGCGTGATCGGAATCGATCCCAAGACGCTGCGGAAGCACTACCGGGAGGAACTCAAGTACGGCCACGTCAAGGCCAACGCCAAGGTCGCGGAGAACCTCTTCCGGAAGGCGACGGGAGATGGACGGGAGTCGGTGATCGCCGCGATCTTCTGGATGAAGACCCGGGCCGGGTGGAAGGAGACCACGGTCCACGAGACCGAGGTCCGTCACCAGGTCGTGGTCCGGATGCCGCCGCCGGTCCGCGACGTCGACGAGTGGATGCGGCTCTATGCGCCGAAGCAGGGGTCTCCCGGTCTGGCGAACCCGCACCGTCCGAAGCTTCTGACCGTCGCGTATCGGAGGGACTGATGGGCCGTCGTCCTCATATCCCCGAGCCCGCCGGACGCCGCCAGGTCGAGGCGATGGCTGCCTATGGCGTCCCCGAAGCCGACATCGCCAGGGTCATCGGTATCGACGCCAAGACCCTCCGCAAGCACTACCGGGACGAACTCGACACCGGCAGCATCAAGGCCAACAGCAGGATCGCCGAGAGCCTGTTCCGGAAGGCGATGGGCGACGGACCGCAGTCCGTCACCGCCTGCATCTTCTGGCTCAAGACGAGGGCCCACTGGAAGGAGACGACCGTTCAGGAGCACGTCGGCAACGCCGGTCCGATCATGAAGATCCAGCGCGTCATCATCTCGCCGCCTCCGCGGGACGCGAATGGCAACATGCTCGGCCAGCCGGCGGCCAAGGGGCCACCGCTCCTCGAACACGTCGGGACCTGAGATGGGTCGCCGTGCCCACCGTCCCGACGAACGCGGTCGTCGCCAGGTCGAGGCGCTCGCGGCCTATGGTGTGCCTGAACTCAACATCGCCCGCGTCGTCGGCATCGACCCAAAGACCCTCCGCAAGCACTATCGCGACGAACTCGACCTCGGCGCCACCAAGGCCACCGCCAAGGTCGCCGAGTTCCTGTTCCGGAAGGCCACGACTGAAGACTCGCAACGCGTTGGCCCGAGGCTGGTTGCCGACTACTCATTTACGAATTAACTTGCCGCGCGCGGCGCAGGCCACACTGGGGCACCGGTGATTGGCATCGGGAACTTAGGGATTCCGATGACAGACATTGTTTGGGCAAGTAACGCGGCGAGTGGCAACTTCAACAGCACGTCGAATTGGATCGGAGGCGTCGTCCCAGATTCAGACGACACCGCGATCTTCTCAAGCTGGTCCAATATTGTTCCCATCTATTTCACAAGCGGAATTAGTGGGACCGGGATTGGGGCTTGGAAGTTTGAGGATGCGGCTCCTGCCTACACGTTCAATGTCAGCATCGCACAATTCGTCGTGTTGTCGGGCGCGGGCATCATCAATGGCGACAATGTCACCATCAACGTCGACAATTCGCTGCAATTCCAGGGCTCGGCGAGCCTCGGCACCGCAACGTTGAATTCGAATGGGTCCTTCGGACAGGCAGCCTTTCTTGGGACGAGTAGCGCTGGTCACGCGACAATCGTCAACAACAACATCGTTTCGTTCCTCGGTGACAGCACAGGCGGCAGCGCAGAAATCACCAACAACGACAATTTGAGATTTTACGGCACGAGCGATGCGGGATCGGCGGCCATCACGAACACCACGTCGAGCACCAATTTCTCCTTTGAGGAGCAGGCCGATGCGGGATCGGCAACAATCATCAACAACAAGACCCTGACCTTCAAGGGCGAGAGCAGCGCCGGCTCGGCCACGATCACTACCAACAACGGTGCCACGACCGAATTCATCGGCAATAGCAGCGCGGGGACGGCGCGGCTGATCGCCAATGCGGGCGGCACTGTCGCGTTCAACAGCGCCGGCCCCGACAGCAACCAAAAGATTGAGGTCGGTTCTATCGAGGGAGCTGGAACCTTCGATCTCGACTTCTCGGTGTTGGTCGTCGGCGGGAACAATCGATCGACCGTGCTGAGCGGTTCGATCACGGGCAGTGGGAACTTCAGCGATCCAAGTTTGACGAAGGTGGGTTCAGGCAAATTGACGCTCACCGGTGCGAGTTCCTTCGCCGGCAAGGTCGACATCAACGCGGGCATTCTGCAGGTCGACGGCTCGCTCGGGTCATCGGCCTCGACGATTGCGGTGAAGAATGGAGGAACACTGGCCGGAAAGGGCAATACCGGTGGTGGGTCGGTGGATGTCAAGGCGGGTGGGACGCTCAGCCCCGGCGCCAGTGCCGGCAAGTTGAGCACGAGTGGCGTAAAGTTTACGTCTGGCGCCACGTTCAAGGCGGAACTCGGCGGTACCGTTGCAGGCACCGGCCACGACCAGCTGAATGTGACGGGCGGGGTAACCCTTGGGGGCGCCACGCTTCAAACTTCGCTGATCAACGGCTTTCAGCCGAGTACCTCCTCCGACCAGAGCTTCATCATCATTGCCAACGACGGCGCCGACGCGGTGGTTGGCACCTTTGCCGGTCTCGCCGAAGGCGCAAGCCTCACTGTTGGCGGGCGGAACTTGACGATCACCTACAAGGGCGATACCGGTAACGATGTCGTGCTGGTCAGCAAGGCCGCGGCGAGCGGTGGTGCCGTCATCAACGGCACAGACGCGGGCGATACGATTACCTCGACAACTGCTCCGACGGGTAAGGCCAAGACTACGCAGTTCGCCGATACCGTGAACGGGCTGGGGGGCGCCGACACGATCGACGCTGCCGGGGGCGATGACCGGATTTCCGGGGGCGTGGGCATCGACACCCTTACGGGTGGTGCGGGTAAGGACACCTTCGTCTTCGACAGCGCGATCAAGCCCAAGTCGGCGGCCAAGGCCAACGCCGACATCATCACGGACTTTTCGCCCGCGGACGACACCATTCAATTCTCCGGTTCCATCTTCACACGACTCGATCCTGGGACCCTCCCGAGCAAGGCATTCGGCGTCGGCTCGAAGAAGCCCTCGAAGGACAAGCACGTCGTGTACTATTTCGAGCAGAAAGGTGAGCTTTGGTACGATGCCACGGGCAAAAAGGATAAGGGCAAGGGGGATGTCCTTGTGGCTACACTCGATACGAATCTCAATCTTTCCGCGGCGGACATCTTCGTAGCGTGACGACGACAGGATCGGCGCTTAATCATTAAATAGAATCATATACTTAGGTTCCGTACAAACGGCAAACGGTGGTATGCTGTCTGTACGGAAGCGGAGGGTCTGTGTCGCTATGCAACATGCCGTCGCCTACTACAGAGTCTCAACCGCCAGGCAGGGCCGATCCGGCCTCGGGATCGAGGCGCAGAGAACCGCTGTCGCGCGATTTGCCGAAGCCGAGCGCTACTCTCTCATAGCCGAGTTCACGGAGGTCGAGACTGGCAAGGGAGCCGACGCCCTGGAGCGGCGCCCACAGCTCGCCGCGGCGCTCGCCGCCGGCAGGACGGGCAAGTGTCCGGTGATCGTCGCCAAGCTCGATCGGCTTTCGCGCGATGTCGCCTTCATCGCCGGTCTGATGGCGCAGCGTGTCCCGTTCATCGTCGCCGAGCTTGGTGCAGACGCGGACCCCTTCATGCTGCATCTTTATGCTGCACTCGCCGAGAAGGAACGCCGGCTAATCTCGGAACGAACGCGATCGGCGCTCGCGACCCGGAAGGCTCAGGGTGCCCGGCTTGGCAACCGAAGCAATGCTGCCGAGGCAGCGGCGCGGGGCCGCGAGGTTCAGAAGGCCGAAGCAGCCGCCTTCGCCGCAAACGTACTCCCGATCATCGAGTCGCTTCGAGTCTCGGGCGTGAGGGATCTGCGTGGCCTCGCGGCGACGCTTAACAACCGCGGCGTCCGCACCGCGCGTGGCGGGCGTTGGCATGTGTCGAATGTCAAGAACCTGGTCGACCGGTTGCCGGCGTGATCGCCTTCTTTTTAGCCGGGAGGAATGGTTGATCGAATTTGATTGACGCCGTCCATGGTTCTAAGCTCGATCGAAAGACCCAGTCATCTGGGGGATGTCGGCCAAAAAGACGTGCTGGATTGCTTGAGGGGGTGGGTTTGGTCGTGGCCAAACGCTACCCGCGCCTTACCCAACCTAAGGCAACTTCTTTTTCCGGCCAGTCGGGCGTCAGCGGCGATCAGTGCGCGAGCAGCGTCCGGATGCTGTGGCTCAGGAACGCGTTGCAGGCGGGGTCGATGCCGACCTCGGAAAAATGCCCCCACGGTCCGGGGATCGGCCGGCACTCAGCGCTTCGCATCTTCGACGCCTCCCACGCCATGTCTTCGGGCGGAAAATAAAGGTCCTTCTCGCCCGGGCTCAGCATCGCCTTCGCCCTGATCGCCCCGAGGGCGCGCTCGAGGTCGCCGTCATAGCCGGGGGTCTTGGCGATGTCCGCGGTCTGCCAGACGTGGAGTTGGCACAACAGGTCGTTGGCGTCACACTTGACCCAAAATGCCTCCCAGAACCCGGTGAGGAAGGCCTCAACGTTGTTGAAGCCCATCACCTTGTAAAGCTCGTCGCGGTAGAACTGTTGCGACAGCGCCCAGCCTGCCCAGACCCGGCCAAGCGCCTTCAGGCCAACCTCGGGCGGGGCGTCGTAGTCACCGCCCTCGAAAGCCGGATCGGTGAGCAGCGCTGCCTTGGCGCCGTCGAGGAAGACGTAGCAGTGGCGGCTGACCCGCGCCGCCCCGCACATCGGCGAGATTCGCTCCACCAGGTCGGGATGGGCGAGGCCCCACTGATAGGCCTGGAACGCCCCCATCGAGCCGCCGATGACGAGCCGGATCCGCCTGACGTCGAAGACCTCGGTCACCAGCCGATGCTGAGCCCGGACATTGTCTTGGACGCTGATCGCGGGGAAGCGGCCGCGGTCGAAAGGCGGCGGCGTGTTCGAAGGCGACGACGACTGGCCGTTACCGAACATGTGCGGCACGATCACGAAGTAATTGTCGGTGTCGAGCGCCTTGCCCTCGCCAATGAACCATTCGACGTCGAGGTGGCTACCAACGAACCAGGTCGGGAAGACGATGACGTTGTCGCGGCCTTCGGCGAGCCTGCCATAGGTGACGTAAGCGAGCCTTGCGTCAGGCAACGTCACGCCGCCATCGAGGGCGAAATCGCCGAGCGCGAAAGTCTGGACCGTGGCCGGTTCGCTCATAGTGCGGACATCCCCCCGTCGTTCATGAAGTTGGCAGCGGCAACGAAGCTCGATTCGTCGGAGGCGAGGAAGACGAACATCGGCGCCAACTCCTCCGGCTCCGCCCGGCGGCCGAGCGGCGTGAACTCCATCAGCATCTTTGCGTCCTCGTCCGTGACGGTTCGCGACATGGGCGTGTCGACATATCCGGGAAGCACGCAGTTGATGCGGATGTTGTAGGGGGCGTAGGTGACGGCGGCGTTCTTCGACAACATCACCGCCGCGGCCTTGGCGGTCTGGTAGGCGACATTGTTCTTGATGCCGCTCCAGCCCCACACCGACGCGACGTTGACGATCGCGCCCTCCCGGGCTGCCATCATCCCCGGCAGCACGGTCTTCATGCCGAGGAACATGCCGATGACGTTGACCTCGAAGTTGGCCCGCATCTTCTCGACGCTCTCTTCATGCACCGGCTTGTGGCTCGATCCGATGCCGGCGTTGTTGATCAGCACATTGGGCGCACCATAGGTCGCGGTGCAGGCCTCCAGGGCGGCGGCCCATTCCTCCTCGCTGCGCACGTCGAGCCTGGCGGAGGCCAGCGATCCGGGATTGGCCTTGATCGCGGCAGCAAGTTCGGCGCCCGGCTCCTTGATATCCGCCGCGTAGACCTTTGCGCCTTCGGCCGCGAAAAGGCGCGCCGTCGCCGAGCCGATGCCGGTCGCCGCCCCCGTCACGATCGCGATCTTGCCGTCCAGACGTCCTGCCATGTCATCTCCTTGCGATCGGTCAGCCGGTCAGCCTTGGGCCGGCCGACGGCGGGAGGCCGCGCCTGGGACGGCGCGGCCGAATACGGTATTGCTCAGGGTCAGGCGCCCGGCGAGGAATTCGATGGTGATGACGCCAAGCAGCAGCGCGCCGGTGACGAGCTGGACGAGCGAAGCGGACGAGCCGCGTGCCGCAAGCCCGGTACCGACCACCGAAAGGATCGCCACGCCGAGCGCCACGTTGAGGACAGTGCCGCGCCCACCATAGAGGCTGATACCGCCGAGCAGCGCCGCTGCCGCGCCGGAGAGCAGCAGGTCTTCGTAGTTCTGGGGCGCGGCGCTGCCGCCGCGCATCGCCGCCAGCGCGCCAGCGAGGGCCGCACAGAAGGCGGAGATAGCGAAGGCCACCGCCAATGGCCGGACGCGGGGAACGCCAGCCGCGATCGCCTCGTTGCGGGCCCCGCCGATGGCAAAGATCTCACGGCCCCAGCGGGTGTAGGTGAGGAAAACGCCGCCGATCACGAACACGGCGATGGCGACGATCGAGCTCCACGAGAAAACCCCGAAGCGCTTGAGCAGCGGGTCGGTAATCTCGAAATTCTCGATCATGATAGGCGCGGAGTCGGTGATCATGTAGGTGAGGCCGCGGATCAGGATCAGCGTGCCGATGGTGAAGACCAGCGAGTTGATGCCGAGCCGGCTGATCAGCGCGCCCTGGAGCGCGCCGAGCACGGTGCAGGCGATCACCGCTATGCCCATCGCGCCGATCAGCCCGAGCTGCGACGAGAGCACCGCAATCGCTGCCGACAGCGCCGCCATCGACCCGACCGAGAGGTCGAACTCGCCTGCGATGATCGTCACCGCGAGACCAAGCGCGGCGAGGCCGATCAGCGGGAAGCCGTTCAGCACCGAATAGACGCTCGCCTGCCCGCGGAAGGTCGGCGTCAGCGTCGCGATCACCACCCAGGTGATCACCAGCACCAGGAACGGCAGGACATAGGGACCGAGCCGCGACAGCAGGCCGCCTCTCATCGCCGCGTCCCCCGCCGCCACAGGAGATTGAGGAGCACGACGATGACCACTACCACCCCGCCCTGGACTGCGAGCCGGCCGCCGGTGGAGAAATCGTTGAGCACCATCATGTTGGAGATGACCGCGATCAGGATCGCGCCTCCGGCGGAGCGGAGCGGCGAGCCGCGCCCGCCCTGGATCGCGGTGCCGCCGACCAGGACCGCGGCGATCACGTCGACGGTGAGGCCGGGGAACGATACCGCCGTCGCCTGGCCGAAGGCGGCGCCGTTGATGATGCCGGCCAGGGCGAGGCTTACGGAGAAGATCGCGAAGGCGAGTGTGGTGACGCGCGTGAACGAGATGCCGCTGATCTCGGCGGTGGCGCGGTTGGCCCCGATCAACGTGGTCTCGCGGCCCGTGACGGTCCGCTGCATGACGAAAGTGACCAGCGCGGCAAAGAGGATGAAGATCAGCACCTCAACGGGGATGCCCGCAACCGACGCCTGATCCCAGTCGATGGCGTTGTCGCCGGCCCGCACGATACCGCCGTGCGTCAGCTCCGAGACGACGCCGAAGATGATCGCGCCCGCGGCGAGCGTGGTGATCACCGGGTTCAGGCCGGCGGCGATGATCGCGCCCTGGAGCATGCCGACGGCGACGAGGAGCACGATCACAGCGATCACCGATGGCACCACGCCCCAGCCCGCGCCGAGCATCGCGACGAAGGAGACCATGGCGAGCATCGCCGACTGGGTGATGCCGAGGGAGACGAAGTTGCCGGAGAGCGTGACCGGCGTCATGCCGACCGCGACGATGCCGACAATCGCCGCGTTACGGAGGATGGCGCGGATATTGTCGACGGTGAGAAAGCTCGGCGTGGCGAAGACCGCGACCAGCACTGTCACCGCCGCAAGTCCGACGACGATGGCGAAGGGCAGCCACTCCGGACGGCCGCCTGCCGATGGAGCGCCGCTTGTCATGCTTGCGGCCCCCGGCCCGAGCTCGCTCACGCCGCGGCCTCCTGGTGCATCACCTCGCGGACCAGGGCGTCCTCTGTCCATTCCGCCTGTGGCCTCATGGTTGTGAGCCGCCCACGGTAGAAGGTCGCGATCGTGTCGGAAAGACCCAGCACCTCGGCGGTGTCCGAGCTCGACACGATGATGCCGAGGCCTGCGGCGCAAAGGTCGCGGAGACGCTGGTAGATTTCGGCGCGGGCGCCGATGTCGACGCCGCGGGTCGGCTCCTCCAGCAGCATCACCTTTGGGTCGGCGCCGAGCCATTTACCGACGGCCACCTTCTGCTGGTTGCCGCCCGACAGCGTGCCGACGGCCGAACCCATCCGCTTCACGTCGATGGCGAAGCGTGCGGCGATCGCAACGGCCTTGTCGCGCTCCTGACGGGTGGAGATGAAGCCCCCCGGCGCGACCGAGCGGATCCACGGCGAGGACAGGTTCTCGCGGATCGGACGCTCGGCGAAGATGCCGTCGCGCTTGCGGTCGGCCGAGCAATAGGCGATGCCGCGCTCGAGCGTGGCGGCGCGGCTGCGGAGCGAGATTTCCGCGCCGGCGAGAAGGACGCGGCCGGCCTCGGGCGGCAGCATGCCGGCGAGCGCCATCACCACGTTCGACGCGCCCGAGCCGAGCTGGCCGGTGAGGCCGACGATCTCGCCGGGGCGGACCGTGAAGCTCACCGCCTCGCTCAGCCCGTCGGCGAGCAGCCCCTCGACCTGGAGGAGCGGCTCGCCGCCGAGCGTGCCGCGCGCCGGGAACATCGTTTCGAGATCGCGCCCGAGCATCATGGTGATCACCGCATCGACGTCGAGTTCCGAGGTCGGCTTCGCCGGCAGGCTCCGGCCGTTCCGGAACACCGTGACGCGGTCGGCGATGCGGAACACTTCGGGCAGGCGGTGGGTGACGTAGATGACGCTACGCCCTTCCGCAGCGAGGCGCTTGATGACGGCGAGCACGCGTTCGATCTCGCGGTCGGCAAGCGCTGCCGTGGGCTCGTCGAAGATGAGGATGCGGGCGTCGCGGACGAGCAGCCGCGCGATCTCGAGGAGCTGCTTCTCGGCGACGGAGAGGCGGTCGACCTCGGTGCGCGGGTCGACATGGTCGAGCCCGACGGTGGCAAGCAGCTTCCGGGCCCTGGCATTGAGGCTGCCGGGCCACCAGAAGGCCGACACTCCGGCCTGGCCGAGGACGAGGTTCTCGGCGACCGTCATGGTCGGAACGGACGAATATTCCTGGTGGACGACGGCCACCCCGGCGGCTTGCGACCGCGCGCTGGGGAAGAGGTCGGTGGCCTTGCCGTCGACCTCGATCGCGCCGGAATCGGGCTGCACGAGCCCGGAGATGACCTTGACGAGGGTGCTCTTGCCGGCGCCGTTCTCGCCGAGGAGCGCCATCACCTCGCCGGGGCGGAGTTCGAAGTCGACCTCGGCCAGCGCCTGGACGCTGCCGTAGCGCTTGGAGAGATGGCGCACCAAAAGGCGCGGCTTTTCGGCCGCGCCTCTTGCTTCCGTGCTGGCAGAACCCGAGTTCACCAGTTAAGCGCTAGCTGTCGCAGATCTCGTCTGCCGTATAGCCCCAGATCTTCGTGTTGGCGATGCCTTCGGCGCCGATCGCCGGGGCATGCGGCATGTAGTTGTACTTGGCGGGCGGGCCGGGATCGATCGCCGGCGCGTCAGGCGTTACCTCCAACTGGATCACGTCGCCCTCGATCTTGCCGTTGGCGATGAATTTGGCCGCGGTCCTCACCGCGAGCGCGCCTTCGACGGCCGCGGGCTGGATGCCGGTGCCGAACGTCTCGCCGTCCTTGACCGCGTCGAGCGAGCCCGAGCAGTCGCCCGAGACGATCCAGACGTCCTTGCCGGGCTCGATGCCGTTTTCCTTGAGCGCCCTGATGACGCCGTTGGCGGCCTGCTGGTTAGACACCCATAGGAAATCGAACTGTCCCTTGTACTTCGGAATCACCTGGCTGCCGATCTCGTAGCCGGTCTCCGGGCTGTTCGCGCCGTATTCGAGATGGATCTCGTTGAAGGGCGCGTCCTTGGTGGCTTCCATCATGCCCTTGTAGCGCTCGGTGCCGGTCTTCTCGCCTTCCGGGTGCTGGAAGATGAGGAGATTGCCCTCGGGGCTTTTGAACGTCGCACCAGCGGCCTTGGCGGCATCGCGGGCCTTAAGCAGCATCTCGCCGACGGTCTTGCCAATGAGGATCTGGTTGGCACCGGAATAGGCCTGAACGTAGGGCCAGGACTGCTCGTTGGGCTCCTGAGTGAGCTGGATCACCGGGGCGAGTTGGGAGAGCTGGCGGACGTCGTTGATCGCGGCGTCGGCGACCCACGGCCAGAAAATGACCGCCGCCGGCTTGGCGCCGCTCGCGATGTATTGCTGGACCTGCTGGTCCTGCTCAGGCTGCGAGAATTGGTGCTCGAAAACGGTCAGATTGAAGCCGAGCTTCTCCGCCTCCTCCTTCGCACCCTTGATCTGGTTGGCGCCGTAGACGTTGGATGAGGTCATGACGAACATGACCAGATCCTTGCCGTTGCCCATCACGTCCTGGGCGGCGGCGAGGCCGTGATACGAGGCGACGGTGAGAACCGTCATGCCAAGCACGGCGGCATACTTTTTCAGCGGCGTCATTCTCTACCTCCTGGAAGGGTATTGAGTTGGTTGGCGGCCCTACAAGAAAAGAACAAAAGCTTTGATCTTTGTTTTAACCGGGGGACGGGAGTGAGTCAATACGACTCCCGCCGAAGGAAGCGGCCTGCCCGCCGCCTCGGCGGGCCCGGCCGCTTGACACCCCAAGCGCCGCCCCATAATCATAAAAACAATTATTCTTTGATCTTAGCGGGAGATGATGCGGTGATCAGCTTCAACTGGGTTATCACCCTTCCCAAGCATCTCACCGCCGAGCAGTTCGACGGCTGGTACCTCGGAATCCACACCGAGCTCGCCAAGGTCGCGCACAAGATCATCCGCTATTCGATCAACCGGCGGGTCAGCGTCCAGCCGGAGGTCGCCCATGGCGACTACTTCCGGATCGCCCAGGAATACTGGGGCGACTGGGACTCGATGGTCGAGTGCTGGAACCACACCACTGGCTGGGCGCTGCTAGGCGACGGCATGGTCAACATGGGGCTTCAGCCGGGCACGCTGCCGGGCATCGCGCTCACCGAGCATGTGCAGTTCGAGGTCGCCCAGCCGGCGCAGTTCTCGACCTTCCAGCGCGGCTACCGCGCCCGAAAGGACGGGACGATCACCAAGTTCATCGCCTTCGGCCTGGCGAAGGACAAGGCCGGCATCAAGGACTGGTACGCGAAAACCCTCGGCGACCTCGGCAAGGACCCGCTGGTCCGCGAGCACGTCTTCGGGACGAGTGTCGGCAAGATCATTCGCCTCGGCATGGTCGGCACGCTGCCGTCGGAGGGCCAGCTCCTCTACGACTGGAACATGGAACTGTGGTTCGATTCCAATGAGCACGCGATCGCCTATCTCGACTCGCCCGAGTTCAAAGAGAAGTTCGCCGCGCTCCGCGAGGCCAGCACCGACACGCTCGCGGGCCTGTTCCGCGGCCAGGAGATGCTGATGCTCAACACCGCCCTGCCGCACGTCGACGAGTAGCGACCGCGCTCAGCCTGTGCGGGCAGCCCCGCCCGCCTCGGCCACCACGCGCTCGAGCGGCAGGAGGTGGATGTCGATGGTATGCGCGATCTTCTGCGGGTCGCGGGTCCTGATCGCGGCGAGGGTGAGCTCGTGCAGCTCGATCACGCCGCCAACATCCTCGATGTCGGCGAAATAGTCGCGCATGCGCGCGTAGAGGTTCTCGAGAATCTGGTGCTGGTAGAGCGCCAGCGCCCGGCTCCGCGCCGTCCGGCCCATGGTGTAGTGGAAGAGGTGGTCGAAGCGGATGCGATTGGTCAGGTCGCTGTGGCTGTGCTCGCGGAGCCGGTCGATGCAGACCTGCATCGATGCGAAGTCCTCCTCGGTGGCGCGCTCGCCGGCCAGCAGCGCGATCTGCAACTCGATCGGCCGGCGCGCCTCGACGATCTCGCGGATCTCGAAGTGGCGGAGCGGAGCGGTCAGGGCGAGGATCGAATCCGGCACGTCGACATTGGCGACGGTGAGGCCGCCATGGACACCGCGCTGGGCCTTCACCACGCCAGCCTTGGTGAGCACCTTCAGCGCCTCGCCGATCACCGGCTTCGAGACGCCCATGGTCCTCGCCAGCGCCTCGACATTCGGCAAACGCTCGCCGCTGTTGAACGCGCCGGAAAGGATCGCGAAGGTTATCTGCTCGACGACCTCCTCATGCGCCCGCGGATTCGAGATCGGATAGAAGTGCCAGTGGCCGTCGGATTCGGTATCGGCGCCGGACAAACGCGATCCTCCTGTCACCTCAAGGGCCGGATCCGGAACGCACCGACTCGGCTCGGCCCCGCCGCGGGTGCCCCAAGCGGTGCCACTTCAAGGCAGAAAAGACAAGTTGCTTGATGTTTTGGCGGACTAGGCCACCAGCCGGGCCACATGCTGCGCAAGGTCCGGCTTCGCTTCGAGCCCGAAGCCCGGTCGCTCGCCGGGCGCGATGCCGCCGTCCTCGAGCGTGCAATCGGGCGCGTAGCCACCGACCGGCGCGAACACGCCCGGATAGGCCTCCGACCCGCCGAGCCCGAGGCCGACCACGATGTGGAGGGCGATCATATGGCCGCCATGCGGGAAGAGCTGCGCCCGCGCGTAGCCGGCCTTCTCCATCGCGGCGACCATGCGCGCGAACTCGCTGAGGCCGTAGCCCAGCGCCGGGTCCATCTGAAACAGGTCATGGCCCTTCCGCATGCCGCCATGGCGGATGAGGTTGTCGACATCGCGCAGCGAGAAGAGATTCTCGCCGGTGGCGAGCGGCCGCTCGTAGACCCCGGCAAGATCGGCCATCAGCGCGTAATCGAGCGGGTCGCCGGGCTCCTCGTACCAGCGGAGCCCGAAGCCGGCCATCGCCTTGCCATAGGCGATCGCCGTAGGGGTGTCGAAGCGGCCATTGGCGTCCACCGCGAGCGCCGCCGCATCGCCGACCACAGTGAGCGCCGCCTCGATCCGCTTCATGTCCTCGGCCAGTGGCGCACCGCCGATCTTCATCTTGAACGAGGTGTAGCCCATGTCGCCATAGGCCTTCATCTCGTCCCGGAGACGGCCGAGGCTGTCCTCGGGATAGTAGTAGCCGCCGGCGGCATAGACCGGCATCCGCGCCCGCGCGGCGACGCGGTGCCGGTCGGCGATCAGCTTCCAGGCCGGCACGCCGGCAAGCTTGGCGTTGAGGTCCCATATCGCCAGCTCGACCGCCGCGACCGCATGGGCGCGGTCGCCGTGACCGCCGGGCTTCTCGTTCTTCATCATCGCCCGGTAGGCTCTGTCGGGATCGATCCCGGCGCCGCCTGCATCGAGGAGGTCGTCGGGCCTGGCGGCGAGGAGCCGGGGAATGAACCGTTCGCGGAGCAGGCCGCTCTGCGCGTAGCGCCCGATCGAATCGAAGGCGACGCCGGTGACCGGCCGGCCGTCACGGATCACATCCGAGACCACCGCGACGAGCGACACCGTATGGTCGGCGAAGCTCACCACGGAGTTCTGGATGTTCGCCTCGAGCGGAACGGAGGCTTCGCGGACGTCGACGATGCGCATGGCTGGTGACCTCAGATCGTGCGGAGCGCCGTCTCGAGCGCGCGGACGCCGTCCTCGATGTCGCGCCGGTCGACGACCAGCGGCGGGTAGAAATGGGCGCTCATGTTGGTGCCGTCGCGGGCGACGCGGACGAGCACGCCGGCATCATAGGCTTCCTTGCGGAGCTTGCGGACCGTCGCGTCCGGATCGGGCTTGTCGGAGATGTCGCTGATCACGCTCGACAGGAGTCCGATCGCCGTCACCTCCGTGATGCGGGGAACGCTCTGGCGCATGCGCATCAGCTCGTCGCGGAGCACCTCCTCCATGGCGGCGGCGTTCTCGACCAAGCCCTCGTCCTCGGTCACGTCAAGCGCCGCCATCGCTGCCGCGCAGGCGACCGGGTGGCCGGCATAGGTATTGAGGTGGAGGAGCGGGGTCTTGAGGAAGACCTCGTTGACCGCGCCCGAGACCGCGACCGCGCCCATCGGGATGTAGCCGCTGGTGAGGCCCTTGGCGTAGGTGACGATGTCGCCCTTCACCCCGAAATGCTCGGCGCCGAACATCCGGCCGGTCCGGCCGAAGCCGCAGACCACCTCGTCGATGATGAGCAACAGCCCATACCGGTCGCACATCTCGCGTAGCCCGGCGAAGTAGTCCGAATGCGGGATCTTCACGGCGCCGGGGATGGCGATCGGCTCGGCAATGACGGCCGCGACCGTCTCCGGCCCCTCGCGTTCGATCAGCGCCTCGAGCTGCGGGAGCGAGGCTTCCTCGATATTCGACTTGGCGCGGTGGCCGAGACCGTCGCGGGTCGGCGGCTCGGTCTGCAGGAAGTCGGGCGCGAGCGGCCCGAAGCCCGACTTGAAGGCGGCAACGCCCGTGGCGGTGGAAGCAGCGATCGATGAGCCGTGATAAGAGCCGTGGCGAGAGACGATCTTGGTCCGCTCCGGCGCGCCGCGGCGGGCGTGCCAGGTGCGGGCGATCTTGAAGGCGAGCTCGTTCGATTCGCTGCCAGAATTGGTGAAGGAGAAGACCGGGTCGTCGCACAGCACGATGCCGGCCAGACGTTCGGCGAGCTCGGCGGCATAGATGTGCGAGATGCCGGCATCGAGCGCAATGAACTCGAGAGCTTCGACCTGCTCGGCGATGCGGCGAGCAACCTCGGCGCGGCCGTGGCCGATCTGGCAGGCGCCGAGGTGGCTGCCGGCGTCGAGAAGGCGCTTGTCGTCCTCGTCGAAGACATAGGCGCCCTCGCCCCGCACCACCATTTTCGGGTAGGCGCCGGGATACTCGCGCTCAAGGGCGGCGAAATCGGCGAGGAAGTGGCGGACGTGGCGCCGGGAGCGGTCGCGGGAGGAAACCGTAGCCGGGGCCGTGGGTGCTGTCATGGTCATGACCTGTCCAGAAGAGAAGCCACTCAAGGGGGGAAGAACCGGTTCAGGACCGCATCACGAACGGATCCTGGACGTCGTCGGAGAGCTCGCACCACACGCTTTTGGTCTGGAGGTACTGGTCGATCGCCTCGATGCCGTTCTGACGGCCGATGCCGCTCGATTTGTATCCGCCGAAGGGCGAGTTGAAGGACATGGCGCGGTACATGTTGATCCACACCGTGCCGGCCTGGAGCTGTCGGGCGACGCGGTGGGCGCGGCGGATGTCGAGCGTCCATACGCCGGCTGCTAGGCCGAAGGGTGTGCCATTGGCGAGCGCCACCGCCTCTTCCTCGTCCTCGAACGGAATCACCGACAGCACCGGCCCGAAGACCTCGTTCTGCGCGATGAAGCTGTCGGGCGCGACGTTGGCGAGGATCGTCGGCGAGAAGAAGTAGCCGTCGGGGAAGCCGGGCGGATTGGCCCGCTTGCCGCCGAAAATCAGTTCGGCGCCGTCGGCGAGGGCACGGTTCACCATGCTCTCGTCCTTCTCGAGCTGCCCCTTGGAGGCGACCGGCCCCATCTGTGTCGAAGGATCGAGCGGGTCGCCGATCTTGATGCCGGCGGCGCGCTTCGACAGGACCTCGAGCAGGTCATCCCGGACCTTGCGGTGGACGAGGGCCCGTGATCCGGCAACGCAGGTCTGGCCGGCGGCGGCGAAGATGCCGGCGAGCAGCCCGGCCTCGGCCTGGCGAATGTCGGCATCGGGGAAGACGATGTTGGCGCTCTTGCCCCCAAGCTCGAGGGTGAAATGGGCGAAACGCGCCGCGGCGCGGGTGCCGATGGCACGCCCGGCCTCGACGCCGCCGGTGAAGGCGACCTTGGCGACGTCGGGGTGGTCGACCAGCGCCTCGCCGGTTGCCCGGTCGCCGGTGACGACGTTGACCACCCCTGGCGGAATCCCGGCCTCCTCGGCGAGCCGCGCCGCCTCGATCACCGAGGCCGGCGTCACCTCCGACGGCTTGATGACCACGGTGTTGCCGGCGGCGAGCGCCGGGGCGACAGCCATAATGGTGAGGAACAGGGGCGAGTTCCACGGCATGATCACGCCGACCACGCCGAGCGGCTCGCGCAGCGTGTAGTTCAGCACCGAGGTGCGGTCGAGCGGGATGACCCGCCCTTCGACCTTGTCGGCGAGACCACCATAGTAATAGAGCCAGTCCGGAACGATCCGCGCCTGCAGCACCATCTCATTGAGGAGCTTGCCGTTCTGGGACGTCTCGATCCGGCCAATCGTCTCGGCATTGGCGTGGATGGCGTCGGCCCAGCGCATGAGCAGCCGACCCCGGCGCGTCGGCGACATGGCTTTCCACTTGCCAAAGGCGGCCTTGGCCGCCGCGACAGCCGAATCCACGTCCGCCGCATCGCCGAGGGCGAAGTCGCCCCACACCGTGCCGGTGGTCGGATTGTACGACGGAAAGGTTGCGCGGGACGACGCGGCCCGCTCCGCCCCGCCGACCCAGTGACCGTAGGTCACGCGCGCTTGGGCATCAGCTGCCTGCTGCATAGGCATCCTCAAAAAGTAAAAACATTTGACCTTTTATAAAACGTCGAGCGGGCGAGTGTCAAGCTTAGCCATCTGTCTGTTATCATGTATGTTTTGGATGCGCACTGCGGCCGGTTCGCCGACGAAGGAGTGCGGATGGCTCGCTCCGCCGAATGCTGTTGACAGCCCAAAGCCCCCTCTTCATATTGAAAAGGTAAAGATAGTTTATCTTTCGTGTCGATCCCCAGCCGGAGCAGGTCATGATCGAAGTCCTCGAGGGAGGATTGCAGACGACGATCCAGGACGGCGGCCGTCCGGGCTTCCTGTCCCGCGGCATCCCGCCGGCCGGCGCCCAGGACTTCTACAGCCTCAGCATCGCCAACCTGCTCGTCGGCAACGACCTGACGCCGCCGCCGCTCAGCCGGGCCGATCCCGGCGCCGCCGGGCTTGAGATGGTGGTGAAGGGCGTGTCGCTCCGCTTTCTCGACGAGACCGTGATCGCACTTGCGGGGGCCGACATGGCGGCAACCCTCGACGGCACGCCGGTCGACCGCTTTCGGCCGATCGTGGCGCCCGCCGGCAGCGTGCTCAAGTGCGGGACCGTCAAGTCCGGTGCCCGCGGCTACCTGGCGATCGCCGGCGGCATCGACGTACCGCTGGTGATCGGCAGCCGGGCAACCTATGTCCGTGGCGCCCAGGGCGGGCTTGAAGGCCGCGCGCTCCGCAAGGGCGACCGGCTGACGACCTTTGCACCGGCAGCACCGGCAGCGGCGCTCGCCCGGCGCGACCTCGCCGGCCTGCCGTCGGCGCCGGAGGAACCGAACGTGATCCGCGTCGTCCTCGGGCCACAGGACTTCATGTTCACGGCCAAGGGGGTCGAGACCTTCCTGACCGCGGAGTGGAAGCTGTCGCCGGTGTCCGACCGGATGGGCATGCGCCTGGTGGGACCGCCTCTCGAACTCCATCCGCGGCCGGACTATCTGACACGCGATGCCGGCTCCGGCCCGGCCGATATCGTCGACGATGTCATCCCGGTCGGCGGCATCCAGGTGCCGGGCGGGATCGAGCCGATCGTGATGGGCGTCGAGAATCCCACCGCCGGCGGCTACGCCAAGATCGCGACCGTGATCTCGGCCGACCTCGGCAAGATGGGCCAGATCCCGCCGAAGGGCTCGCTCACGTTCCGCAAGGTGCGCGCCGAGGAGGGGATCGCGATCATCAAGGACATCTGGCAGAAGCTCAGGGACGCCAGGGCGGCGCTCGATGCGGCATGAGCGGCCGTCGCACCATCGACATCAACTGCGACTGCGGCGAGAGCTTCGGCAACTGGCCGATGGGCGCCGACGACGAAATCATGCCGCTGATCACCACCGCCAACGTCGCCTGCGGTTTCCACGGCGGCGATCCGCAGGTGATGCGGAAGACCGTGGCGCTTGCCGCCGAGAACGGCGTGGCGGTCGGCGCCCATCCCGGCCTGCCGGACCTTGCCGGCTTTGGCCGGCGGAAGATGGACATCACGCCCGACGACGCCTACGCCATGGTGGTCTACCAGGTCGGCGCGCTCACCGCGTTTCTCGGGGCACGCGGCATGACGCTTCACCACGTCAAGCCGCACGGGGCACTTTACGGCATGCTCCACGACCAGGAGGAGGTCGCGGCGGCAGTGGCCGACGCGATCCGCGACACCTGCCCGGAGCCGCTGCTCTACTGGCCCGCGCCGGTGGCGATGCACGCCCTGCCGCGCGCGGCGCGCAAGCGCGGCATCGAGGTGGTCGGCGAGGTCTATTTCGACCTCGGCTATTCCGACGAGGCGAAGCTGATCGTCGAGCGCAAGAAGACGGCTAAGGATCTCGACGACGTCGCCCGACGGCTGCGGCGCTTCATCGCCGAAGGCGTGGTCGAATCGCTGTCGGGCAAGGCGATCCCGCTTGAGGCGGAGACGATCTGCGTCCATGGCGACGGGCCCAACTCGGTCGACATCGCAAGGACCGTGAACGCCGTCCTCGCCGAGGAAGGCGTGACGACTGCGGCATGGCAGGCGCGGACGGACGGCGGACGGCAAAGGGCAAGCGCATGATCTACGACGAGCCGGTCTACCGCCCGCTGGGCGACTGCTACCTCGCCGTCGAGTTCGGCGACGAGGCCGACCTCAGCCTCAATTTCAAGGTGCTCGCCCTCGCCGATGCGCTGAAGAAGGCAAACGTGCCGGGGATCATCGAGATCATCCCGTCCTTCCGCGAGCTCGGCCTGCTCTTCGATCGCCTCGAGACCGATCACGAGACGCTGAAGCGCGCCGTCAAGCCGATCCAGGAGACGGTGGCGGACGTCGAGACGCTGCCCTCGCGCCTGATCGAGCTGCCGATGTGGTACGACGACCCGTGGTCGGCGGAGCTCGCCCGGCGCTTCAACGTCAAGAAGAACATCGACTTCGTCGCGGAGTGTAACGACATCACCGTCGACGAGGTCATCGCCCGCCACACCGGCACGGACTACTGGATCGTCTGCGTCGGCTTCACCCCCGGCTGCTACTTCTCCCTGCCGCTCGATGCGAGCAAGTGGCTGAAGGCGCCGAAATACCGGACGCCGCGGAGCTTCACCTCGGCGCGGCTGGTAGCCCTCGCCGGCTTCTCGACCGGCGCCTATCCGGTCGCGAGCCCCGGCGGCTACCAGCTGATCGGCCGTCTCGCCGTCAACATCTACGAACCCAACTCGAAGACGCCCGCGGTCTTCCCCGAGGACGGCGTGCTGCTGCACGCCGGCGACCGCCTCCGCTACTTCAACGTCAACGCCCTCGAATATGACGAGATCTGGGAAGCCGCGCAGGCCGGCACCTACAAGTACCGCATCACGGACGAGGTGTTCGACGTGAAGGGCTATCTCGCCAGCCGCAAGCCGTGACCCAGCACCGCCAGGACCGGACCGCCATCCCGTGAAGAGAGTGCTCATAGCCAACCGTGGCGAGATTGCCTGCCGCGTCATCGCCGCATGCCACGGCCTCGACATCGAGGCCGTCGCCATCTACTCCGACGCCGACCGCAACGCGCGCCACGTCCGCATGGCGGATGCCGCCCACCACATCGGGCCCTCGCGCGTCGACAGGAGTTACCTCAACGTCGAGGCCGTCCTCGCCGCCGCCCGCGAGGCCGGCGCCGACGCGATCCATCCCGGCTACGGCCTGCTCTCGGAGAACGCCGGCTTTGCCGCCGCGGCGACGGAGGCCGGACTGGTCTGGATCGGGCCGGCGCCGGAGACGATTGCAGCGATGGGCGACAAGGGCCGGGCGCGGACGATTGCGGCCGAGGCCGGCGTCCCGGTGCTGCCGGGCAGTCCACGCTTCGCCGAGGCGGACGCGGACGAGATCGCCGCGCATGGCGCTGCGACCGGCTATCCGCTTCTCGTCAAGGCGGCCGGCGGTGGCGGCGGCATCGGCATGCGCCGGGTTGACCGCGGCGAGGAGCTTGCCGGCGTGGTCGAGGCGACCCGCAGCATGGCCGAGCGCGCCTTCGGCAACCCCACGGTCTATCTCGAGCGCTTCGTACCGACGGCGCGGCACATCGAAGTCCAGATCTTCGGCTTCGGCGACGGCCGCGCGGTGCACTTCTACGAGCGCGAGTGCTCGGTGCAGCGCCGCTTCCAGAAGGTGATCGAGGAAGGGCCTTCGCCGGCGCTCGACCCATCGACCCGGATGCGCATGGCCGAAGCCGCCGCGGCCCTCGCCGCAAGCCAGCGCTATGCCGGCGCCGGCACCGTCGAGTTCATCTTTGACGACGACTCGGGCGCGTTCTACTTCCTCGAGATGAACACCCGCATCCAGGTGGAGCACGCCGTCACCGAGATGATCACCGGCCTCGACCTCGTCCAGATGCAGCTCCGCCTCGCCCGCGGTGACGATTTCTCGGACTTCGGCCAGACCGACATCGGGACGGAGGGACACGCCATCGAGCTCCGCGTCTACGCCGAGAACCCGGCGCGGAATTACCTTCCCTCGCCGGGGAAGATCAGCCGCGCCGCATTCCCGAGCGGCGAGAGCCTTCGCGTCGACACCGGGTTCGAGGAAGGCGACGAGATCACCGCCTTCTACGACCCGCTCATCGCCAAGTTGATCGTCCTCGGCAGCGACCGTGCCGACGCGATCGCCCGAGGGCGCGCGATGCTCGGCCGTACAGTGGTCGAGGGGCCGGCCACCAACCTTGCGCTGCTCAATGCCGTGCTCGCCCATCCCGCCTTCGTCGAGGGACGGACCTTCACCAACTTCCTCGACCTCCACAGGCAAGATCTGCTCGCCCCCGCATGACGGCGGGATCAACCTCCCGGAGTTAAGGAAATGGCCGAAGAGATCAGGACCCAGTCGCCCGGCAACATCTGGAAGGTGCTGGTGAAGCCCGGCGACAAGGTGAAGGCCGGGGATGTCCTCTTCATCATGGAAGTGATGAAGATGGAATTCCCCCACGAAGCGACGGCCGACGGCGTGGTCACCAAGGTGCATCTCACCGAGGGTCAGGAGAATGTCGACGGCGATGTGGTCGCCGTCGAAATAGAATGAGTTCCGCAGACCCTGCTACCCTCCAGCCCCAGTCCAAAGGGAATCGTCGGGCGGGGTCGAGCTGGAGCACATTGCGACCCCGCGCGGGGGGATGGCATTCGTTCGGATCAAGGGGGGTTTCCCGAGGTCGAGACGAGGTTTTGGCGGCATCGCGTCATCACACATTTCCAGAGAACGATGCCGCAATGAGCCGCGAAGCGATCCGACTGCATGAGACGGGCCGGCAAGCCGCGGTCTGAACAGCGAGAAGAACTAAGTAAGCGAGCGGAAATCGCACATTCCAGTCAGAGAACGTTCGACCCGGGTTTCTCTCCCTCCGCCAGAGCCCGTGGGTCCGTTTCGCCCGTGACCTGACACTCCTCCCCAGGGGCCTCTGCCTCTCCGGCAAAGGACCAAGGGTGTCACATATGTTTCCGGAAAGAGCTGTCACCCATCTCTCAGCAAGGGCAGTGTCATTGTCGTCGGCGCCAAGACCGAAGTCCGCGAACCTCTTGGCGGACTCTGCGTTGTGGGCGTGGGGAGCAGAGGTTGCCTGCCGCGTAGGATTCTCGTAGAGACGCTAGTTCTTTGCAGGGGTGAACGCTCCCTACCGACGGGACGTAACTTCGGCGGGCCCGCCCTTTCCTGGCGGGCTGCAGGCCCAAGCGACCGTTCATGACGAAACCGACCACATTGATCGAGGTTGCGAGAATTGCAGGCGTGTCCACCGCGACGGTGAACCGCGTCCTCAAGGGTGTCGGCTACGTCTCCGCGGACACCCGGGCCCGGATCGAGGCCGCGATCAAGACAACGCGCTACCGCCCCAACGCGCTTGCCCGTGAATTGCGCAAGCAGCGGTCGATGACCATAGGCCACGTCGTCAGTGCCATCACGGCCAACCCCTTCTTCGCCAGTGTCGCCCGCGGCGCCGAGGACGTCGCTCTGGAGAGCGGCTTCCGGACGCTCCTGTTCAATCACAACGGCAGCGCCGAGCGCGAGCGCCAGGGCATCGAGCGTTTCATCGAGCGCCGCGTCGATGCGGTCTTGTTCACTGTCGCCGCATCGCGGGCGGACGTCACCATGCTGATCGAGGAGAAGATCCCGGTGGTGCAGGTCGAGCGCGCCGCGACCCGGGATGCACCCTCGGTGACGGTCGACAACGCCGTCGGGGCGCTCGAGGCGATGCGCCACTTCATCACGCTCGGCCATCGCCGCATCGCTCTCGTGGGCGGCGATCCGGACCAGGTCTACTACGGCGATCCCCTGATGCGGGCGGTCGAGGACGAACGCCTCGGCGCCTATCGCGCCGGCCTCGCGGCGGGAGGCCTCTCGTGGAATCCGAACTACGAGCGCCTCGGCCAGTATTATCGCCACGAAGATGGAGCCGGCGTCCAAGGCTACACGCACATGCGCGCTCTTCTCGCCGGTGCGGAACCGCCCACGGCGGTTTTTGCCACATGCGACATCCTTGCCGCGGGCGTGCTCCAGGCGATCTATGAAGCCGGACTCCGCGTTCCCGACGACATCTCCGTCATCGGTTTCGACGACACGCTCGCTATCAACCTCGCACCACGGCTCACCACCGTCGCCCAGCCGATGGAGGAACTGGGCCGGGAAGGCTTCAAACTCGCGCTCGCGCAGATCGAGGGAGACGCCGAACCGCGATCGATTCGCCTCCCCAGTCGGCTGGTCAGGCGCGATTCTGCCGGCCCGGTTCCCTCGGCCACGACCAGACGGAAGCGCGCCTGACCGCAGCCGCCCGTTGCCCAAGCGCTCGCCGAAGAGCTGCGCGATTGCGCTCCGTCGCATCACGTGTTATCGATGACATGTGTCATCGATGACACATGCCATTTTCGGCTGTTATCGGAGGAGAAGCCTGCAATCGCGACGGGCTTCCGCGACGCGTGATCGGCAACGACCCGATCGCCAACACAGGGAGGATGTGATGCGCCTGAGAAGCGTTCTTGCGGCCAGCGCTTTCGCCGTCGGTCTGGCAATGGGCCAGACCGCTATGGCGGATACCACGGTGACCTTCTGGCAGTTCTTCACCGGCGACACCGACGTCGCGGCTTGGCGTGACGCCATCGCCAAGTTCGAGTCGGCGAACCCCGACATCAAGATCAACATGGAGCTGGTGCCCTGGTCCGAGCAGCAGCAGCGGTTCGTCACCGCCCTCGCCACCGGCGGCCTGCCCGACGTGTCGATGTTGGGCAATAACGTCGTCGCCCAGTTCCAGGCGACCGGCTCCCTCGCTCCGCTCGATGAATATGTCGCCGCCTATGATGCGGCGAACGGCACCAAGATCGTCGACGAGATCTGGCCGGGCGACAAGGGCTACTACATCCTCGACGGCAAGCTCTGGGCCTCGCCCATCGCGGTCGAGACCCGCGCGCTCTACTATCGGAAGGACCTGTTCAAGGAAGCCGGGCTCGATCCCGCCAAGCCGCCGCAGACCTGGGAGGAGCTCGCCACCGCCGCCGCGGCGCTCTCCAAGGCCGGCAACGGCAAGTACTACGGCATCGCGCTGCCGATGAGCATCACCTACAACACCGTCCAGAACTTCATGAGCACGTATCTCGGCTACGGCGCCCGGATGATCGGCGAGGACGGCAAGTGCGGCTTCGATACGCCCGAGTTCAAGTCCGCCCTCGACGTCTATACCCGCATCTACAAGGACGGCGGCACCCATCCCGACGCGCCGACCATGGATGGCGACACGCTCCGCCGCGGCTTTGCCGACGGGAAGTATGCCATGCACATCCAGAATGCGAGCCTGATGAAGCAGCTCCAGGACGAGGGCGCCCCCTTCGCGGGCGACGTCGGCATCGCCAAGATCCCGGCCGGCCCGGTCAACCGGAGCGGTTTCCTCGGCGGCTGGCCGCTTGTGCTGTGGAATGCCTCGGAGCACAAGGAAGCGGCGGCGAAATGGATTCTCTTCGCGACCCATGGCGACGTGCTGAAGGACATGGCGGTCGCCTCGGGCTTCATCCCCGGCAGCATCCCGCTCGCCCAGGGCGCGCCATGGGATGCCTTCCCCTACCCGCTCTTCGTCGAGCAGCTCCAGGACGCGCGTCCCTACCAGTATCCTTCCGCGCCGCTTGCCCAGATGGGCCAGCTCGAGGTCGACACCATCCAGAAGGCCGTGCAGGCCGTCGCCCTCGGCCAACAGAGCGTCGACGAAGCGACGACCCAGCTCTGCACCACCATCAACGAGGTGCTGGCGCGCTGATCGTGAGACGAGCCTCCCGGGCCCGGCCGCGATGGTCCGGACTCTGACGCTCACCGAGCGGGCGGGGAACCCTTCCCCCGCCCGCTTGCTTGCGGAGCGCATCCTGCCCTACGGCATGGTCGCCCCGGCGGTGGTCGTCGCCGCCGCGATCGCGGTTGTCCCGCTCCTCTACCAGATCTGGCTGTCGTTCCAGGACTGGTACTTGCTGCGCCAGCCGACGCCGGCCTTCGGCGGGCTGATCAATTTCGTGGCGCTCTTCAACGATGGCGCCCTGTGGTCGGCGGTCCTGCGCACATGGATCTGGACGATCGGCACCGTGTTCGTCGAGATCGCGATCGCCGTACCCGTCGCACTGCTCCTCAATCGCGAGACGGCGATGGCGCGGACCGCGTCGGCGTTGATCCTGGTGCCGTGGGTCACGCCTTTCATCGTCGTCGGGTTCGGGTGGCGCTTCCTCCTCGACAGCGATGTCGGCGCCGTCCACTTCCTTCTCGAGACGCTGGGCATCGCCGGCACCAACTCGGTGCTGACCGACCCCGCCGGGGCGCTTGCCGCGGTGACCTTTATCTCGGGCTGGAAGGGCGCACCCTTCATGGTGATCGCGCTGCTCGCCGCCCTCAAGTCCATCCCTGACGAGCTCTACGAGGCGGCCGAAGCCGACGGCGCGGGCCCGTTCGCGCGCTTCCGGCACATCACCGTGCCGTCGGTGTGGAATACCGTCGTGGTGGTCGGCCTCGTGCTCGGCATCCTCGCCTTCTACAGTTTCGACCTGGTCTGGATCATGACCAAAGGTGGCCCGCAGGATGCGACGACCATCATCGGCATCTCCATCTACAAGGCCGTCTTTCTCGACCTCCGCCCGGCCTATGCCGCCGCGATCAGCGTGGTGATGCTGGTCGGCCTGCTGGTCGCCTCGCTCCTCGTCCTCCAGCTGAGGCGAGTCTGACCATGCGCGGCGGACGCAGCGCCTCGTTCCTCCTTGACGGGCTGACCGGCGTGCTCCTGTTCCTGCTCCTCTTCCCCGTGATCTGGATCTTCCTCGGCTCGATCAAGCCCGACCCGGACATCATGGCCGCCAACCCGTGGCCGACCCGCGTGACCTTCGAGAACTACATCGCCGTGTTCAACAAGGAGGGTTTCCTGGTCGCGCTCAGGAACAGCCTCATCGTCGGGCTCTCGTCGGCAATCATCACCACCGCGCTCGCCGCCCCGGCGGCCTACTCGCTGAGCCGGTTCGACTATCGCGGCAAGGCCGCAGTCAACCTCCTCATCCTCGGAACGCAGACGCTTCCGGTCGTGGCCGTGCTCGTTCCCATCGTCGTCATCGTCCGCAACCTCGGCCTCACCAATACGCTGACCGCGCTCATCTTCACCCACCTCGCGCTGGGACTGCCGATCGCGGTCTGGGTGCTCAAGGGCTACATCGACGCCATCCCGCGCGACCTCGAGGAAGCGGCGCTGGTGGATGGCTGCGGGCGTTTCGAGGTGATGGTTCGCGTCATGCTTCCCCTTCTGAAGCCGGCGCTGGTCGCGGTCGGCACCTTTGCCTTTGTGCTCTCCTGGGGCGAGTACCTGCTGGCGCTGTCGCTCGTCTCCAAGAGCGACGTCCGCACCCTGCCGCTCGCGCTGCAGACGCTCTTCGATCCCTACCAGTTCAGCTGGGGCACCGTGATGGCCGGCGGCGTGGTGATCGCGCTCCCCGCCGTCCTGCTCTTTCTTGTCTTCCGCAAGCAACTCGTCGGCGGCCTGCTTGCAGGCGCCGTCAAAGGGTAGTCGTCATGGGCATCGTCACGCAGTCGCTCTACTTCACCGGTCCGCGGGACCTTGCAATCCGCGAGGAGCCGCTTGCGGAGCCGGGGGCGGGCGAGGTGCTGGTCGAGGCGCTGGTGTCGGGCATCAGCGCGGGCACCGAGCTCAATGTCTTCCGCGGCCATGCCCCGCAATGGCGCCAGCGGATGGACCGCGACACCCGCCTGTTCCACTCCGACGCCGGCGCCGACTGGACCTGGCCGGCGCGGTACGGCTACGCACTGGTCGGCCGGGTCGGTGCGGTCGGTCCGAAAGTGACGAGGGTGGCCGTCGGCGATCTCGTCTTCACCTACTCGCCCCATGGCCGCCACGCGGTCGTCGCCGAGGACGCAGTGATTGCGCTCGGCGGACTCGCCAATCCCGAGGTCGGCGTGTTCTTCGCCAACATGAACACTGCCTATAACGGCGTGCTCGACGCCAATCTCCCGCTCGGTGCCGACGTCGTCGTCTCGGGCCTTGGCGTCATCGGCCAGCTCGTCGTCCGGCTCCTCAAACGTAGTGGCGCCCGCACCATCGTCGGCGTCGACCGCCTGCCGATGCGCCGCGACCAGGCGATGGCCGGTGGAGCGACGCATGTCCTCGATCCCGACGGGGACAAGATCGCCGAGACCGTCCGCGGCCTCACCGCCGGACGGGGCGCAGACGCCGTCGTCGAGGTCTCGGGCGCTGCGCCCGCACTCAACGAGGCGATCCGCACCGTTGGCTACAACGGCACCGTGATCGCGATGTCGTGGTACGGTGGCAGCTTCGAGACGCTCAGCCTCTCCGGCGAGTTCCACCACAACCGATCCCGGATCATCTCCTCCCAAGTTGGCGCGACCAACCCGTATCTCGGGCCGCTGTGGTCGCTCGGTCGCCGAGCGGAAATCGCCCGCGAGTACATGGACCTCTATGCCGGCGATCTTGAGAGCTTCATCACCCACCGTATTCCGCTCGCCGATGCAGCCCGCGGCTACCGCCTCCTGGATCAGGGGTCGCCGGAAGTGTTCCAGGTTCTGCTCGACTACCGGTCCTGACAGTCCCGCGCCGTTTCCGGAGCCCGTCAATGAAGTATTCCGCCTGCATCGAATGGCTGTTCGCCGAGGCCGGTGATTTTCCCGATCGCATCCGGGCCGCAAAGCGCGCGGGGTTGGACGGCGTCGAGTTCTGGAAATGGACGACAAAGCATATCGACCCGATCGAGCGCGCGCTCGACGAGACGGGTCTCAGACTAACCGGCTTCGTCGCCGAGCCGATGGTCCCGCTCACAGACCCGGCGCGCCATGCCGAGTTCCTCGAGGGTCTCAAGGCATCGGTCGAGATGGCCCGGCGGTTGAAGGCGCCGGTTCTGATCGCGCAGACCGGCGACGACCTCGCAGGGCGGACCCGCGCCGAGCAGCGCGCGGCGTTGACCGCCTGCCTCGCGCGGGCGGCTGACGCGCTGGAGGGTTCGGGGGTTGTGCTTGCGATCGAGCCGCTCAATACGCGGGTCGATCACAAAGGGTACTATCTGTCCTCGACCATCGAAGGCTTGGACATCATTGACGATGTCGGCCGACCCGAGATCAAGATCGTCTACGACATCTACCATTCGGCGGTCATGGACGAGGAGATCGGCGAGGTGCTCGCCGGGCGGGTCGACCGCGTCGCCCACGTCCATTTGGCCGACGCACCTGGGCGTCACGAGCCGGGGTCGGGTACACTGGACTGGCGGCGTCGCGTGGATTGGCTGGCAGCCCACGGCTACGTCGGCATGATCGGCCTCGAGTACATGCCCACCAAAGGGACGGTGGCTTCCCTCCACATTCTGCACGGTCCGTAGGTCCGCGCGCGATCACCACAGGCATTGGTGCAAATTACGCTAGTTGAATCATATGCTTACGCTACGTACAAACGGCAGACGGTGGTATGCTGTCTGTACGGAAGTGGAGGGTTTGTGTCGCTATGCAACTTGCCGTCGCCTACTATCGCGTCTCCACCGCCAGGCAGGGCCGCTCAGGGCTCGGCATCGAGGCCCAGCGCGCCGCCGTCGCGCGCTTTGCCGAAGCCGAGGCTATGTGCTCGTCAACGAGTTCACCGAGGTCGAGACTGGCAAGGGTGCCGATGCGCTCGACCGACGACCACAGCTGGCGACGGCGCTCGCGGCGGCAAAGGCGGACAGGTGTCCGGTCATCGTCGCCAAGCTCGATCGGCTCTCGCGCGATGTCGCCTTCATCGCCGGTCTGATGGCGCAACGTGTCCCCATCATCGTCGCCGAATTGGGCGCGGATGCAGACCCGTTTACGCTGCACCTCTACGCTGCTTTCGCCGAGAAGGAGCGGCGGCTCATCTCGGAACGGACCCGATCAGCGCTGGCGCAGCGCAGGGCCCAAGGTGCGATGCTCGGCAATCGGAGCAAAGCCGCCGAAGCGATCGCACGTATCGAACGTCAAGAACCTGGTCGACCGAATTCTGGCATAGGCGTCTTTTCTAGGCGGGAAGAACGTTCTACCCCATCACTGTACGCCGGCTACTAGCCGTTTCGTCGTTCCCCGCTGTCCCTCCGAACCAAGGATCAGATCAAACGCCGCCAGGCCGGGAAGAGTCCCGCCGTCGGATGGGGATCGAGACGGGGGACGCGTTGCGGGCCCCACGTGGATCTGCCTGATCCGGTGTGGCGCGTTACGGCATCATGAAGTAATCGCCCGGCCTCGTGCCCAGCTAAATGCTATCCTCCTGCTCAAAAGACAACTGCGCGTTCTGTCGGTTAAGAGCCGAGAGTAGCTGCCGTCGGCAGATGACCGGAGGCAGGCTCCGCGTCGACGACGGCATGGGCATCGCCCGACGCAGGGACAACGGCGAGCCCTGAGGGTCAGTCTTGGTGACTCTCCACCCTCTTGAAGGCCGTCCCGACTGGTTCGCGCCCCGCCAACGCGGGGGCGCGCGCGGACTCGGCATATACGTGCTTCATCGCGTCGACGAAATGATCGATTAGGGCATTGCCCAGCTGCGTACGGAGCCGCGCGGCGACGATGTCCCGCATCAAAATGCTGCTCTTCATCCGGATGAACGATAGGCCTGCCGTCGTGACGCTGCCAAGCGTCGCCGAGCGCGGCAGGATCGAGATGCCGACGCCGTGGCGCACCAGCGCCTTGATCGCCTCTATCGATTCGAGTTCGACCGCCGCGTCAAGGCGAACTCCGGCTTGCCCTGCCGCGGCTTCAATCATGTCGCGGATGACGTAGCCCTTGGGGAAAGTTATGAGCGCCTCGTCCGCGACGGCGGACATCGGAAGCTCGCGTGCGCGCGACAGCGGATGGTTGGCTGGGACGACTCCCACGTAGTCTTCCCGCGCAATCAGTTCGACCGTGATTCGGGGATCAGCGACGGGCGTGGCCACGATGCAGACGTCAAGATGGCCTCGGCTAACCCGCTCGATGATTTCGCTCGACTGAAAGCCGCGGACCGCGATGTGAAGACCCGGGTGGCGTTTCCGCATGATGTGGATCGCCGCCGGTATTGGATGATCAAGTGTCGACTGGATCGCCCCGACGACAAGATGGCGCCGCCGGCCCGACTTCAGTCCGGCAATGCCTTTGCGCAGCTGATCCATCTCGGACAGCAGCGAGGCCGAGCGATCCAGCAGCAATTCGCCGGCCGGCGTGAGCTGGATACGGTTGCCGAGCCGCAGGAACAGCGGCGCGCCGCATTCATGCTCGAGGACCTTGATTTGCCGGCTGAGGGAGGGCTGCGAGATGGCGAGCACTTCGGCGGCGCGGCGGAAACTCTGCAGGGTCGCGACCGCCTGAAAATAGCGAATGCGGCTGAAGTTCATGTCGTTCGGCCTCCCCTCGACCGACCCGACAGGGATGCTAGACCCATGCCAACCCTTTGGCCACCTACCAGTCGGCATACACATCCCGCAGATGCGAGGCGAGAGCAGCCGCGAGGCGCTCGCGCGTCTCCTGAGCCGGCGACTTCGGCTCCGCGAGCGATGCCGCCAGGCGGGCCTCGATGTCGCCGCGAACCAGGCCGACCGGGCGGCCATCCCGGAGCCGCGCCTCGCCAGCCACGACTGCGGTATCGACATCGGTCGGCTTTGCCCGGCCGAGCACGGCATCAAGGAGGTCAGTCCTGGCGTCGAGATAGGGACCGCGGACGCGATCGAGGCGGAGCGCGAAGAAATCAGCCGCGGAGCCCGGCGCGATCGTTCCGAGCAGCGGCGCAGCGCCCATGACAACGGCAGCGCCCGCCCGCGTCGCCATCGCCAGGAGTGCCCGCGCCGATAGAGCCTCTCCCGCCGGTGAGGGCGTGGACGCAAGGCCCCGCGCCAGGCGAAGTTCAGCCCACATGTCCTGATCGTCGGCAAGCGCCTGCCCGTCGAGTCCGATGCCGACCGTGACCCCCGCCTCGCGGAGGCGAAGCACCGGGGCGATGCCGCTGCGCAGGCGGAGATTGGACGACGGGTTGTGCGCGACCTTCGCGTCGCGGGCGGCAAGGAGCGCGATGTCTTGGTCGCTGAGCCAAACGCAGTGGGCGCACGTCACATTGTCGCGGAGAAAGCCGATGCGATCGAGGTGGCCGAGCGGCGTCTCCCCATAATAGCGATGGCCGAAGGCGGCCTGGGTGCGGGTCTCCACCGCATGGATGTGGACCGGCATGTCCCTGCCCGCTTCGCTCACCGCGGCCAGCAGCGCGTCCGAGCACCATTGCGGACCGACCGGCCCGTAGCAGAGCCAGTGTCGCTCATCCCCTCGCCAGCGTTCGACAAGCCTCGCGCCGACGGCGAGCAGGTCGCGCCAGTCGGGAAGCGGCGCGGCCATGCCGCTCGTCCGCACCTCCGCCGCGAGCGCGGCCGGGAGCCGCGCGAGGAATGCCTCGTTGCCGATGTAACTCAGCGTGTTCTGATCCATGAGCGGCAAGCCGATGCACGCCCGGATACCGGCATCGGCGTAGCCCCTCGCCGTCTCGATCAACTCGGACTCGAGGTTCCGCCAGTCGCAAGGATTGTGCTGATGCGTGGTGGTGGTGACGCCGCTCGCGAGGAGATTGATGCCGTCGTAGAGCGCCGCGAGATACGGGTCGAGGGCGCGCAACGCGAACAGCCCGCTGATCCAGATCTCGAGCGGGGCGTCCGCGACACCCATTGGCAAGGTGCCCAGCCCGCGACCGTGGTCGTGGGCATTGATCATCCCGGGAAGGACGAGGTGATCGGAAAAGGACCAGCACTCGGCTTCAGTATGCTCGGCGCGGACCCGTTCGTACGGTCCGACCGCGAGCACCCGCGTCCCCGACCACACGACCGCGCCGTCGTCGATCAGCGCCGCATCAGCCGACGGCAGCACGTGTCGCGCGCGGAGCAGCCGGATCGGATCGGTGGTCAAAGCGCCCAGCCGACCGGATGTTCGGCGAAGTTGGTCCATACCGTCTTCAGCCGCGTGTAACCCTCTGCGCCCTCGATGCCGTATTCGTTGCCGAAGCCGCTCTGGCCATGACCGCCCGCCGGAACCGCGACGTTCATCATGTTGATCATGTTGGTCCACACCGTCCCGGCCCTGATCCGGCGCGGCAACCGCGCGGCGCGGCCAGCGTCGCGGGTCCAGACCGCGGCGGTCAGGCCATAGAGCGTGCTGTTGGCGAGGCGGATGGCGTCGTCCTCGCCGTCGAAGGCGAGCACGGACAGAACCGGTCCGAAGATTTCCTCCCGGGCGACCGTCATCTCCGGCGCGATGTCGGCGAAGACGGTCGGCCGGAAGTAATGGCCGCCGGCAGGTACCTTGTCGCGAAGCGCGCCGCCACCTGTCACTAGGCGTCCGCCCTCGGCGAGACCCTTTCCGACATAGCTCTCCACCCGCTCAAGTTGCTCGCGGGAGATCAGGGCGCCGACATGCACGCTGGGATCTTCGGGCAATCCGATCTTGATCCTCCCGATTTTCTCGACGAGGAGACCGAGAAAGGCGTCATGGATGCTGCGCTCGACGATCAGCCGCGTGCCCGCCGCGCAAACCTGGCCCTGGTGGTGAAAGACCGTGAAGAGCGCGCCGCGCGCCGCCATCTCGAGATCCGCGTCGGCGAAGACGATGTTGGGCGCCTTGCCGCCGAGCTCAAGTGTCAGTCCCTTTATGTTGCCGCTCGCCGCCTGCATGATCAACCGTCCGACCTCGGTCGAGCCAGTGAACGCGATCTTGTCGACGCCGGTGTTCTCGGCGAGCGCCGCTCCGGCCGTCTCGCCGAAGCCAGGCACCACGTTGAGGACACCATCCGGCAAGCCCGCCTCCTGGCAGAGCTCGGCGAGAACCAGCGCCGAAAGCGGCGTCTGCTCGGCGGGCTTGAGCACCACGGTATTGCCGGCGGCGAGCGCCGGAGCGGCCTTGAGGCAGGCCATCACCAGCGGCAGGTTCCAGGGAATGATGGCCCCGACCACGCCATAGGGCTCGTGGATAGTGATCGCCGAGTAACCCGGCGGGACCGGGATCGTGGCGCCGCGGAGCTTGTCCGTCAGGCCGCCGTAGAAGTCGAAGATGTCGGCCGCCCGGACGAGATCGTTGCGGGTGTCGCGGATCGGCCGCCCGGCGTTCCGCGTGTCGAGCAGCGCGAGGTCGGCGGCGTTTGCCCTGATGAGCGATGCGATCTGGCGGAGAAGCGTGCCGCGCGCCGTCGGGGCGATGGCGCTCCATGGGCCGTCGAAGGCGCGGCGCGCGGCGGCCACGGCGAGGTTCACGTCCTCGCGGTCGCATGCGGCGACGTCGGCTAGGACCTCGCCGGTGCCGGGATTGTAGGTGCGGAACGTCATGCCGGAAGCGGCCGGCGTCCAGGCGCCGTCGATGAAGGCATTCGTGCGAAGGCTGAGCGTCACGGGCCAGTCTGCCTTGAGGAAGGGCGGCGGACCCGAAGGCGCCGCCGCCCGGACAACGGTTCAGAGCTTGTCGAAGCTCTTGGTGCTGGCGTTCCAGATCGCGATCGGGACGAACTTGCCGTCCTTGACCTCGTTCATCACCCAGGGAAATCCGATGATCTCGCCGTCGGGATTGAACGAAACCTTGCCCATGATGGTGTCATGGGTGTTGCCGCGGACCCAGCCGACCACGGCGGTCTGGTCCTTCTTGCCGGTCGCCTCGAGACCGCGCGCCACGAGGTCGACCGCAAGGTAGGTCGACATCGAGAAGAGGCGCGGATCGACACCATACTTGGCCTTGAAGGCCGCCGCATAGGCCTTTGCGGCCGGCACCACGTCGGGACCGGCGCCGACCAGCATCAGCGTTCCCTCGGCGTCCGCGCCGGCGAGTTCAATGTAAGGCTGGAAAAGCGAGTCGGGCGCCGACAGCGTCCCGTCCCAGCCCGCCTCGTGGAGCTGCTTGATGATCGCCGCTCCCTCCGCGTGGTGGCCGCCGAAGAAGATCGCGTCGGCGCCGGCCGCCATGATCTGCGTCACCAGCCCGCGGAAGTCCTGCTCGCCGACGGTGATGCCGTCGAACAGCACAACCTCGGCCTTGCCGCTGCCCGCGATGATGTCGCGGACCTGCTCGGCCTGACTTTTGCCCCAGTCGTCGCGGTCGTGGAGCACGGCCACCTTCTTCGCCCCGACCACGTCGAGGAGGTAGGAGGCGTTGACGTTGGAGGCCTCGCTGGTCAGGCCGACGGTGCGGAAGACGAGGTCCTTGTTCTCGGCATTGCCGAGCACGTCGCCGGAGGACGCCGCGGACGGGGCGAAGAGAAGCCCGTTGTTGAGATACGTCGGGCGGGCGGCCGAGGCGACGTTGCTGTAGAAGAAGCCGACTACGCCGAAGGCCCCATCCTGCACCGCCTTCTGCGCGCCGGCGACCGCTGGCTCGACCTCGACCTGGTCGTCGACCTTGAGGAGCTGGATCTTCTCGCCGAGCACGCCGCCTTTCGCGTTCCAGTCCTCGACGGCGAGTTCGGCGCCCCGCACCATCTCCTCGCCGTTTTCGGCCTGGTAGCCCGTCAGCGGTCCGCTGAAGGCGATCACGACGTCGGCCTGGCTGACCGTAGATGCAAACTGCATCGCCAAGGCGAGGGCGGCCGCCGGCAGCAGCCGTGAGAAGCTCAGAAATCCGTTGGTCATCTGCTTTCTCCGTTTCCCAGTGTTGAGGTGGAAGCGACTGAACAAGGTCTTCAATTCGCCATCCGAGGTGCGTGCGTTTTTCCCAGGTAGGCCTCCATTATTCGCGGGTCGCCGGCGAGATCCGCCGACGGTCCATCGAGAACGATCCGCCCGCTTTCGATCACGTAGCCGCGCGTCGCCAGTTCAAGCGCCATGTGCGCGTTCTGTTCGACCAGCAGAATCGTCACTCCGCGCCGGCTGATTTCGCGGAGGATCGAGAAGATGGTGGCGACCATCATCGGCGCGAGCCCCATGCTCGGCTCGTCGAGAAGGAGCAGCGTCGGACGCGCCATCAGCCCGCGACCGATCGCCAGCATCTGCTGCTCGCCGCCTGAAAGTGTGCCGGCGAGCTGCGCGGAGCGTTCGGCGAGGCGCGGGAACAGCGCATAGATCCAGTCGCGATCCTTCGGCACCTCCTGGCGATCGGCGCGGGTGAGCGCGCCGGCGCGAAGATTCTCCTCCACGGTGAGCTGGGCGAAGACGCGCCGGCCCTCCGGCACCTGGCTGATCCCGGCCTTGACGATGGCGTAGGGGGCCACACTGTCGATCCTTCTGCCGAGGAAGCGGATCTCGCCGGCGCGCGGGCGGAGCACGCCGCTCACCGTCATCAGCAGGGTGGACTTGCCGGCGCCGTTGGCCCCGATCGCGGTCACGATCTCGCCCTCCGAAACGCGAAGGCTGAGCCCACGCAGCGCCTCGATCGGTCCGTAACCGACGACGATGTTGTCGACCTCAAGCATTCTCCGGAACCCCGAGATAGGCGGCAAGCACGTGCGGGTCGCGTTGCACGGCCTCAGGCGAACCCTCGGCGATCTTGGCGCCTGCGTCGAAGACCACGATCCTGTCGGAGACCTGCATGACGATCTGCATGCTGTGCTCGATGAGCAGAACCGTCACGCCGCGGGCCCGGATTTCCCGCACCAATGCCATCAGCGCATCGATCTCCTGCGGGTTCAGCCCGGCGCACGGTTCGTCGAGCAGGAGGAGCTTCGGCAGCGTGGCCATGGCGCGGGCGATCTCGAGCCGCCGCTGCAGGCCGTAGGGCAGCGCGCCGGCGGCATCGGCCGCGCGCTGCGCAAGGCCCACCAGTTCGAGAAGGCCGCATGCGCGTTCGTAGCGTGCCGCCTCGCCCGCCTCGGCGCGCGGCAGCGTCAGCAGATTCTGCCAGACCCCGAGGCGATCCCCGGCTTGCCCACCAAGCATGACGTTTTCGAGCGCGCTCATGCGGCCGAACAGGCGGATGTTCTGGAAGGTGCGGGCAATGCCGAGGCGGGTGATGGCGTAAGGCGGCAACCCGGCAAGATCGCGGTTGCCCGGGCCCCAGAAGGCGTTGCCCCGGTCCGGCCGATAGATGCCGGTGAGGCAATTGAAGAAGGTTGTCTTGCCCGAGCCGTTTGGGCCGATCAGGCTGACGATCTCACCTTCGTCGATTCGCATTTCCGCCCCGTTCAGGGCGAGGACGCCGCCGAAGCGCCGGGTCAGGTCGTTGACGGCGAGGAGAGGCACGCTAGCGCTCCCCCTGTCGCGCCGCCGGGATCGCGCGCCCGCCGACATAGGACCGCATACGCTCTGGAAAGAGGCCCTGCGGCCGGAAGACCATGGTGGCGACGAGGATGCCGCCATAGACGAGCAGCCGGTACTTCTCGAGGTCGCGGAGCAGCTCGGGAAGCGTCGAGAGGATCGACGCCCCGACGATGACGCCGAGAAGGTTGCCAGAACCACCGACGATGACCATGGCGAGATAGAGCACGGAGTTGTTCAGTCCCGCCGCCGCCGGCGAGATCGACTGGAAGCGGGCGACGAAGATGCCGCCGGCGAGTCCCGCGAGCCCGCAGCCGATGGCGAAAGCAATGAGACGGAGGCGGAGCGTGTTCTGGCCCATGGTCTGGGCGACGATCTCGTCATCGCGCATGGCGCGGAGCGCTCTTCCCATCGGAGAGGCCTGGAGCCGCTTCACGATCAGCCAGGTGACGACGAAGCCAATGAGGACGACATAGTATTGCTGGTCCGGGCGAACGGCGCCGGTGAGGGTCAGGCCCGCGTCGTTCGACCACCACGGAATGGTGATCGGCGGGATCGCCGACATGCCCGCCGTGCCTCCGGTGAACTGGTCGAGATTGGTCATCAGGATCTGGGCGATGATCCCGAAATTGAGGGTCGCGATCATCAGGTACTCGTCGCGGAGCCGGAGCGTCGGCAGGGCGAGGAGGATGCTGAGCAAGGCGGCGACGACGGCGCCGGCGGGGATGCCGATCCACAACGAGATGCCGTACTCCTTGGCAAGGAAGCCGGCGGTGTATCCCCCGACGGCGAGGAAGGCCGCCTGCGCAAGCTGCCAAATCCCCGACAGCCCGACGATGACGTTCAGGCCAAGAGCCACCATGCTGTAGAACAGCGCTGCGGTGATGACGAAGATCACATAGGGGTTCGCTGTCGCCGCTGGAATCAGGAGAAGCGCTGCAAAGGGCAGCAACCCGGCGAGGCTGCTCGCGAATGACCCCGCGAAGCGGCTAGACCCGGCGGGAGACATCGCGTCCTCCCAGGAGGCCGCTCGGCCGGACGATCAGGATGATCAGCAGCGCGCCGAGCGCGAACACGTCCTTGTAGTCGAGTGAGATGTAGGCGCCCGACAGCACCTCGAGCTCGCCCATGATCACCGAACCGAGGAGGGCGCCGGGGATGCTGCCCATGCCGCCGATTATGCAGGCAGTGAAGGCCTTCAGGCCGGGCAGCAGTCCCATGTAGAAGACCGCGCGGCCGTAATACATGCCGAACAGCCAGCCGGCCATGCCAGCGAGCGCCGAGCCGATGACGAAGGCGAGCACCACCATGCGGTTGCTGTCGATGCCGACGAGTCCCGCGGCGATCGGATCCTGGGCCACGCAGCGCATGGCGACGCCGGCATTGGTGCGGTGGATCCACAGCATCAGCCCGACGAGCGTCGCTAGCGTGACGACGATAAGGAAGATCTGGATGTAGAGGACGGGAATGCCGAAAATGAAAACCGAGCCGCGCGGAAAGAGGTTCGGGAAGTTGGTCGGGGAAGCGCCGAAGGCGACGAAGGCGACGTTCTGCAGGAAGATCGACATGCCGAGTGACGTGATCATCGTCGCCGGGATCGAGACCTTGCGCACCCGTCGATAGGCCAGCCTTTCGATCAGCACTCCGAGAAGGCCCGCAACCGCCATGCCCGCGATCAGCGAGAGGAGAAGGATGACGAAGGCAGGCGCGTTGGCGGCGATGAGCGCGTTGACGGCGAAGAGCGCCGCGTAGCAGCCGGCCATGTAGACCTCACCATGCGCGAAGTTGACGAGGCGCAGGATGCTGTAAACGAGGGTGTACCCGACGGCGATGAGTCCGTAGGCGGTTCCCAGCGTGAGGCCGTTGATCAGTTGCGTGCCGAAGACGAGAAGGTCGGACACCGCGCTGCTGGCTCTCCTCAGTCGTGAAGACCGGTGCTCTGGCCACCGTCGACGGTGAAGATCGAGCCCGTCACGTAGCGGGCCTCCCCACTCGCCAGGTATGCGGTCGCATCGGCAATGTCCTCGGGCAGTCCGCCGTGCCGGAGCGGCAGCTTCTTGAGGAACAGGTCCTTGTCGTGCTGCGACAGCCGGCTGTTCAGTCGGGTCTCGATGTAGCCCGGGCAGACGCAGTTGACCCGGATTCCGTCCGGTCCGTAGTCGATGGCCGCCTGGCGGGTGAGGTTGACGACCCCCGCCTTGGCCGCGCAATAGGCGGCCTTCCGCGGCATGGCGTGGAGGCCAAGCGTGCCGGCGATGTTGACGATCGCTCCGCCGTTTCGCTCGCGCATCAGGGGAATTGCGAACTTGCACGCGAGGAAGACGCCGGTGAGGTTGGTCCGGATCGTCCGGTCCCACAGCTCGATGTCGGTATCGAGGATGCTGCCGATCGGGCTGATCCCGGCATTGTTGACGAGAACATCGAGGCCGCCGAAGGCCGAGCGTGCGGCCGCGATCGTCCGCTCGGCGTCGGACGGGACGCCGATATCGCCAAGGCTGGCGACAGCCTGTCCGCCGGCGGCAACGATGCGGCGGACCGTCTCGTCCGCATTTGCCTCGTCACGGTTGGCGACCACGACCGCCGCTCCTTCCTCGGCAAGCCGCACCGCGATAGCGCGACCGATGTCGCCGCCGCCGCCGGTTACCACTGCGACCTTTCCAGCGAACCGCTGTAGCCGCTCGCTCATGGTGCAATGACCTCCAGACCGAGGAGTCGAGCCGGATTGACCCGAGAGACCAGATTGAGGTCCTCCTCGCTGAGGCCGAAGTTGCGGAGCATGCGCAGGAACATGCGGTAGCCCTCCACCGGATGGGCATTGTCGCGCTGGCCAAGGTCGCTCGAGGCGACGCAGCGCTCCGCGCCGATGGCGAGGATGTCCTCCGCGAACTTCCTGGGGTCGGCGCGCTGCCGGGCCGGCATCGTCGGATTGACCGTGAACTCGATCGTTGCGCCGAGGTCTGCCATGCGGAGCATCTCGTCCCGGCTCCACGCCGTGGCGTGCCAGCCGACATGCGTGCACACCATCTTGCGGAAGCCGATCTCGCGGGCGCGGGCGAGCGTCGCAAGGATCTCGTCGGCGCCGACATGGCCGGTCCCCACCACCATGTCGGCCTGGGCGGCGAGTTCGAGAATCTCGGTGACCTCGGGCTTGAGCCTCCCGTCGGCATCAAGGAGCCGGATCGGGACGATCTCCTCGCGGAGGGTGTTGGACAGCTCCGGCCGGCGCTGGGCCAGCCAGGGATAGGTCGGCATGCCAAAGAATTCGACGTGGCGGGCGGCATGGACAGTCGGAAGCCAGGCGACCTTCGCGCCGAAGCCGATCGCGGCCCGCATCGCCGAGGGATTGAGCCCGCCCACGGTATGATTGAACACGATACTGCCGAAGAGTTCGATGCCCGGCACCACTTTCCGCACCAGTTCGACGCGATCCGCGTTCATCGCGAAGATGCTCTTCAAAACAAGCCCGCGGTAGCCGGCCTCGCGCGCCTCGGTCGAGATGTCGATCTCGTCGAACGGCCGGTCGAAAAGACACGGCGCGGCATGGAGATGCATGTCGATGACGCCGTGGAGGAGCCTCTGGTCCGGCTCTGGAATGGATAAGGTCATCGCGTTGCCGGGACTGCCTTGGCCTTAGTCGGGATCAGCCGTCAGCAAACACCGGCGCGCAGCCTCCGTCCAAGAGAATGGGCCTATCAGGCGATAGCCGAAATGCAATGCGCGGTGAGGCGGCGTTGCCGTTGGAACGCCTGAACGCTACTTCCCGCAGCGGTTCGATAGTGAGAGCCGGATAGGGATTGGAACGATCCCGCTATCGGTCGATAGCTGAAAGGCAATTCAGCCGTCCGGCTTTCTATGGTTAGGTCGCCGCAGACGATGATCGAGGTGATCGGATGCCTGCGAGCCTGCAGGAAGAACTCGTTGCCGCGGGCCTCAAGCATGCCTGGGTCCACCAGGCGCCGCGCTTTGGGCGCGCCGGAGAGGACGGCTTGGTCATCTTCGAGAGCGGCAAGGGATGTCTGCTCACCGACATCACCGGCCGCGAGGTTTTTGACGGCATGTCAGGCGCCTGGGTCGTCAATGTCGGCCATGGCCGCACTGAAATCGCCGACGCGATAGGCGATCAGGCGCGCCGGCTTGCCTATGCGAGTGCGTTCAATTTTCTGACCGAGCCGGCCATACGGCTCGCTGAGAAACTCGCGTTGATCGCGCCCGAACCGCTCGAGCGGGTCTTCCTCTGCAGCGGCGGCGCCGAAGCCGTCGAGGCCGCGCTCGCCATGGCCCGACAGTATTATTTCAACATCGGCCAGCGCGGGCGCTACAAGATCATCTCGCGGCGCGGCTCCTATCACGGCAGCGCGTTCGGCGGCAAAAGCGTCTCAGGTCTCCGGCACAACCTGCTCCAGCAGCGCTTCGCGCCGCTGCTTGAGGGTTGCATCCAGGTCGCGGGTCCCAACACCTACCGCACCGAGGACGACCTCGATCCCAGGGCCTACGCGATCCGCTGCGCGCGCGAGATCGAACGCGCCATCCTCCACGAGGGGCCCGACTCGGTGGCGGCCGTGATTGGTGAGCCGATCTCCGCCTCAGCCGGCGTCCAGGTTCCCGACCGCGAATACTGGCAGATCGTACGCGACGTCTGCACCCGCCACGGCATCCTGCTCATTCTCGATGAGGTGCTGGTAGGCATGGGTCGGACCGGCAAGATGTTCGCTTTTGAGCACTACGGCGTCGTGCCGGACATCGTGACGCTGTCAAAGGGGATCGCCAGCGGCTACGCCCCGATTGGCGCGGTCGTCGTCTCGAAAACGGTTGCCGAGAGCTTCGCGGGCGACAATGTCTTCTCGCACGGCTACACCTACGGAAGCCATCCGGTCGCCTCGGCCGCCGGCCTTCGCAACATCGAGATTCTCGAACGCGAGGAATTGGTCGGGGCCTCCGCCACTACCGGCGCCTATATGCACGAGCGCCTCAACGGGCTTGCGCAGCGATACCGCTCGATCGGCGACGTTCGCGGCCTCGGCATGATCGCGGCGATCGAACTGGTAGCCGATCGCGGCAGCAAGACGCCCTTTCCCGTCGAGGCGAAGATGTCCCAGCGCTTGGCCGATTGCCTGCTGGACGAGGGCATCTTTCTCCGCGTCTGGGATGTGATTCACGTCGCCCCGCCGCTGGTCGCCACGCGTGAGGATATCGACCGGATGGTCGATGGTATCGGGCGCGCCATCGGGCGGTTCGAACGCGATATCGGTTTCAACTAAAGCGAAGGACCAACGGCATGCGCCTCGCATCGGTTATGGAAGCCCGGGAGGAGTACTACGCGTTTGAATTGGCCAAGGCGGCGCGGAAGCTTGCGGACGAAATCCTCGAAGTGAAGCCTGGCCAGACCGTGGCCATCACCGCTGACACGATGAGCGATGCGCGGGTTGTACAGGCCAGCGCCGCCGCGGTCTTTGCCGCCGGCGGGCTACCGACGATTCTGTTGTACCACACCCAGCCGCGCCCGCAGATGGAGCCGCCGGCTCCGGTTGCAGCCGCAGTAGCGTCAGCCGACATATGGATCGAGCACGCCGTCTCCTACGTCATGTACACGCGCGCGTGGCACAAGGCGCTCGACGCGGGTGTGCAGTACTGCGAGCTCGGCGGCATGGACGCCGACGGCATGGTCCGCTGCATCGGCCAGCAGGACATCTCCCTCCTCGCAGAAATGGGCGAGGTGGTGATACGGCTCCTCACTGACGCCGAGATGCGCGTGACCAGCGGCGCCGGCAGCGACGTCGCCTTCCACAATCGCGGGGTCAAGGTCGGCGAGTTCAAGATGAAGACCAATGCGCAGAAGATCCCGATCATGCTCGCTGGCCAGGTATCCTGGTCGCCGGTCGAGGATTCGCTCGTCGGCAAGTTGGTCGCTGACGGTATCACCTATCCGCCGGGCGAGATCGGTATCATGAACGAGACGATCAGCTTCGACATCGAGGCCGGCCGGATCAAGGCCATCGACGGGGCAAAGGAGGCACGCCTCCTGAGGAACTGGATCGAGCAGTTGAACGACCAGACCATGTACCGGATTGCCCATATCTCGATCGGCTTCAATCCCGGCATCCCGGTGCCGACCGGCCGGGTGATGGAGGACGAGCGGGCCTTCGGCGACATTGATTTCGGCTTCGGCGCGTGGGTCGGCCGGCCGGCGGCCGGTCATTTCGACTTCACCTGCCGGCAGGTTTCGGTGTTCGCCAACGGCGCAGCGATCCTGAAGGACGGCGTTTTCGTCCATCCGGAGCTTGCAAAGATATGCAGGGCGATGGGTGTACCACGTCACTAGCCCAAAGGGGATCGACGGCGACGCGTTCATCCTCGCCCCCGAGCGCGTGATCGATGGGACGGGCGAGCCGTTCCCAGGCGGCACGGCCGTCCGGGTCGACCGCGGGTTGATTGCGGGCGTTGGTCCGCTCGAGACGCTGCACCCGGGATCGGTGAGGACCTTCCATCTCAAGGGCGCGTCATTGCTTCCGGGGATGATCGACTGCCACGGCTACCTCTCCGTCGACCCCGACCGGCCCGACCCAATGGGCGGTATGCACGGAGAGGATCTCGTCGCGCGCTCATTTCTCGCCGCCCGTCATCTCTCGATGGACCTCTGCTCAGGCGTCACCGCCATCCGCGTGATGGGCGAGGGCGCGGGCCTCGACTACCGTGCGCGGCAGGCGATCCGCGATGGGGTCATCGTTGGGCCGCGGCTTCTGTGCTCGGGGGCACCGATCTGCCCTAGTTTCAGCCATCAGGCGGCGCCCGGTGGAGGCGTTGACGGCGTCGAAGGGGTGCGTACTGCGGTGCGGCGCGCTGTGGCGCGCGGCGCCGACTGGATCAAGCTCGTCGTCACCGGCGGAATCAATGCAGCGGGCGACCGCGCGACGACCCCGCTCTACACCGAGGCCGAAGTGGCGGTCGGGTTGTCCGAGGCCACGACCGCGGGCGTCCCGGTCGCGATCGCGGCCCATGGCGGCCCGGCGGTCGCCCACGCTGTGGCGCTTGGCGCGCGCACAGTTGAACATTGTGCTCTCTTCGAGGACGCCGAACTCGAAGGCGTCGCTCGGGCCGGAGCGACACTGACATTGACCCTGTCGCGCTTCTTCCTGCCTAACGGCATCGAATTGAGCGGCCGCGACGTGCCAGGCGTGCTCGATCGCCTCATGCGCGCACGCGACCACCTCGCGGCGCTGGTTCCCAAGGCGGTCGCGCACGGCGTCGAGGTCGTCCTCGGCACGGACAACATGCATGGCGCACTCGCGACCGACGTGCGGCTCTTCGTCGAACTCGGGGCGGACAACCGCACCGCGATCCGTGCCGTAACCGGCACCGCGGCCTCGGCGATGGGTATCGGCCACGAGACCGGTCGCGTTACGCCGGGCATGCGCGCCGATCTTCTGATTGTCGAAGGCGATCCGCTCACGCAAATCTCAGACCTCGGAAGGGTTCTGGCTGTCGTAACCGAAGGCCGCTTCGCCGTCGGACCCTAGCTTGCATGCGGTCGTCGATGATTGCCTGAGCGACTTGAATGCAGAGCGGTGGGCGAGAGTCGCGGCGGATCTGACCAGAAATCCGCTATCTCGCCGGAGAATGTTGGCGCCGGGTTTCTCTCCCTCCGCCAGAGCGACCTCAGTGAGCTTTCTCCGAGCCGGTCCCAGTCTTCATGAAGGAAGACCCGGGTCCCCTGGAAGGAGACCACCGTTCAGGAGCACGTCGGCAACGCCGGTCCGATCATGAAGATCCAGCGCGTCATCATCGCGCCGCCGCCGCGCGTCGCGGAGGGCAACCTGCTCGGCCCGCCGGAGGCGAGGACGCCGCTCTTGATCGAGCATGTGCGGAGCTGACATGGGTCGCCGCGCTCACTGTTCTTTGGGCGCCTGATTCCCGCCGGAGCCGATCGCCACTCCAGCTGATCGATGCTGCGGGAAGAGCAGCCGTCCTCAACTTTGAGCGCGGATTGACCGGCGCCGCGGAGGGGAGTCCGCAGCGTGAAGGGCCCGCGCCATGTGCCGCGTGATCCTCATCAGTCCAATCAGAACAGGATCGAACCTCTCCTCGGATCGGTATCCGGCCAAGCCCATCGCGATCGACCCACGGGGGGCCATCGGCACGGGAACGCCGGCACGAGGCTTGGGCGTCGCCAGCCAAGCAGCCGCCTTCAGCTGAAAATCGAGCTGTTCAATGATGTCGGCTCGCCTCATCTGGTGGGTTCTGAGCTTCCGGCAAACGTCAAGCTTCTCCTCGAGACTGCGTAAGCGCCGCACGGTCGGCGGGATTCGGCCTCCCACCAGCGCGAGGCAACGGGCGGAAATCCAGGCGGACAGAGCATCAAGCAGCGGATCATCGTGCCGGGTGGCGTGTTGCGCAATGAGATAAGCGCGCTTGGCCGCCGTTTTCGCTTCGCGTATCCGGCCAAGCAATGCCGCCTCCCGGGCCTGGCGCGCGAGTGCCGCCGCAAAATCAGGATCGAGCCGGACGGCGGCCCGCGCCAGGGCGAGGCGTCGCTTGCGTCTCAGCTGATCGCCGAAGACGTCGACGTGCCAGCAGACATCGCGGGCGAGGAAGGGCCTGAGCCAAGAGGACCGCGTGACCTTGGGGGGTTGCCGATCGATCCAACCTGCCAGCATCCGCGCCTCACCGCCCACTGGCGCAAACTCATCCGTCTGAACGAAATCGACGCCCCCGATATTGGCTGCAACATGGCTGAAGGCGCTTCGCTTGGGACCGACGATGGATCGGCTGTTGGCCAACAGCATGATATCGGCAAGGGCCTGCTCCACTTCGCTGAGAGACGCATAGGCGGGATAGAACTCGCTCGGGGTTTGCACCTGCGGAAAACAGTCTCGCAGATAAGCGACCGCCGCCGGACTGTCCGACATGACGAGGATCGAGGTGCGCGCTGATCCGGACAGCGTCCTGATCGCCCGCTTGACGTATGGCAGGGGGACGTACTTCTCGTAGGCCATGAACTGCCGCCACTCTCCCGTGACGATGTCTCCTCCGCGAAAGTGGATCGCGTGGTATCTGGTCTGTCGACCAAGCGCGGCAAAGAACGCGATGATCTCCCGCGCCCGCCGGCTCCATCCTATGGCCTCGAAGGCCAGGCGATAGCGCGAGGATGCGGCAGCTCGGTCCTCGCCCTGAAAACAAAGCACTTTGAACATCTCACCGATGCCGAGGGCGACCGCCCGGTTTCGGTCGAGCAGCTCGGTGCGCATCTCCTCTACGGTCTTCCTAGCGTCGAATTGCAGCAAGGACCGGCGCAGAAGGTCCTCTTCTGAAATCTCGTGACGGTCCAGGAAGGCGTCTTCGAAGATTTGAGACGGTTGATTGACCTCCGCATCGGCTCCCCTTGGCCAGACGAAACGGAAGTCGGTGCCGATGGCGTCGGCAACCGCGGCTGCATTGATCATGGCGCCGAGACGCCCGCCAAGGCGATCCCAGCGGCGCGAAAAAACAAAGGGCTCCGGCGCTTCAAGTTCGCCCAAGACGTCGCTCAAATCCGACTCACCAAGGCAAAGCAATGGTGCCACATCTTCGGCCACATCCGGATCACCTAGCTCCGAGCACGCAGTACGCCGTCCGCGAGAGAACTGGTTTCCGGACGGAGGTCATGGGAGATCGCCCCGAAAGACCGCGCGGTAAGATTGACAGTCAGGTCGAGAATTGGTCGGTTCGAATCGAATTTGCCCATTGAGATCCGTAGCCGATCACGATTGACGCGGCGTGCCCATTCCGCCAACGAAGGGCTTGGGGTGGCGCGCCGAATTTGGTTTGCGTGGAGGAAGTCCGTGAAACGGGCACTGGTGTGTGGGGGTGGTGGCTTCATCGGTGCGCAGTTGGTCAAGACGCTGAAGCGAGAAGGATACTTTGTCCGCGCTGCAGACCTCAAACGACCCGAATTTGCCGAGTCTGCCGCTGACGAGTTTCTGATTGGGGACCTCAGAGATCGTGACTTTGCGGCTTGGACTGCCGAGGGTGAATTCGACGAGCTGTATCAACTGGCTGCCGAGATGGGGGGCGCCGGCTATTTGTTCACGGGCGACCATGACGTCGCGGTCATGTCCAGTACACAGATCAACTTCAACATCCTCAACGCCTGTGCTGCGGGTCGGATTGGATCAGTTTTCTACTCCTCATCGGCCTGCGTCTATCCCATCCACAACCAGCTCAATCCGAACGCCCCGGACTGCAGGGAGGACACGGCCTATCCAGCAGCGCCCGACAGCGAATACGGGTGGGAGAAGCTCTTCAGTGAGCGGCTCTATCAGACCTATCACCGGAACCTCGGGGTCAACATTCACATCGCCCGATACCACAACGTGTTCGGTCCCGAAGGCACATGGACGGGCGGCCGTGAGAAGGCCCCCGCGGCAATCTGCCGAAAAGTCGCTGAGGCTCGCGATGGGGACTCGATCGAGATCTGGGGGGATGGCCGGCAGACGCGAACGTTTCTGTACGTGGACGACTGTCTGGCCGCGACCACTTCGCTCGCTCGCTCGACTTATGCCGGGCCGGTGAATGTTGGTTCGGAGGAACTCGTTAGCATTGCCGATCTCGTGGACCTTGTTGCCGACATTGCCGGCAAGCGAATCGAGAAGAGATTTGTAACTGGCCCAACCGGCGTTCGCGGCCGCCGCTCGGACAATCGGATTGCGGAAGAGAAACTTGGCTGGCGGCCGACTATTCCTCTTCGCGTCGGTCTTGAGCGCACCTTCGCCTGGATTGAAGAGCAGGTGCGGGCGTCCTTGAAGCCGCATGGATGAAACGGGTGTCTGATTTCGTTTCTGGAGGCGGCTGCTGGTCGAGGAAGCCGCGACGTTCGCCGCAAACGTCCTGCCGATCGTCGAGTCCCTGCGCGCGTCAGATGTCCCTGACCTACGGAGCCTAGCGGCAGCAGCCGAACAGTCGCGGCATCCGCCCAGCGCGCGGCGGAAGGTGGCATGTCTCCAGCGTCAAGAACCTGATCGAGCGCGCGGTTGGCTAGCGCGTCCTTTCCAGGCGGGAAGAACATTCTGTCCGAGCGCACATCCAAGCGTCGTTCGCTTCATGCAGCCGCTCGACACGTCCTCTGCTTGACAACATCGGAAATTGCCGTCAGCCTGAATTCCGGTGATGGGGCAGCGCTGCCCGACGGGTCACCGCAAGCATTCAAATTCCTTCGAATGGCAATGGCGCCCGCGGCCGATGATGGCCGGGGGTCCTCTTCCGTTGGACGGTCGATGCGACGCCAGCCCTTGCGGATCGGATTGCTGTTCTCCTCGACGGGGCCCTACTCGGTGGTCGCCCGGTCGATGCTGAATGGCGCGCTCCTTGCACTTGCTGAGCACAACGCAAGCCATCCCGACTGCGAGCTGGAGCCTGTCGTTGTGAATCCGGGCGGCGAAACTGGTCAGTATGCGGTGCTCGCGACGGAGCTCCTCAAGTCGGGGATTCGCCACGTCGTCGGCTGCTACACCTCTTCGTCGCGGAAGGAGGTCATCCCGGCCTTCGAGAAGCACGACGCGCTCCTCTGGTACCCGTCGCACTACGAAGGCTTCGAGACCTCGAGCCAGGTGATCTACACCGGCGCCGCTCCCAACCAGCATATCCTGCCGCTGGTCGAGCACATGGTCGGGGAGGGGCGACGCCGCGCCTTCTGTGTCGGCTCGAACTACATCTGGGCCTGGGAGAACAACCGCATCATGCGTGAAGCGATCCTCTCCCACGAAGGGCAGATCGTCGCCGAGCGCTACCTGCCGGTCGGCGAGATCGACCTGGCAAGGGTGGTCGACGAGATCATCGCTACCAGGCCCGGCTTCATCTTCAACACGCTGATCGGCACCAGCGCCTACCAGTTCTTCCGCGACCTGCGCGCGGCCTGCACGTCACGCGGCATCGATCAGGTCTCGGCCTTTCCGGTGGCAAGCTGCAGCCTCTCCGAGCCTGAGCTGGAAGAGATCGGTCCGGACGCAGTCGACGGCCATCTGTCGTCGAGCGTCTACTTCGCCACTGTCGAAACGCCCGAGAACCGCCGCTTCCTGAGCGCCTATGCACAGGCCTTCCCGGCAGGCCCGACCGTCTCCGCCGACGCGGAGGCTTCCTACATCGCGATGAAGCTTCTCGGCCGAGCGCTGGTTGCGGCCGGGACCGATGCCATCGAGACGGTGAAGGCCGCCGCGGCGACGATCGAGCTCGACGCGCCGCAAGGCCCGGTGTTGATCGATCCCGATACGATGCATGCATTCCTGACGCCGCGAATTGGGCGCTCCACCGCTGAAGCGCGCTTCGATGTCGTGAAGGCGGCGTCGGCTCCCGTCCGGCCCGATCCCTATCTCGTGCAGTCGATGCCGCGCTTCGCCGCACCGGCCCGCGCGACCAACCTGAGGCTTGTGCGATGACCGAGCCGCGCGTCCTCCAGAATTTCAGCAGCTTCGTCGGCCACCTGGTGGCCTCGGACCTCAGAGCGGCGGACAGCCTGAAGGCGACGCTCGAGCGGCTTGGTGCGTCGCTGGTCGTCGTGCCGGTCGTCGACGGGCGCGCGACGCTTGACGTGCCCGCTCTGCGCGACGACCGCGACCTTCTCTTCGTCGACGCCGATCTCGGACAGCCGCTCGAACTCGGCGAGATCGAACGACCGCCCCAGGTCCCGGTCATCGGACTCGTTGGCGTCGAAGCGCCAAGCCGGCTGAAGACGCTCATCCAGATCGGCGCGACCGCCTTCCTCCGCAAGCCAGTGCAGGGCGCGGCGGTCTATTCCGCCTTGTTCATCGGCATCAACGGATTTCTTCGCAGGCGGCAGCTGGAGAGCCGTCTCGAGGATCATGAGAGGCGGCGACGCGGCCGCCGGTTGGTCATCAAGGCCATTCTCGACCTCATGCAGCGCGCAGGGATCGATGACGATCAGGCATACGCCATCCTGCGGCGTGAGAGCATGAAGCAAAGACTCAGCATCGAGGACTACTGCGCCACTGTTGCCCGAACCGGCCGCGACGTCGCCTTCGCTGGCGGCGCGACCGGAGCGGACGGCCGGGATGCATCCCTCAACCAAAGGAACCAGAGGAGCAGACCATGAACGTTCGATACCGCATGGGACTGACGGCCGCCGGCCTGGTCAGCGGACTACTACTTGCCGCCGCGCCAACGCTCGCGGCCGATCCGATCAAGATCGGCGTACTCGAGGATCAGTCCGGCGACTTCGCCGCCGCGACGATCGGCAAGGTCCACGCGATTGAGCTTGCCGTCGATGAGATCAACAAGGCAGGCGGCATCGCCGGCCGGCCGATCGAGCTCGTCATCTACGACACCCAGTCGGACAACACCCGCTATCAGGAGTTCATGCGGCGCGTCCTTCAGCGCGACAAGGTCGACGTCGTTTTCGCCGGCTTCTCATCGGCGTCACGCGAGGCCTACCGGCCGATCGTGAACCAGTTCGACGGCTTCGCCTTCTACAACAACCAGTACGAAGGCGGCGTCTGCGATGCCAACATGGTGGTCACCGGCGCGGTGCCCGAACAGCAGTTCTCCACCCTCATCCCGTGGATGATGGAGACCTACGGCAAGAAGGTCTACACCATCGCCGCGGACTACAATTTCGGTCAGATCTCGGCCGAGTGGGTGCGCAACATCGTCAAGGAGAACGGCGGCGAGATGGTCGGCGAGGAGTTCATCCCGCTCGGCGTGTCGCAGTTCTCACAGACGATCCAGAACATCCAGAACGCCAAGCCCGACTTCGTCGTCACGCTCCTCGTCGGCACCGCCCAGGCCTCCTATTACGAGCAGGCCGCGGCCGCCGCGGTTGGCCTGCCCATGGCCTCGTCGGTCAATGTTGGTCAGGGCTACGAGCATAAGCGCTTCACCCCGCCCAGCCTCGCCAACATGTATGTGACGACGAACTACATTGAGGAAGTTGATACGCCGGCGAGCAAGGAGTTCCTCGCCAAGTTCAAGGCGATGTTCCCCGACGAGCCCTACGTCAACCAGGAAGCGGCGAACTCCTACATCGCCATGAACCTCTACAAGCAGATGGTCGAACGCGCCAACGGCTCGACCGACCGAGAGGACCTGCGGAAGATCATCGCCGAGGGAGATGTCTGTTTCGACGGACCGTCGGGCAAGGTCTGCCTCGACCCGAAGAGCCAGCACATGTCGCACACGATCTTCCTCGCCAAGGTCAACGACGATCATTCGATCTCGTTTCCCAAAGTGTGGGAAGACATCAAGCCGTACTGGCTGGGCGACGCGGGCTGCGACCTGACCGTCTCGGATCCGAGCGAACAGTACACGCCGTCGAACCCGCCCAAGAAGGGCTAGTCCGACCCCGAGGCCGCCGGACTCTGTTCCGGCGGCCTCCCACGCCTTCATCCGCACCGTCGCGGGATCTCGGACAGGAAAGCCCGGCATGGAAATCCTCGGGGCCGTATTCGCCGCGGTCTACCAGTTCGGCGACGCCTTCGCCTTCCTGGTGCTTTCGGCCTGTGGCCTCGCCGTCATCTTCGGGATGATGGGGGTGATCAACCTCGCCCATGGCGAGTTCATCATGTGCGGCGCCTATGTGACGGTGATGACCAACCGGCTGGGCGTGCCGCTCCCGGTCGCCATCCTCGCCGGGGCACTGGTCGCCGGGGCGGTGGGCGTGCTCGTCGAGCGCCTCGTCATCCGCCACCTCTACAGCCGCCCGCTCGACACCATCGTCGCGACCTGGGGGATCAGCCTGATCGCCACGCAGGGCACCCTGATCGTCCTCGGCTCGACCATGCCCGGCGTCGGCACGCCCTTTGGCAGCTTTGAATTCGCGGGCCTCTCCTATTCCTACTACCGCATCGTGCTGATGCTCTCGGCCGTCGCGGTACTCGCCATCCTCTATCTCTTCTTCACCAGGACGCGTTTCGGCGTGCTGGCGCGCGCCACCATCCAGGTACCGTCGATGGCGGAGGCGCTCGGCGTCGACACGCGCTTCATCTACGCCATGACCTTCGGTCTCGGGGCGGCGCTCGCCGGACTGACCGGCGGCCTCTATGCGCCGACAATGACGATGGTGCCGACGATGGGCACGACCTTCATCATGGAGGCTTTCGTCACCGTCGTGGTCGGCGGCGCCGACGTGTTCCTCGGCACGGCGCCGGCGGCGGCGGTGCTCGCCGTGGTCAAGGCGACGCTGACGTCGTGGTACGGCCAGCTCTTCGGCCAGATCGGCCTGCTCATCGCCGTCATCATCGTCATCCGGGTGCTGCCGCGCGGCATCTCGGGCTTCATCCTGCGCGAGCGCGCCTAGCGATGGCGGGAGCATCGACAGAATGACTTCGTTTCGCCGCTGGATCTCCCGACTGGAAGGGCCGCAGACGATGGGGCGGGGGCCCGCGTTCTGGGTCGGCTTCTGCGTTGTGCTCGTTGCCGCCTGCGCCTATCCGCTGTTCAGCGACGGCTACACCGTGGGCAACACGGTCTACTTCTTCAACTGGGTGTTCATGGCGCTTGGCCTCAGCCTGATCTGGGGCTATGGCGGATCGCTGAGCTTCGGCCAGACCGCCTTCTTCGGTCTTGCCGGCTATGGCTACGGCATCCTGACGATCAATGTCGGCGACGCTTACGGCTTCACCCTGATCGCCACCCTCCTGGCGATCGGCGTTGCGGCCGCGTTCGCCGCCCTCCTCGGCTACTTCCTGTTCTTCGGGCGGATCAGCGGCGTCTTTCTCGGCATTGTCACCCTGTCGGTGACTCTCGTCTTCGAGCGTTTCATGGCGCAGACCGCCGGGCCGGAGTGGCGGGTCGGCTCAGCGCGGTTGAACGGCTTCAACGGCATGAGCGGCATGCCGCCTTTGACCATCCCGTGGTTCGGGGAGAGCATCGTCCTCTATCCCGACATCGAGCTCTACTACGTCACGCTCGGGCTGCTGGTGATCGTCTATCTTGGTCTCCGCATCCTGGTGAACTCGCGCTTCGGCAATGTCCTCGTCGCCATCCGCGAGAACCCTGAGCGGGCCGAGATGCTCGGCTACGACGTTCGCAAGTACCAGCTCGGCGCCTTCGTGATCGGCTCCTCGCTGGCCGGGCTCTCCGGGGTCCTCTACACGACCTGGGGTCAGTACATCACGCCGTCGAGTATGGGCATCACCGCAGCGGCGCTGCCGGTGATCTGGGTGGCGGTCGGCGGCCGCTCCGACCTGACGGCGACGCTCGCCGGGACGCTGATCGTGCTCGCGGGCTTCCAGGCGCTGACCATCTACGGAAGCCAGTATGCGCTGGTCGTGATGGGGCTCCTCCTCGTCCTCACCGTGCTGGTGGCGCCGCAGGGCGTCGTCGTCCTCGTCGGCCGGGCGCTCGGCAGGCTCTTCGGCAGAGGTGCACGCTGATGCCGCTCCTCGTTACCGAAGGCCTGAACAAGCATTTCGGCGGGCTCCACGTCACCGCCAACGTCAACTTCACCCTCGACGAAGGCGACATTCACTGCCTGATCGGGCCGAACGGCGCCGGCAAGAGCACCTTCTTCCGCCTGCTTCTCGGAGAATACGCGCCGTCGAGCGGCCGCATCCTGTTCGACGGCCAGGACATCACCACGCTGAAGCCGTTCGAGCGGATCCGCCGCGGCATGAGCGTCAAGTTCCAGGTGCCCGGCATCTTCCGGTCGCTGTCGGTGCGCCAGAATGTCGAGATCGCTCTCCAGGACCATATCGCCCGCGGCAGCCTCGCCGACGAGATCGACCGGCTGCTCGCCTTCGTCGGGTTGACGGACGCCGCCACGCAGGAAGCCGGCAACCTCAGCCACGGGCAGAAGCAGTGGCTCGAGATCGGCATGGCGATCGCTCTCAAGCCGCGCCTCTTGCTCCTCGACGAGCCGACCGCCGGCATGTCGCTCGAGGAAACGCACAAGACCGGCGAGATCGTCCAATCGCTCCAGGCCGAAGGCATGACCATCCTCGCCGTCGAGCACGACATGAACTTCGTCCGGCAGGTCGCACGCAAGGTTACCGTCCTCCATGTCGGGCGGATCTTCGCCCAGGGCAGCATCGAAGAGATCATGGCGGACGAGCGCGTGGCCGCAATCTATCTCGGAGAAGTCCATGCGTAGGGAGGTCCTCCTCTCGACGGCCGGATTGCGGGCCGGCTACGGCGGCAAGCCCATTCTTCAGGGTGTCGACCTTGAGGTCCGCGAGGGCGAGATCGTCGCGGTCATCGGACGGAACGGCGTCGGTAAGTCGACGCTGATGCGCGCCCTGATCGGCCTCCTGCCGGCGACCGGCGGGGCAATCGTGTTCAAGGGCGAATCCGTCGAAGCGTTGCCTGCACACAAGCGCGCGACGCTCGGCATCGGCTATGTTCCGCAGGGACGCGACGTCTTCCCGCGCATGTCGGTCGAAGAGAACCTCAAGGTCGGGGAATCGATCCGCGGTTCGGCGACGGCGGCGGACTATGAACGCGTCTTCGCTTCGTTCCCGATCCTCAAGGAGCGCCGAGCCCAGCGCGCCGGGACGCTTTCGGGCGGCCAGCAGCAGCAGCTCGCCATCGGCCGCGTGATGATCTCTTCGCCGCAGCTCGTCCTCCTCGATGAACCGTCGGAGGGTATCCAGCCGTCGATCGTCCAGGACATCGCCCGCACGATGATGGAGATCAACCGGTCAACGGGCGTGACGATCGTCTTTGTCGAACAGAACCTCGACATGATCAGGACCATGGCGCAGCGTTGCTACGTCATGGACAAAGGCCGCATCGTCGCCGCCATCGACGCACACGAACTCGACAACCGGGAGGCGATCCGCCGCTACCTCGCGGTGTGACGCACGCTCGTCCAACGGGAAGAACGCAGGGCACCGAACGCAGGGATCAAGGAGAAGAACATGTCGTGGCTGGAAACGTCGATCATGGCACGCAAGGGCGTCGCCAAGGGCGAGACCCGCTCGGAGCATACGCTGACCGAAGCCGAACAGGGCAAATATCACTACGTCTACGGCCCCTATGCAACGCCGACGCTGACGGTCAAGCCGGGTGCGGTCGTCTCGGCGGAGACCCATGACGCCTTCGAAGGCAAGATCCGCTCGGAGAGCGACAAGCCCTCGGCCATCCTCAACTTCCCCTACCTCAACCCGCAGAACGGGCCGATCTTCGTCGAGGGCGCCGAGAAAGGCGACGCGCTTGCGGTCTATATCAAGAGCATCGAGCCCCGCGGGCCCCAGCCGCGCGGCACCACCTGCCTCATCCCCGAATTCGGAGGGCTGGTCGGGACCGGCGACACCGCGATGCTCAACGCCCCCCTCCCCGAGCGGGTGCGAAAGGTCGAGATCGACGCCAAGACCGGCGTGAAGTGGAACGACAAGATCACCATTCCCTATGAGCCCTTCATCGGCACCATCGGCACATCGCCGGAGATCGAGGCGATCACCTCGCTGCAGCCGGACTACTATGGCGGCAACATGGACCTGCCGGATGTAGGCACGGGAGCGGTGATCTACCTTCCGGTCAACACGAAGGGGGCGCTCCTTTACCTCGGCGACTGCCACGCGGCGCAGGGCGACGGCGAGCTCTGCGGAGTCGCCATCGAACATCCGACCGTCACCACCTTGCAGATCGACCTGATCAAGGGCTGGACCATCCGCTGGCCGCGGCTCGAGAACGAGCGGGTGATCATGACCATTGGCTCCGGCCGGCCGCTCGAGGATGCTGCCCGCATCGCCTATCGGGAACTGACGCGGTGGATGGCGAAGGACTACGGCTTCGAGGAACTCGACGCTTACATGTTCCTCACCCAGGCTGGCCGTGTGCGTCTCGGCAACATGGTCGATCCGAAATACACCATCGGCGCGTCGATCGCGAAGTCGTACCTGAAATAGGCTGCATGGGACTATCGCGAGATTCAGGCATTTGGAGGTGCAACGGCGCAGCCATGCCGATCTAGCTGTCACGACGGGGACAGGCGTGACGGTTGACGCACCGGCGCATCGGCCCTGTCGTGCTCGGTGACCGCTTCTCGGCGTGGGCGTTAGATTGCGGTGCTCTGCGCGACGGGAGAATGTTGGACGCCAGTTGCCCTCCCTCCACCAGCCTTGCATTGCCAATTCTTCTCTGCCGCCGTGCGCCGGCATGAAAGCCCGCAGAACTCCGCGGTTTGGCGACCAGCCCTCTGCACGCCCGTCGCGACATATTGGCGGCGGTCGCTGCCAGCGCACCTACACCTCGTGATCGTGGCGAGACATCCCGGACATATCCGGACGCTGAGGTCGCGACAACCCGAGATAGCGGCCCATCGTCCGCTCCAGGAAGCGCCAGCTCCGCTCCTCGGCGGGCGTCGTGAAGAACCGGTCGGCCGGCGCATCCTCGACGATGCGACCGCCATCCATGAAGACGATGCGGTCCGCGGCCTCGGCGGCGAAGGCAATCTCGTGCGTGACGACGATCATCGTTGTGTGGCGCTCGGCGAGCGCCTCCATCACCGCGAGCACCTCGCCGACGAGTTCGGGATCAAGGGCGCTGGTGGGCTCGTCGAAGAGCAGGATCTCCGGTTTCATCGCCAGCGCCCGGGCGATGGCGACGCGCTGTTGCTGGCCGCCGGAGAGACGCGCCGGATAGGCGTCGGCCTTATCGGCGAGACCGACCGCGGCGAGCATCTCGAGGCCTTGGGTCCGTGCGTCGGTCCGTGCCTCGCCGCGCACCTGGACCAGCCCCTCGGTGACGTTGCCGAGCGCAGTGAGATGGGGCCAGAGGTTGAAGGACTGGAACACCATCCCGATCCGCGACCGCTGGTGACGAAGCCGTGCGGCGGATGCCGGCACCGTGGTGCCGTCGGACTTCGTCTCCATCCCCAACTGCTCGCCGCCGACATGTACGGCGCCGGCGCTCGGCGGGGTCAGGAACGAGAGGCAGCGGAGCAGCGTCGACTTGCCCGAGCCGGAGGGTCCCAACACGCACACGACCTCGCCGCGCGCGACCGCGATATCAACGCCGTCCAGCACCGTCGCAGGCCCGAAGCGCATGGTGAGTCCGCGCCCGGCGATCGCGGGAGGCGTGCTCATGCTGAGGCCCCGCTCGCCCGGAAGCGTGTCACGCGCCCTTCCAGGCGCCGCATCAGCACTTCGAGGGCGGAGAGCGCCAACCAGTAGAGACCCGCCACCAGCGCCCAGACCTCGAAGGGGGTGTAGGTCCGCGAGACGACGCGCTTGGTCGCGTAGGCAAGCTCATGGACCGAGATGACCGACAGGATCGCGGTGTCCTTGGCGAGGCCGATGAGGATGCCGGTGAGTGGCGGAATCAAGAGGCCGAGAGTCTGGGGGAGGAGGATGCGGATGAAGATCTGCACAGGGTTGAGGCCGATCATCCGCGCTGCATCGACCTGACCAGCCGGCACCGAGGCGATGGCGCCGCGGATCGCCTCAGCCATATAGGGCGCGTAGTAGAGCGTCAGGGTGAGGATGCCGGCCGCCACCTCGCCGATGCGGAGCCCGAGCTGCGGCAGCACGAAGTAGATGAGATAGAGGAGCACTAGGATAGGCAGGCCGAGGATGATCTCGGTATAGATGCGGACAGACCGCCGGATCGCCGGCCCTCCGGCCGAGGTGGCGAGGACGAGTCCGATCGCCATGAAGAGTGCGCACGCGGCGCCGCCGAAGGTCAGGGCCACCGTGACCGCGAAGCCGCGCGCGAGGTCGGGCAAGTAGGGGACGAGGGCGGCCCAGTCCACGCTCAACCCCGGAGCGGCTCGAAACGCCGTTCGAGCATGCGCGCGATGCGGGCGATCACCTGAGCGAGCAGGATGTAGCCAGCGGCGATTGGTACGAATACCTCGATGGCGCTGAAGGCGCGCGCCTGAATGAGAACGCCGGCATATGTCATCTCCGTCACCGAGATGACCGAGGCGAGCGGCGTCGACTTGAGGACGATGGTGAGCTCGGCGGCGAGCATCGGCAGGCTGGTGATCGCGGCCTGTGGCAGGACGATCCGCCGCCATACCGCCAGCCGGCCGATCCCGATGGTCACCGCCGCTTCGACCTGGCCGCGCGGCACGGCGAGGATTGCTGCGCGCAGGATTTCGGTCACGTAGGCGCCGGAGTTGAGTCCGATCGCCAGCACGGCGGCGAAGAAGGCCTGCGACCGTAGGCCGAGGAGCGGCAGGGCGAAGAAGACGACAAGCAGCTGGACGAAGAGCGGCGTGCCGCGCATGAGGCTGACATAGGCCCGGCTCAGCCAGTAGCCGGCCCGTCCGCCGGCGACCTGGAGCACGGCGGACAGGGTCCCCACCGTGAGGCTGACGGCGGCGGCGGCCACCGTCAGCTGGATCGTGACGAGCGCGGCCGAGGCGATGACCGGGATCGACTCGCGCAGGATGTCGACGTCGAACATGGGATGCTCCTCGTCCCGACGCCATGCACGGAGCGTGCCGCGCGGTATGGCTACTCGGTGGGCACGAAGTCGCTCTCCGGCAGCGCGGCCGTGTAACCGAAGTACTTCATCTGGATCTCGTCGAACTTGCCGCTCGCCTTGAGCTTCTTCAGCTCATCCGAGAGCGCGGCGGTCAGCGCCGGATTGGCCTTGTTGACACCCCAGCCGATGGGCGTGGTGCCGCCGAGTTCGCCGACCACCACCAGCGGCAGGTCCTTCCGACTGGCCATCGCCTCGTAGAGAACCGACTTGTCGTCGACGACGCAGACGGCCCGGCCCTGCGCGAGCGCGGCGATCGTCTGTTCGATGGTCTCGAAGCCGAGGAGCTCGACCTCCGGCTTGCCGTCGGCTGCGAGCGTCTCGTTGAAGCTCATCATCATCTGCTCGGGTTGGGTGGTCTGCTTCACCGCGCAGGTCTTGCCCGACAGGGCTTCGATGTCCGCCGAGGTGACGCCGCTGTCCTTCGTCGTCATCACCGCGTTGACCGAGGAGGCGGTGGGGATGACGTAGTCGATCTTCGACGCCCGCTCGGCGGTGACGTTGAGTGTCGGCGTCATGTCGAAGGCGCCGGCGATCAGGCCGGGGATGATGCCGCTGAACGCCATCACCTGGTACTCGACTTTCACGCCGAGGCCGTCCGCCACCGCCTCGATCAGCTCGGGATCGTAGCCGACGACTTTGCCGCTGGCGTCGGTGAACTCAAACGGGGGGAAGGTCGGGTCGATGGCGACCACCATCGTGCCGCGGGCCTTGATGTCGTCGAGGGCGTCGGCGAGTGCCGCGCCGGACAGAAGCGACGCCGCAAGCGCGGCGGAGGCGAGGGTTGTGGCAAGGCGTGTCATGTCAGCACTCCTTCAGGGACGGATGAAGTCTTCGAGGTCATGAAGCTCATTGCGGACCCGGACCGCGAGGGCACCGGGGGAGGACCGCGACCAGAGGCGCGGATCAGCATGCGGGGAGGCGACGACGACGTTGAGATCGGCCACGGCGCGGAACACAACCGCGTCGCCTGCTCGCGAGGAGGCCCCGCGCGGGGAGAGGCCACCGTCGGCGCCGACCCCCACGTCGAGGAAGAGATTGACTGGATCAGCGATCCGCTCCGGCACGATGCCGATTTGCCTGAAAGCCGTGAGGACCTTGTCGCGCACCCGGTCGGCGCCGCCGATCTCGCCGTTTACCGACGCCTCGGTCATCGGCATCAGGAGATCGTGGCGGAGATGCTCGGCGGAGACGCCGAGCACCATCACCGGCCGACGCTTGTTGGTGACAAGCCGCATCCCGAGCCGGAGCATGAAGGAATTGGAGAAGACGCGCGTGTGGTGCGGAGACAGGAACAGCGCAGGCGAGGTGGCGGTCACGGCGAACAGCGCGGCGGGCTGCCCGCCCTCCTCGTCGCGGATCGCAAGGAGCTGACCGGCGGCAACCTTGATGCCGCGTGCGGTGCCGCCGGGCACCAGCAGGTCCGCCTCCGGCGGGAGCGGCGCGACGGCGGGCTCGATCATGAGGAGCGGCATCGCGGTCAGCCCTTCGCCTCGACGAAGATGCGGAATTCCGTCGGAACGAGACCGTTGCCCGGGATGATGTCCTGCGGACAGGAAGAGACCGCACAGATGACGTCCATCAGGCACTCGAGCACGATCCGCTCGCCGGGCCGCGATGGCGGGTCGACGACTGCGGTGCGGCCATCCTCCACCACCGGGCTGTTCTGGAAGAAGTTGAAGGGCTCCGGCACCGCGAGCGGTGTGCCGATCCCGAATGCGCCGAGCGGCCCCGCCATGTTGGCGAGGCAGTTGCGGTGGCCTGGCGCCGCGAAGTCGACGGCAAAGCGGCTGTCATCACAGGCGGGGATCGTGTAGTCGTGGACCCCGATCGTATCCTCGACCAGGGCCAGCATGGGCCGGCCACGCGAGGAGCGGAGCACGCTGCCGGCGCGAATGTAGAGTGACATCAGCGCACGGCGGGTCTCGACGCCGGACAACGTCTCGGTGAGGTCGCCCGCGTTGAAGGCGACGAAGTCGAGCGCCTGTTTGCCCTTGACGTCGATGCAGGTGACGCGCGCGCCGGCGGGCGCCGCGAAGGCCCGGCCGTGGCCGCCCGGGACGTGGATCTCGTCGGTCACGCCAACGCCTCCGTCGGCTCCATGATGTCGACCAGGAGCTCGGTCGGGTACCAGCCGGTGATCGGGTTGAACTCTTGCGGGCAGGCGGAAATCGCGACAATGACGTCGATCCACGCCTTGACAACGATGTAGTCTCCGGGCTTCGACGGCGCCGGTCCGTTGAGCACGCTGCCATCGGCGCCAATCGGCACGTTGGCGAAGACGTTAAACGGTTGGGGCACGTAGAAGCGCGTAGTGCCGAGGAACGGCTCCATGACCTCGCGCAGGTTTCCCGCGCAACTCCGGTGCGACTCCTGTACGCCATAGAGGCGATAGCGATGCTCGTCGCACGAGGCGGTGAGCAGGTCATGGGTGCCACAGGTGTCGGCGGCGAGCTGAAGGATCGGGCGGCGATGGTTGGAGTGGAAGCTTTCGCCTGGGGCCGGGCAAAGGCGATTGACCCAGACCCTGGTGTGCATCGCCGAGAGGTGCTCGTCGGGGTCTTCTGCGTTGAAGGCCCAGAGGTCGCCGCACTGACGGCCGCGCGGGTCGGTGAGCTTGAGATACTGGCCGGCCTTTACCCGGCCGGCCCAGCCGTGCTTCGGAGCGATGGTTACGCTCTCGACCGCCTTGAGGGGGAGAGTCAGCTTACCGTTGAGGTCGATCGAGAAGGTCATGCTTGCGCTCCGCTGTGAAACAACATTTTCATGAAATCATATTAGCGAAAACTCCTTTTCTTAGGCATGTGGTGCCTCAGATGCGTGCAGACGGCGGTTCGAAGGAGATCTGATGGCACCGAACAACGGGCGATCGCTGCTCAAGCGGATAAGGGATCACTATGCCGAGCTTCGTCCGGCGGAGCGGCGGCTTGCGGACCTCATCCTCAACTTTCCCGGCGAGATCGCCGGCTACTCGGCCACCGAGCTTGCCGGGATGGCCGAGACGTCAAACGCGGCGGTCAGTCGGTTCGTGCAAAGGATCGGGCTTCGGACCTACGACGAGATGCGGCGGCTATCGCGAGAGGGAATCGACGGCGGCTCGCCGCATTTCTTCCTCCATCCCGGCGATGCCCGTGGCGACGGAAGCGCGGCGGCCTTCTACCGTGATGCGACGATCGAGGCGCTCCGGCGCACCTTCGCCGCGATCGGCGAGAGGGACATCGACAGCCTCGCTGCCGCGGTCCGTACCGCGCCCGACGTGTGGATCGTCGGCTACCGGCATGCCCACTTCCTCGCCGCCTGGCTTCACTGGCAGGTCTGCCATGTCCGGCCGCGCGTCCACCTCCTGCCGCGCGCCGGCAGCACCTATGGCGAAGTGCTCGCCGATGCCGGCGAGGGCGACGTCGTCATCGCGGTGGCGCTTCGCCGCCGCGCGCGGGCACTCGGCGACGTGCTCGCCGCCCTCCGCGCCGCGGGAGCGCGTCTCGCTTTGGTCGGCGATCTCTCGCTCACCGACGACTACGGCGCGGAATGGGTGTTCCGCTGCGACACGCGCACGGCGACGGCCGTCGACAACCACGCCGCGGTGCTCGCTGCGATCCAGCTCATCCTCGACCGGATCATCGTGCGCGCCGGGAAGGACGCCGCTGCCCGCTTCGCCGGCATCGACCAGCTCCACGAAGACCTTGGCGAACTAGGCGGTTGACGTCCCTCGCCGGACCGGTGCCTGCAGGCAAGACAGTCGATCGGCCGGCCTTCCCAACCCGCATAGCCTTGACTTGCGACGTGCGGTCTTCCGGTTGGTCTCCAGATCGTCGGCCGTCGCCTCGACGATCGCGCCGTGCTCGCTGCCGCCGCGGCCTTCGAGGCGGCGAGGCCGTGGCTCGCGCTCCGCCCGGCACACGGCGTGTGGTGACGACGGGGTCGGTCCGCTCCTAGCGCGAGCGGATGGGTACCGAGAGCCGCGACTGGCCGTCGATGCTGCAAAGCCTGCCGCCGTCCACCACCATGTACGGCTCATAGAGCACCACCGCGACTGGCTTCGCCCCGCGCATGACGCGCGTCTCGTAGCCGATGCCGAGGCTCCACCGCCCCTCCAGGAATTTGCGGTTCCGGATGACGATCCGCTCCACCATTCCGTCGGCGCCGATATCGACCGCGTTCGACGACCCCGGCGCGAGACTTACGCCTTCGGCAAAGGTGATCCAGCCGTCTGGCCGGTCCTCCGGCAGCATCACGTCGATCGCGACTTCCGCGGCGAGCGTCGCCAGCGGCCGGTGCGGGTGGATGGCGTTGTGGAGCACCGCAACCCCGGCGCCGCGCTCGCTCCCCCGGATCAGCGCGTGACCCGCGTCGCCCCGCCGCTCGACATGGGCAGTGTTGGCGGCCGCCATGGCGCCGTCGCGGGCGAGCGCGATGATCCCGGCATCGACTTCCGGATTGGCCGCCACCACCTCCGCCACCGCCTGCTCCGGCGAGAGGCCGTGGCGCATCAGGTCGAGCACCTCGTCGTTGAGGTTAACCCCGTTGACGCCGATCGTGTTCGGCATGCGGTGGCCGGTCACCAGCCCGACCCGCGCATCGGCCGGCGTGAACTGGCTGAGCGGCTCGGGCCGGTCCGGCCCGCTCGCCATCAGCCCGGCGACGGTTGCGCCGGCAAGCGCTGCCGGCATCATCGCCCCGCCCTTGCCGAACAGCGCCGCGATGCCGCCCTTCTGGGTGCTGGCGCGCTCGATGCCGCCATCCTCGGTCAGCGCGACGAAGGAGACGAAGCCACCGATCGCGCCGCGCCCGACGGCTTCCACCGCGGCCAGCGCGCGGACGACGGCGAGCCCTGCCTCGGGCCCCTGGGCCGCGATGCCGATGGTCATGAGGCGACCCAGTGTGCGGGGGCCGCCTCGACGAGCGGCCCGTCGGGATAGTCGCCGGCCGGCACCGTCACCCGCACCCGGCCCCGCTTCTCCGGGTCGGGCACCGGCGCGGCCGAGATCAGCGCCTTCGTATAGACGTGGCGCGGCGCGTCGAGCACCTCCCGGGTTGGCCCGACCTCGAGGATCCGGCCGGCCCGCATCACGGCGACGCGGCTCGATATCTGCCGCACCACCGCCAGATCATGCGAGATGAAGAGGAGGGCGATTCCCCGGTCGTCGCGAAGCTCGGCGAGGAGGTCGAGCACCTGCCGCTGGATCGAGACGTCGAGCGCCGAGGTCGGCTCGTCGGCGACGATGATCTGCGGTTCGGCTGCGAGCGCCCTGGCGATCGCCACCCGCTGCCGCTGGCCGCCGGAGAATTCGTGCGGATAGCGGTTCGCCATCCCGCCGTCGAGGCCGACGCGCTGGAGAAGCGCCGCGGCGCGACCCCACGCTTCGCGGCGGCTCGCCCGGCCGTGGATCACCATTGGCTCCGCCACCGTCCGCCCTACGGGAAAGCGCGGATCCAGCGAGGCATAGGGGTCCTGGAAGATCATCTGCACTTTGGATCGCGCCCGACGGAGCGCTCCACCTTTCAACCGCGCCATGTCGGTCCCGTCGACGAGGATCGCGCCCGTGTCGATGTCGAGGAGGCGCGCCACCGCCCGGCCGAGGGTCGATTTGCCCGATCCGCTCTCGCCGACCAGCGCCACGGTCTCCGTCGCCATCACGTCGAGACTGATATCGGACAACGCCTTCGTCTCGGTCCGTCCCGAGAAGGTCTTCGACACCCCCGC
>JAGRKZ010000069.1 GCA_020442065.1 Bauldia sp.
CCGACGCTGCCGAGGATGAAGTATTTCCAGGCCGCCTCGAGCGCCTCGTGGGTGCGGTAGATGCCGACCATCAGCACCGTTGTCAGGGTCGCGATCTCGATCGCCACCCACATCACGCCGATCGAGTTGGTCACCAGCGCGAGGTTCATCGCGAACATCAGCGCCTGGTACATGGCGTGGTAGAAGCGGAGGTAGGAGGGCGTGAGCCGCCCGATCTCGATCTCGTGGCCGATGTAGCTCGCGCTGAAGATCGAGGTGGTGAAGGCGACGAAGCAGGACAGCACGACGAACACGATGTTGAGGTCGTCGACGAGGAAATAGCCGCCGGGCGCCGGGCGCGGCAGGGCGAAGAGCGTCAGCGCGGCCAGCAGGGTCAGGAGGCAGGCGACGATGTTGAGCCGCGCCGTCAGCCGGTAGCCGGGCAGAATCGCGAGCAGGCCCGCCGCCACCAGCGGGATGAGGAAGACGGCGACCTCGGGGCGGAACGGAATGCTCATCGCCGCTCGCCGCGCGCCCGGTCGAGCGCCTCGATGTCGACGGAGTCGAAACGCTCCCGGATCCTCGACAGGAAAATGCCGATCACGATGAAGGCGATCAGGATCGAGAAGGCGACGCTGATCTCGACCACCAGCGGCATGCCCTTCGCCCCGGTCGCGGCGAGGATCAGGCCGTTCTCGAGCGACATGAAGCCGACGACCTGGCTGACCGCGTTGCGCCGCGTCACCATCATCAGGAGGCCGAGCAGGACCACCGACAGCGCGAAGGCGAGGTCCTCGCGGGCGAGCGGATTGGCGGCCGCCGCCACCCGCAGCATCACCACCAGCGACAGTGCCACCAGCGCCATGCCGGCGAGCATGGTCGGAACGACGCCGACCACCGTCTCGATCTCGCGGTGAATGCCGAGGCGGCGGACGATGCGGCGGAGCGCCATGGGGATCGCGACGCCTTTGAACAGGAGCGCGATCGCCGCCGTCATGTAGAGGTGCGGCGCCTCCTGGATGTGGGCCTGCCACGCCACCGAGGCGGCGAGGACAACGGCCTGCGCGGCAAACACGTTGAGCAGCGCCAGCATCCGGTCCTGGTAGAGCAGCATGAACGAGATCAGCACCAGGCTGCCGGCGAGAAGATGGGCGACGTCGAAGGAGAGGCCGTGCTGCATCAGATGCTCCTCGAAACGAAGAGGAGCAGCGTGGCAAGGAGGCCGAGCATCAGGCCGGCGCCAAGGAAGTCGGCGACGCGGAAGACGCGCATCTTGGCAATCGAGGTCTCGAACGCGCCGAGGAGGGCGCCGCCGATGGCGAGCTTCATCAGCCAGACGGCGAGGCCGACGACATAGGCCTCGGCGCCGGCGCCGGCGGGAGCCATCAGCCACGGCACGAAGACGCAGGTGATCAGCGACAGGTAGAGGAGGAGCTTGAGCGAGGTGGCGAGCTCGATCAGCGCCAGGTGCCGCCCCGAGTATTCGAGCACCATCGCCTCGTGCACCATGGTCAGTTCGAGATGGGTCGCCGGGTTGTCGACCGGGATGCGGCCGTTTTCGGCGATGGCGACCAGGATCAGTGCGATCAGCGCGAGTCCCAGCGAGACGCGAAGCCCGACGTCAGAGTCGGCGAAGACCGCCGAGATCGTCGAGAGCTGGGTCGAACCGGCCACCAGCGCCACGGTGAACACCATCATGATCATCGCCGGCTCCGCGAAGCTCGCGATCATCACCTCGCGGCTGGCGCCGATGCCGCCGAACGCGGTGCCGACATCCATGCCGGCGAGGGCGAGGAAGAATCGCGCGCTGCCGAGGAGCGCAATGATCGCGATGAGGTCGGCCGACCACGAGAACAGGAGCCCGCTGGCGAAGGTCGGCACCAGGGCGGCGGCCACCCAGGTCGCGGCGAAGATGAGATAGGGCGTCGCGCGGAACAGCCAGGAGGCGTTGTCGGCCAGCACCGCTTCCTTGCGGAACAGCCGGGCGAGGTCGCGATAGGGCTGCAGCACCGACGGTCCCTGCCGCCGCTGCAGGCGCGCCTTCACCTTGCGCACGAAGCCGGTGAGCAGCGGTGCCAAGGCGAGCACTACGATCATCTGCAGGCCCTGGACGACCAGATCGAGGATCACGGCCATATCGCCAGCACCAGGAGCAGCGTGACCAGGGCAGCGAACACCAGCGTCAGGTAGCGCCGGATGGTGAGAAACTGAAAGCGGTTGAGGCGGTCGGCCACCGCCGAAACGCCCGACGCCACCGGTTGGTAGAGTCCATCCCACACCATGTCGCGCATCTCGACCGCAAACGCCGCCGGGCGCATGTCGCCGGGCGGCGGCATGTCGACCCGCTCGCGCGCGCCGATCACGGCGGCAAAGATGCGACGGATCGGCTGGGAGAAGCTGGCCGCCGTGTACTGCGTCGCCGGTGTCGGGTCGGGGAAGCCGCAGTCCCAGGCCGCGCTGCGGCGGAGCTTGTCGGAGGCGAGCCGATGGATGACGAGGGCTGCCAGCGAGGCGGTGGCGGCGATGAAGACGAACACCAGCAAGCCGTTGTAGGAGCTTCGGCCCTCGGCGACCGGGACGATCGACAGCCAGGCGGTGGTGGCCTGCGCCGGCAGGCGTCCGGCGACCATCGCTTCGCTGACCGGCGCCAGCGCATCGATGACGAGGCCGGGGAGAATGCCGAGCGCGAGGCACAGGGCGGCGAGGCCAAGCATGACCCCGACCGACCAGCGGTCGACCTCGCGCGCCTCGGCCGCCGCGTCCGATCGTGGCCGGCCGAGGAACGACACCCCGTAGAGCCGGACGAAGCAGGCGGCGGCGAGCGCGGCGGCAAGCGCCAGCATCGCGCCGGCGGCGGGGACGATGATCTTGAGGTCCCACTGCGGCAGGTCGGGGCTGAGCAGCACCGCCTGGAAGGTCAGCCATTCCGAGACGAAGCCGTTGAGCGGCGGCAGCGCCGAGATGGCGACGGCGCCGACCAGCACCGCGAAAGCGGTCAGCGGCATGCGGTGGATCAGGCCGCCCAGCGTGTCCATCATCCGCGAGCCGGTGGCGGCAAGCACCGCGCCGGAGCCGAGAAACAGCAGCGACTTGAAGGCCGAATGATTGAGGACGTGGAACAGTGCGGCGGTGAAGGCCAACGCTGCCGCTGCCGACATGCCGTTGCCGCGGAAGGCGAGGGCGAGGCCGAGGCCGACGAAGATCAGCCCGATGTTCTCGATCGTCGAATAGGCGAGCGCCCGCTTGAGGTCGTCCTGCATGAGCGCGAACAGGATGCCGAGCACGGCCGTGGCCGCCCCGAACACCAGCACCACCGTCGCCCACCACCACGCGCCGGTCCCGGCGAGATCGAAGATGATGCGGATGAAGGCATAGACCGCGACCTTGGTCATGACCCCGCTCATCAGCGCCGAGACATGGCTCGGCGCGGCCGGGTGGGCGAGCGGCAGCCAGGCGTGGAGCGGCACGATGCCGGCCTTCGAGCCGGCGCCGAACAGGGCCAGCGCGAGGACGAAGGCGGCGGTCGTCGGCGTCAGAGTGCCCGCGCGCATGTCGGCGAAGGCATAGCCGCCCGATGCGCCGGCCAGAAGTCCGAAGCCGAGGAGCAGCGCCATCGTGCCGGCGCTCGCCATCACGATGTAGACGTAGCCGGCGCGGATGTTGGCCGGGTCGCGATGCTGGCTGACCACCAGCGCCCATGAGGCCAGCGACATCGTCTCCCAGGCGAACAGGAAGCTGAAAGCGTCGTCGGCGATCAGCACCAGGCTCATGCCGGCGAGGAAGGCCGGATAGAAGGGGAGCACGCGCTGCGGCTCGGGCTCGTGCCGCCCGTAGCCGATGGCGTAGAGGCTTGCGCCGATGCCACCGAGCGCGATCACGGCAAGGAAGAAGGCGGACAGCGCGTCGAGGCGGAACTGCGCGCCGATCCACGGAATGCCGAGCGGCAGCACGACCGGATCGTCGCCCCCGCCGCCGAGCAGGCGGATCAGCGCGACTGCCATGAGGAATGCGCTGACCACTGCCGACAGGCCATAGGTCACCGGCGTCGCCGCCGCGTGTCTTCGAAGGATCACGGCGAGGACGGAGACCGCGAGATGCGCCGCTATCCCGGAGAGGACAAGGGCGGTGATCATGGCCTGGTCAGGGTGCTCCCTTCAGCCGCAGGCCGCGCCCGCCCGCCGCTGACGCGGCGCCCTCGCCGATCAGTTCGAGGCCGAGGGCATCGAGCGCAGCGATCAGCTTGGTGAGGGAATCGACATTGCCGCGGATCACCCCGTCGCTGCCCTCCATCCGCTGAATGGTCGGGACCGACAGGCCCGCCTTTTCGGCGAGGGTCTTCTGGTCGATGGCGAGGAGTGCGCGCGCGGCGCGGAGCTGGGCGGCAGTAATCACGTATGGAGCTGTATTAGTTAGCGTCTGAACCTTCTATATGATGTATCATACATCATATTCCATGTCCAACCGACCAGCAGCGCCGTGATCCCGCGGGTGGCCGCGCCCGCATCTACTCCGGCGCGACCTTGAAGTCGGCGCCTTCCGGCACCGTCTGGCCGCCATCGACGACGATGGTGGTGCCGGTGATGTAGGCGGCGTCGTCGGAGGCAAGGAACAGGAAGGCGTTGGCGACGTCGCGCGGGGTGCCGAGCCGGCCGAGCGGGATCATGTCCGCCATCGACTTGATGAAGGCTTCGCTGCGGTGGGCCTTCATGCCCTCGGTGAGGATGTTGCCGGGCTCGACGCCGTTGACCGTGATGTTCCAAGGCGCAAACTCGATAGAGGCCGCCTTGATGAAGCCGTTGATGCCGCCCTTGGACGCCGAGTAGTGGCCGTGGCCCGGGCTCGACACCCGCGGGCCGGTGATCGACGAGGTGAAGATCATCCGTCCGGACTTCTGCGCCTTCATCGGTTTCAGTGCGGCCTGGGCGAGCAGGAACGTGCCCTTGAGGTTCACCGCCATCACCTTGTCCCACTCCTCCGGCGGCGTGCCCTCGATCATGCGCCACGGGTAGATGCCGGCATTCTGGATGGCGATGTCGAGCCGGCCATGGCGCGAGAGCGCCTCGGTGACGATCCAGGCGGCGTGCTCCGCCCGGGTGATGTCGGTGGTGACGAAGTGGGCACCGAGGCGGGCCGCGGTCGCCCGTCCGGCCTCGACCTCGGTGTCGCCGATGACGACCTTTGCGCCCTCCTCGACGAACCGCTTGGCGATGCCCTCGCCGATGCCGCGCGCCGCGCCGACGATGACGGCAACCTTTCCTTCGAGACGTCCGGCCACGTCGTACTCCCTAGAGATAGTGCCTGCGGATGGTGGTCTTGAAGGTGTCGAGCAGGACCGCGGCGAGCACCAGCGCTCCCTGGATCATCTGGGTGTAGTGGGGCGGCATCCCCATGACGTTGATCGCGGTCTGGATCGAGGAGAGGAGGAGCACGCCGGCGAACACGCCGGACAGGCGGCCCTGGCCGCCCTTGAGGCTGACACCGCCGATCACCACGGCCGCGAACGCCTGGAACAGCATGCCGATGCCGAGATTGGCGGTGGCGCCGGCGGTACGGGAGGAGAGCAGCCAGCCGGCGAAGCCGGCGAGCGCGCCGGAGAGGATGAAGGTCGCCATCACCACGCCGCCGACCTTGATGCCGGCGCGGAAGGCGGCCGTGACATTGCCGCCGATCAGGAAGATATGCCGGCCGAACGGTGTCTTGGTGAGGATGAGCGCAAAGATGATGTAGGTGGCGATCAGCGCCCAGGCGAGAAGGGGGATGCCGAGGATACGGTCCACGGCCATCACCCGCATGGCGTCGGGCAGGCCGTAGACGGAGCGCCCGCCAGAGAGCGCCACCACCATCCCCCGCACCACGATGTAGCTGCCAAGGGTGACGATGAAGGCGTTGATCGAGAAGCGGACGACGAGGAGACCGTTGAACGCGCCGATGACGATGCCGACGGCGAGCGCCATCGCCAGCGATACCGGGAAGGAGAGCCAGGCGGGATGCAGCTCCAGCCCGCCGCCCGCGCCGCCGGTGCCGAAGGTCAGGGCCACGACCATCGCGGCGAGCGCCATCACCGATTCGATCGAGAGATCCATGTGGCCGGCGATCAGCGTCAGCGACAGGCCGACGGCGAGGATGCCGACGAAGGTCGACTGCTCGAGGATGTTCAGGAAGATGCCGATCTGCAGGAAGTTGGGGATCGCCGCCGAGAAGGCGAGCGCCACCACGATCAGGATCAACCAGACGAGGTTGTCGAGGATGAACCCCACGACCGCACGGCGTCGCGAGTCTCCGGCCGGTGATGGACGCGTGTCGGCTGTGTCGGTCATGAGCGGCGGTCTTCGCTGGTGGCCGGGCTGGGTGCGGGGGAGGAGAGCGCGAGACCGATCGGCCCCGCGCTCTTTGTTGGGGGTCGCGCCCTACTCGACCGGGGTGATCGGGTCTGCAGGCGGCTTCATGTTGCCCCAGAACTTGGGGTCGTCGACATTGTCCTTGGTGATGGCCGCGCCGGGGATCTTGATGTTCGGTCCCCAGGACTCGATCGTCATTACCGAAGGCAGGCCGGTCACGTCATAGTTGCCCGCCTTGATCTCCTCCTTGTTGACGACCTTGTCGGCGAACATGGCGAGGGCCGCGGCCTGCGCGAACATCGGCTGCTCGACTTCGACCTGCAGCCAGCCCTTGCGGATCAGGTCGAGGCCGACCGGGGCGCCGTTCGACGACATCATCATGATCTCGCCCGGCTTCTTGCCCTGGGCCTCGAGCACGGCGGCGACCGCGACCGAGAGGTGGGCGGCGTGGTTGAAGATGAGGTCGATGTCGGGGTCGGTGAGAAGCCGGTCCTGGGCGATGCTGCCCGCGGCATCGGCGGCCCACTGCATCGCCGGCTGGGTGATGATGGTCACGCCGGGATAGGCGGCCATCTTCTCCTCGAAGCCCTTCTGGATGTCGAGGGTGTAGGGGTCGCCCGGGTCACCGAGGATCTGGAGCACCTTGCCCTTGACCTCGCCGTACTTGTCCTTGAGCAGCCGGGCGGCTTCGTCGGCGGCGACGTAGCCGATCTCGACGGTGCCGGCGACCGAGGTCAGGTCCGACGGGGTCGAGGTGATCTGGCGGTCGAAGATCATCACCGGAATGCCGGCCGCGCGCATCTTCTCGATGCCGGTCTTGGCGGCGTCGAAATCGACGGCGGCGAGGATCACTGCGGCAGGCTTGAGGTTGATGACGTCGTCGATCTGGTTGAGCTGCGTCGCCGACTGGTTCTGGCCGTCGAGCGACACCACCTCGTAGCCGACCTCGCCCATGAACTTGGTGATGGCGTCGATCGAGCCGGTTTGGAACTCGTCGAGCAGCGTCGGCACCAGGTAGTAGATCTTGCCCTTCATCTCGGCGGCGGACGCCGCGGTGACCGCGAGTGCCGACAGCGCGACGGCTGTCACCGCGCCCCTCATGGCACGCAAGAGAGTTCTCATGTCCCTGCTCCCGTTTCTGGCTGGTTTTCGGTAGCCCTGGCGATGCGTCCAATGCCGCCGGTAATCATGCGGACGACTTCGTCGGGGCTGGTCTCTTCGGTCTTGACGTTACCGGCGACAATTCCGTGGCGGAGAATGACGATGCGATCGGCGGCGGCGAAGGCCTGCGCCATGACGTGCGTGATCAGGATCACGCCGATGCCGCGCGCCCGCACCCGCTCGACCATTTCGAGCCCGCGCCGCGTCTGCTCGACACCGAGCGCGGCGAAGGGTTCGTCGAGCAGCACCAGCTTGCCGCCCCAGTGGACGAAGCGGTTGAGCTCGATCGCCTGGCGCTGGCCGCCCGAGAGGTGTTCGACATTGACGCGGAGCGAGGGAATGCTGGTGCCGCCGGCGGCGAGCGCCTTGGCGGTCTCCTGCTCCATCTCCTTCTGGCGGAGGATCGGGATGCCGAGCACCCGCCGGGTCAGCTCGCGGCCCATGAAGAAATTGGCGACGACGTCGACATTGGTGCAGAGCGAGAGGTCCTGGTAGACGGTCTCGATGCCCGCCGCCTTCGCTTCGGCGGGGGAATCGAACTGGCGATCACGCCCCTCGAACACGACCCGGCCGGAGGTCGCCCGCTGGCCGCCGGCGATGATCTTCACCAGCGTTGACTTGCCGGCGCCGTTGTCGCCGAGCAGGGCGACCACCTCGCCGCCGTCGACGCTGAAGCTGACACCGCGCAGCGCCTCGATCGCGCCGAAGCGCATCTTGATGTCGTCGAGGACGAGCAGGGGCTGGTCCTTGCTCATGGCGCATGCGCTCCGCTGGCTTCGAGGATGGGGTCGCGCGCGGTGCGCCGCGGGCCCTCGGCGAACATCATGCCGAAGCGCGGCGACAGCACGCCCGAGACGGCGAGGGCGGCGGCGCCCAGCAGCACGGTATCCTGCCCGACCGGCGAGTAGGTAACCCGGGGGGCGCGGCGATCGCGGCGCGCGGCGATCGAGTTGGGGAGGGGTGCGGCTGCCTCGGCAAGACGCTCGAGCAGGCGCTTGGGCGCGAGCCCGCCGACCACGATCGTCTCGGGGTCGCAAAGGTTCTCGATCGTGACCAGCGCCGCTCGGAACGGGCCGGCGGCCTCGGCGATCCAGGCCGCTTCGCCGATCTCGGCGGCTCTCCGCTCATAGGCGTCGAGCGAGACGTAGCGTTCGAGGCAGCCTGCATTGCCGCACGGGCAGGGGTCGCCGCCGGGCACCACCGGCATGTGGCCGATCTCGCCGGCGTTGCCCCAGGCGCCGCGGAGTGCGGCCCCGTCCTCGACCATGCACCCGCCGAGGCCGACGCCGAAATAGAGGTAGTAGAAGGTGCGGTGGCTGCGGCCGGCGCCGTAGAGCCGCTCGCCATGAGCTGCGGCCGCGAGGTCGACCTCGATGAAGGCGGGGAGGCCGGTGGCGGTGGCGAGCGCTTGGCGGATCGGCACACCCCTCCACCCCTCCAGGGTGGTCGGCCCGACGAAGCTCATCGAATCGACGTCGAAAGGTCCCGGCATCGCCATGCCGACGCCGAGCATGCGCCCGTTCGGCCGCATGGCGGCGAGTTCGCCGACCATCGCCTCGATCTCGCGGAAGGCGGTGTCGGGATCGACCCGCGGCAGGCTGCGCTCGGCGCGGGCAATCACCACCCCGGCGAGGTTGATCAGCCCGGCCTCCAGACCGCGTGGCGTCACGTGGACGCCGACCGCGAATCCGCCTTCGGGATTGATGGCGAGCGTCGCCGCCGGATAGCCGCGGCCCTTGGGCGCCTGGCGCCCGGAGACGATGAAGCCCTGATGCTCGATCTCGCGGACGATGTTGGCGACGGTCTGGGGCGTGAGGCCCACGCGCCGGGCAATGTCGGCACGCGTGAGCGGGCCGTGCAGGCGGATCGTCTCGAGGACGATGCGCCGGTTGTATGGCCGCCCGAACTCCTGATTGGTTCCGCGGAGCGCCATCCCGCCTCCCGATCGATTGATCCATAGTGACTCAGATTTTTTTGAATGCAAATGGATTTCTGAATTTCACTTGACGGGTGAGGGATTGACGGCGAGGAGAGGGAGTGAGGCAAGTTCGTCTTGGTTCGGGACGACAGTCCGGGGAGCGCGCCACGTCCATGACCTGGCAAGGAACGGCCGTACGGGCGGGCGTTGCGTCGGGATGCATCCTCCCCGCCATCGGCGGGTCGCCGCCGCCGCCGGGCAGGATGCCGCCGTGACCCTTCTCGGGCTCGATATCGGTGGCACCAATCTCAAGGCGGTCAGTCTGTCGCCGGAAGGCAGGGTGCTGGCGAGCGTCACCGTGCCGGCGGGCGGCGCGATTCCGCGCGAGACCCTGCTCGCCCGCGTCGCCGATACGGTCCGCGGCATCGCCGGCGCGGTGCCGGCGCGGATCGGCATTGCCGTCGGCGGGGCGCTGCAGCCCGACGGCACCATGCGCCTCGGGTCGACCAACCTGCCCAATCTCGCCGACCTCCCTCTGGTCGAGACCTTTTCGGCGCTGCTCGGTGCGCCCTGCCGGTTCGAGCATGACGGCCGCGCCGCCATGCGCGGCGAAGGGTGGGTCGGGGCGGCGCGCGGCGCCGCCAACGCCATGACCCTGACCTTCGGGACCGGCATCGGCGCCGGGCTGCTGCTCGGCGGACGCATTCACCCCGGCGCTCATCTCGGCGCGGGCGAGATCGGGGTCTGGCGGCTGGCCCCGCCGCCGGAGACTGGCGACTGGCTCAGCGTCGAGGACATTGCCGCGCCCGGCGGCTTCGCGTTCCGCCGTCGCGGGCTCGACTACGCCACGCTCGTCGCAGCCCCGGCGTCGGACGCTGACCGGGCCGGGCTTTTCGGCCTGGTCGGCCGCACCATCGCCAATGCCCATACCCTCCTCGATCTTGAGGTGGTCGTCCTCGTCGGCGGCGTCACCGCGCTGGGCGAGCCGTTCCGCGCGGCCGTGGCGGCGGCTTTCGAGGCCGCCTGCCCTGCCGGCTTCGCCCATGGCCTTGCCATCCGCCTGGGTGAGCTGGGGCCCTATTGCGGCGCCATCGGCGCGGCGGCGCTCTGGCGCGACGAGCTGCCGGCATGATCGTCGAGACGGCGGTGGACGATGCGGACATGAGCCGGCGGGCCGCGGCCATGGTCGTCGCGCAGCTCCGGGCGAAGCCCGACAGCCTGCTCGTCCTTCCCACCGGCGCGACGCCGCTCGGCCTGTTCCGGGCGCTGGTTGCGGCGGCCGAGGCGGGCGACCTCGATGCGTCCTGCGTCCGTTTCGTGACCCTTGACGACTATCGCGGCATCGCCGCCGACGATCCGCGGCGCCTGCTCCTGTGGCTCCGTCGCGCGCTGCTCGATCCGCTCGGAGTCGGCGAAGACCGCATCGTCGCGTTCGATCCCGAGGGCGATCCGGAGGCCGAGCCGGCCCGCATCGAAGCGGCGATCGCAGAGGGCGGCGGCATCGATCTCGCCATCGTCGGGCTCGGCCCCAACGGCCATCTCGGCTTCAACGAGCCTTGCAGCCGCTTCGACAGCCGGGCCCGGCGGATCGCGCTGACGCCGGAGTCGATCCGCTCCAATGCCGCCTACTGGGGCTCGGAGGACGTCGTGCCGCGCGAGGGCTTCACCCTCGGCCTCGGCACGCTGATGGAGGCCCGCCGGCTGGTGCTGATCGCGAGCGGCGCGCGCAAGCGCGGGATCCTCGCGGCGGCGCTGGACGGCCCGACCGGCGAAGCCGTACCGGCGACGTTGCTCCGGCTTCATCCGGAGGCGACCGTCATCGCCGATCGGGCGGCGCTCGGCCGCGACTAGTAGGGCGTCTCGCCGCCGTCGAGGTTGATCGCCTGGCCGCGGATGATGACGGCCGCGTCCGACAGCAGGAAGGCGACCACCCGGCCGATCTCGAGCGGGGTGATGTGACGGCCGAGCTGCGCCGGCACCATCGCGGCGAACAGCGTCGCCGCATCGCCCTTGCCCTCGCGCTCGAGCGTGTCCGCCACCGCGCGGAGCATCGGCGTCGCGACGCTCCCGGGACAGACCGCGTTGACGTTGATGGCCTCGCCCGCCCATTCCTTGGCGAGCGAGCGCGTCAGGTTGATCACCGCCGCCTTGCTCGCGTTGTAGGCTGCCATGTTGGGGAACCCGACCTTGCCGGCGTTGGAGGCGATGTTGACGATCGCCCCGCCCCGGCCGGCGAAAGCCTGCCGCGCCGCCTGCGCCCCGAGGAGGACGCCGCCGGCATTGACCCTGAATTCGAGGTCCCAGCCATCGGCCGTGATCGCCTCCGCCGGTCCCATGCGGACGATGCCGGCATTGTTGACCCAGCCGCTCAGCGATCCGAAGCGCCTCATCGTGCTGGCGGCGGCATCGGTGAGGGCCGCGGCGTCGGTCACGTCTGCGCCCACGGCAAGCGTCCGCGACCCGTCGGCATCGAGTCGGCCCGCGGTCTCGGCGGCTACCGTCTGGTCGAGGTCGATGAGCGCGGCGTTGCCGCCGGCGTCGAGGATCGCCTCGACGATTCCGGCGCCGATGCCACGCGCGGCGCCAGTGACGGCGATAGTCCGTCCGGCGAGGGCGTCGCTGGCGAGAACGGCCACGGTCGCCCCTCCTCAGAACGCCGGGGTGGCGGTCATGCCGCCGTCGACGACGATGTTGGCGCCGGTGACGAAGCTCGATGCCGGCGCGGCGAGGAAGAGGACGGCGTTGGCGACGTCGTCGTCCTCGCCCATCCGGCCGAGCGGTACCGCCGTCATCCAGCGCTTCACGCCCTCGGGCCAGTTGGTCTCGATGCCCTCCCGGTGGATCACCCCGGGCGATACGGAGTTGACGCGGATGCCGTGACGGCCGAACTCGAGCGCCGAGGCGCGGGTGAACATGATCAGGCCGGCCTTGGTCGTCGCATAGTGCGGGTGGGTGAGGGCGGGATAGAGGCCCTCGATCGAGGCGATGTTGACGATCGCGCCGCCGTGTCCGCGGGCGATCATCGCATCGGTCGCGACCCGCGTCGTGTTGAACACGGCGTCGAGGTTGGCGGCCATCATCCCCCGCCATTCCTCGCCCTCCATGTCGGCGATCTTCGCATGGGTCTGGCGGGCGGCGTTGTTGACGAGGATGTCGACCGGACCGAGGGTCGCTTCGACCGCCGCGAAGACCGTCCGCACCGCATCCATGGCGGTGAGCTCGCCGTGGACGGTGGCTGCCTTGCCGCCCGCGCCGATGATCGCCGCGGCGACCGCCTCGGCCTCGTCGCGCCCGCCGCGATAGTGGACGGCGACCGCCGCCCCGGCCTCGGCGAGGCGTCGGGCGATGCCGGCGCCGATGCCGGCGGAGGCGCCGGTGACGAGGGCGACCTTGCCCGTGAGGTCGAGGAGGGCGGTAACTTCCATCGGCTCCAGGCTCCGCGAATCGATCCCCCGGGAAGCTACCAGCCTCGATCCAGCAGCAGAACCTTGTTCACGGCGCGCAGCCGGCCTAATGACGATCCAATGCGGATGACGGCGGCAGCGTCCTGCCGGACAACCCGTTGTTCAGGATTGATGGGAGAGCCCGTGTGAAGTTTTCTCGCGAACAGCGCGTGATGTGGTTGTCACAGGTCAGGAGCATTCCGTTCAGGCAGCGGGTCGAGCTGACCAGTCAGGCCGGATTCGGCTGGTTGAGCACCTCGCCGGTCGATTTCGATCAAACGGTTGCGTCCGGCCTGAGCGCCGCAGACCAGCGACGGATCGCTGACGACAATGGCGTCAGACTGAGCTACCTGGACCCGTTGACCAGCTGGGCGCCCGACTGGCGCCCGGAGCGTGAGGATCCCGATATCCTGCCCTACCTCGAACGATCGCCGGACTCGTTTTTCCGTGTTGCCGAGCAGCTTGAGGTGGACAAGATTCACCTGATAGGCACCTTTCCTGCGGGCCGCTACAGCATTGACGAGCTGACTCAGCATTTCGGCGCGATATGCGATCGAGCCGCTCAAGCAGGGCTGAGCTGCACGCTGGAAGCGATGCCCCTGTGGGGCTTCGCGACGCTCGATGAAGCCTGGCAGGTTGTGAAAGGCGCCGGACGGTCCAATAGCGGCATTATCTTCGATACCTGGCACTATGTCCGGGCGGGCCGCAACGATGCGCTCTTGTCCGAGATTCCGCCGGCTGCGATCGATTCGGTCCAGATCGCCGATGGTCCTCTGGTTTGCCCGCCGGGTCGATCGGTGGCGCGTGACTGCCTGTTCCATCGGGTGCCGATTGGCGAAGGCGAGATCCCGAACAAGGAGATTCTCGCGATCCTGGCGCAGAACAATCTGATCGGCAGCATCGGGCCGGAGATATTCTCCAGCGAGCTGGACGCACTGTCGCCGAACCAAATCATGGAGCGCGTTCTTCCAGGGTTCGAGTCGATCGTCGACAGCATCTGAGCCGGGAGCTCGGGCAGGCGAAAGCGGACGTTCGAGTGGATGTCGCTGCGGGCAAGCCTTCGGCGTCTTCGGCCCGACACCATACCCGGAGGTTTGGCCGCCCTATCGCCCTAGCCCCAGCGCCCGGTCGACGGCGCCAGTGTCGGCCCCCTGGTCGATGAAGTCGTCGAAGGTGCTGGTGCTGACGCTGATGATGTGGTCGGCGATGAACTTGGCGCCCTCGCGCGCGCCCTGGTCGCGATGCTTGATCGCGCACTCCCATTCGAGCACGGCCCAGCTGTCGTAGTTGTGGACCGAGAGCTGCGCGAAGATCGCGCGGAAGTCGATGTCGCCGTCGCCGAGCGAGCGGAAGCGGCCGGCGCGGTCCGGCCAGTCGGCGAAGCCCGAATAGACCCCCTGCTTCGGCGTCGAGCGAAGCTCGGCGTCCTTGACGTGAAATGCCCTGATGCGCTCGTGGTAGACGTCGATGAACCCGACATAGTCGAGGTTCTGCAGGCGGAAGTGCGACGGGTCGTAGTTGATGCAGCAGCGCTTGTGGCCGTCCACCTTGTCGAGGAACCGCTCGAACGTGGTGCCGTCGAAGAGATCCTCGCCCGGATGCAGCTCGAAGCAGACGTCGACGCCGAGCTCGTCATGGAGATCGAGGATCGGCCGCCAGCGCTTCGCCAGCTCCTCGAAGGCGGTCTCGACCAGCCCCGCCGGCCGCGGTGGCCAGGGGTAGAGGAACGGCCAGGCGAGGGCGCCGGAGAACGTGACGTGGGCGTCGAGGCCGAGGTTGCGGCTGGCTTTGGCGGCGAGCTTCACCTGCTCGACCGCCCACGCCTGGCGTTTCTGGGGATTGCCGCGGACGTGCGGCGTGGCGAAGGCGTCGAGGGCGTCGTCGAAGACCGGGTTCACGGCGACGAGCTGGCCCTGGAGATGGGTGGCGAGCTCGGTGATGGTGATCCCGTGCTTCGCCGCCGTCCCCTTGATCTCGTCGCAATAGGTCGTGCTCTCGGCCGCCTTGGCGAGGTCGATGAGGCGCGAATCCCAGGCTGCGATCTGCACGCCCTTGTAGCCGAGCCCGGCCGCCCAGCCGCAGATGCCGTCGAAGCTGTTGTAGGGCGGCTCGTCGCCGACGAACTGCGCGAGATAGATAGCGGGTCCCTTGATCGTCTTCATCGCGTCCTCTCCTCCGCTCGCGTTCAGGCCTTGGCCCACTCGGCCCGCAGGAAATCGTGGCCGAACTGGTAGACCTCGTCGGTGTGGGGGAAGAAGTCGCGCCACACCCGCGTCGCCTCGGCGATGCCCGGCAGCGACCGGCCGAACGCCTCGATCACGTACCAGCCGTCATAGCCGTTGCCCTTCAGCGCCTTGAACGTCTCGGCCCACGGCACATGGCCCTTGCCCGGCGTGCCGCGGTCATTCTCGGACGTGTGGACGTGGAGGATCTCCTTGATGTGCGGCGCGATCACGCCGACCGGGTCCTTCTCTTCGATGTTCTGGTGGAAGGTGTCGTAGAGCAGGCCGTAGTTCGGCTCGTCGACCTTGTGCACGATGTCGGCGGCGTCGGCGACGGTGTTGAGCGCGTAGCATTCGAAGCGGTTGAGCGGCTCGATCGCCATGCTGATGCCGGCCTTGGCCGCATAGCGCGCCGCCGCCTTGTGCACCTCGACGATGCCGGCCCGTTCCTCCGCCGTCGGCGGCTCGCCCGAGAAGATGCCGAGCGGCTGGTAGAAGGGGCCGCACAGCACCTCGCCACCGGCCGCCTCGAGGCAGTCGAGCGCCCATTTGAGGTGGTCGAGGCCCGCGGCGCGGACCTTGGGGTCGCTGCTGGTACAGTCGCGGTCCTTGTCCGGGATGACGCACACGGCGGTGGCGCGGAGGCCCTGGTTCTTCAACTCCCGCCCGACGTGGACATAATCCTCGGGCCGTCCGCCGAAGAGCGGCAGTTCGGCGCCGTCATAGCCGGCGGCCTTGAGCTTGGCGAAGAGCGGAAAGTGCTCCTCGGTGATCTGGCTCGCCCACAGGAGCAGGTTGAATCCGAACAGCATGTCGTCCCCCCGTCGAAAGTCTTGTTGCCGCCATCCTTTCAAATCCGGATGGGGTCTGCCAAGCGAAACGTCAGCCGGCGGAGCGTGGTCCGAGTGCCGGGGTCGCGCCGAGGTCCCGGAGCAGGCGGCGGGCGACCTTGCCGTTGGCCGTGCGGGGCAGCGTCTCGACGAAGAACACCTCTCGCGGCCGCTTGTAGGCGGCGAGCTCCAGGGAGCTGCGGTCAAGGATGGCGCGGGCAAGCTCCGCGCCGGTCTCGATCCCGGGTTTGACCACCACCCATGCGCCGATGACCGTCACCCCGTCCCGCACCGCGTGCTCGGCAGCCGCCACTTCGGCGACCGCGGGGTGACGGGCGAGCGCCGCCTCCACCTCCAGCGGCGACACCCGGTAGCCGCCGGCGTTCATCACGTCGTCGGCGCGGCCGTGGAACCAGACGTACCCGTCCGCATCGAAGGAGACGAGGTCGCTGCTGACGAACCAGTCGCCGCGGAACGCAACTTCGTCCTCGTCCGGCCGCCGCCAGTAGCCGATCATCAGCCCCGGGTCGGAGCGGTGCACTGCGAGCAGGCCGGGCTCGTCCGTCGCCGCCGGCTCGGTGCCGCCCTCGACCGGCAACGCCGCGATCCGGCGGCCGGCCTGCGGCCGGCCGGGGCTGCCGGCGCGCACCGGCATCCCCGGTCGGTTGGAGACGAAGGTCGAGCACTCGCTCATGCCGAAGGCTTCGTAGAGGGGCAGCCGCGTCGCCGCCTCCCACTCGGCGAGCAGCGCCGGCGGCAACGCTTCCCCCGCCACCAGCCCGTGGCGGAGCCGCCCGGTCCCGGTGGCGCTGGCGATGCCGCCTTGCTTGAGGATCTGGCGATAGATCCCGGGCACGGCGGCGAACAGCGTCGCCCCGGTGCCGGCGATCAGCTTCGCCCACGCGCCGGCATCCCGCGGCCCGTGATAGAGGACGGCGGTCGCGCCGTTTGCCCACGGATCGGCCAGGCCGGCGCTCAGCGTGTAGCTCCAGTTGAAGGCGCCGGCGTGGAGCATCACGTCGTCCGCGCCGATGCCCGACCAGCCGGCATAGGTCGGACGCCGCCCCCAGGCGCTGCGGTGGGCATGGAGCACCCCCTTGGGCTCCCGGCTCGTCCCCGAGGTGTAGATCATGAAGGCGGGGTCATCGGCCGCGGTGTCGGCATAGGAGGGGAGCGGATCGGCCCGGCGGATTGAAGCAACGTCGGCCGGCGCCAGCACGCGCACGTGCCCCGACACCGCCACGCTGGAGCCCTCCGGCAGCGCCACCGCCGTCGCCCCGGCGTCCTCGATCAGGAAGGCGACTTCGGTCGGCGTCAGCAGCGCCGAGGCCGGCAGCGGCACGATTCCGGCGGCGAGCGCGCCGAAAAAAAGCAGAAGGTAGTCGGCGGTGTTGGGGAGCGCGATCACCAGCCGCTCGCCTGGGGCGACGCCGGTGGCGAGCAAGCCGGCCGCGCAGCGTCGCACGGCGTCGTCGAGCTCGGCGAAGCTGAACCGCGCCGCCCGCTCCGGCGCGTCGGCGTCCCCGACGAGGATCAGTCCGGTCTTGTCCGGGTCGCGCGGCCCGCCGGCGGCGAGGCAGTAGGCGGCCATGTTGAAGCGGGCCGGCGCGGGATCGGCGGGAAGGAGGGTCGGCGGGGCGGACATGACGGGCCGGTCAGCCCTCGCTCAGGTCGGCATTCAGCCAGTCAGGAACGTGGTTGATGCCCTGCACCGTCCAGCCGCCGTCGACCACCAGCGTCTGGCCGGTGATGTAGCTCGCCTTGTCGCTCGCAAGGTAGAGTACGGCGTCGGCGATCTCGCTGGGTTCGGCGAGGCGGTTCATCGGCACCCGCTCGAGCTGCCATTCGGAGCGGATCGAGCCGTCCTTGATGCCCTGCTCGATCAGCTTGGTACGGGTGAAGCCGGGGGCGACGGCGTTGACCCGGATGTTGGCGGTGCCGTTCTCGAGCGCCAGCACCCGGGTGAGGCTCATGATCCCGGCCTTCGCCGCGCTGTAGGGTCCGCGGCCGGGAATGCCGACGATGCCCGCTGCCGAGGCGATCGAGACGATTGCGCCCTTCCGCCGCGGCCGCATGCGCCGGATCGCTTCGGCCGCGCACAGGAACATGCCGGTGAGGTGGGTGTCGATCACCGCACGCCAGTCGGCGTGGGCCATGTTCTGGGCAAGCGCCACCCGCTGGATGCCGGCATTGTTGACGAGCACGTCGAGTCGTCCCGTCGCCGCGTCCACCGCCGCGAATGCCGTCTCGACGCTCGCCGCGTCGGAGACGTCGCCCTCGAGATAGCGGATGCCGTCCTGCGGCGTCTCCGGCGCCAGCGGATCGATCGAGAAGACCGTCGCTCCCTCGTCGCGGAGCTGGATCGCGATCGCCTCGCCGATGCCGCGCGAGGCCCCGGTGACGATGGCGGTCCTGCCTTCGAATGCACCACCTGTCGCCATGCTTCGATCTCCCGGTAGTGCCCTGCGCCTGGCGCGGGCCGCTCAGTACATCAGCCAGCCGCCGCTGACATTGATCGTCGCGCCGGTGATGTAGCCGGCATGGTCGGACGCGAGGAACACGACCGTGCCGGCGACCTCGTTGGGCGCGGCCATGTAGCCGAGGGGGATTTGCGCCGTGACGGCCTGCAGGGCCTCCTCCGTCATCCCGCTCCGCATCATCGCGGTGTCGGCGGCGCCGGGGGAGACCGCGTTGACGGTGATCTTGTCCTTGGCAAGGCTCCGGGCGAGGCCGCGGGTCATCGAGACGATGCCGCCTTTGGTTGCGGCGTAGACCACCGAGCCGCCGAAGCCGCCGCTCCAGAAGCCCTGCGAGGTGAAGTTGATGATACGTCCGCCGCGGGCCTCGCGGCGCATCACCCGTGCCGCCGCGCGGTTGAGGAAGAACGCCGCCTTGAGGTTGACGTCGTGCTGGAAGTCCCAGTCCTCCTCCGTCACTTCGTCGATGGTGGCGCGGCGGACCAGCACGGCCGCCGCCTCGACCAGCACGTCGAAGCGGCCGAAGGTTGCGGCGACGCGCTCGATCATCGGCTCGTGCTCGGCGATGCGCCGAAGGTCCATGCCGATGGCAAGGTGCGGGCCGCCGGGCAGCGCCGACACCACGGCGTCGACCGCCTGCTGGTCACGATCGACCGCGGCCACCCGTGCGCCGGCTGCAGCGAAGGCCGCCACGACCTCGCGGCCGATGCCGCCGGCCGCTCCCGCCACCACCACGCCCTTGCCCTCGAGCCCGGCTCCCACCGACCACGTCATTCCGTTCCTCCCGTCTTTCCGCCGCTCTCGCTGGCGATCACGCCGGCGGCGGCACGGCGGTGTGTTCCTCGACGAAGCACCACTGCGCTTCGCCGATGAAGAGCTTGCGGTCCTCGATGAGGCGGCTGATATGCGGTTCGGCGCGGAACGCCGCTTCGGCCGCCTCGACGCTATCGAACCAGACTTCGCCGACCCCGTCCCATGCCGCCTCCTCCGGGTGCCAGCGCGTCACCGCGCCGAAGCGGAGGCCGCGAAGGCCCGGCAGGTTGCGGACGATCTCGGCATGCGGCCCCATCCAGTGGGCGAGGAAGTCCTCGCGGCTCATGCCCGGCTTGCGGCGGAGGAAGCTGACTCGCTTGATCATCGTCCGGCTCCCGTGGCGGCGGCCGGCGCGGCGTTGGGTGCCGGGGCCTGGTAGAATTCGAGCGTGATGCCGTCATGGACGCGGAGATAGGCGACCCGGGCGCCGGCATTCGGACCATGGGTGACCTCGACCGGGCCCTCCGGCACGATCGGCCGCGCCCCGAGTTCCACCGCCCGCCGCCACGCCACGCCACAGTCCTCGACCGCAAGGCAGATGTGGACGTTGCCGGGATTGGCCGTCGCGTCGGGCAGCGCCGCCTTGTCGTCGGTGCGGTACTGGAGCAGCTCCAGCACCGTCCCGCCCGGCAGGTCGATGAAGGCGGCGTCGATGACGATGCCGGGATAGCCGACGTGGCGGGCGAGATAGGGCTTGTCGAGCACCGTCCGCCATCGCGCGGGATGGCCGAGCAGCTTCTCCCAGAAGCCGAGCGCGGCCTCGATGTCGGCGACGCTCATGCCGACGTGGTGGGTGCGGGTGATGGTGGTGCCGGCGGCTTCGTCCATTGGTCTCCTCCCCTGGCTGCGCCGCCGCCTCAGATCCGGAACAGCGCCTCGGCATTGCGCGAGAACATCGCGGTCTGCTCGTCGTGGGAGAATCCGGAGATGATCTCGGCATAGGCGTTGATCACGTCGGGGTAGGAGCTGAACATGCGGTCGACCGGCCAGTTGGTGCCGAACACGATGCGGTCGACCCCGAAGATCTCGATCGACGACATCACCCACGGCCGGATGCTCTCGACCGTCCAGCGCGGATCCATCATGCCGAGGCCGGAGACCTTCATGTGGATCGACGGCACCTCGGCGAGCTCCTTCATTGCCCGCCGCCACATCTGGAAATAGTCGTCGTCGCGCGCCTGGGGGAAGGCGCAATGGTCGACGCAGACCGTCACCTCCGGTGCGCTTCGCGCCAGCGCCGCGAGCTTGGTTGAGCGCTCCGGCCGGGTGTCGATGCAGGAGACGAGGTTATGCTTGCCGAGCAGCCGGAAACCGCGTTGCCAGTCCGGGTTGGCGAGATAGTCGCCGGGTCCGAAGTCGCGCACGCCGCGGACGTTCTTGTATTCAAGATGGCGCTCGATCACCGTCTCGGCATCGGGCTCGGCAAGATGGACCTCGGCGACGATGCCCTGTGGATAGCCGTGGGTGTCGGCCATCTCCTGGAGCCATTTGGTCTCGTCGACCGGGTCGGGCGTGCCGACCGCCGCCTCGACATGGATCGCCTTGGGAACGTTCGCGAAGCGGATCTCGGCGATGTAGTCCTCGATATCGTATTGCGGCGGCTTGATCGAATAGATCGGTCCGAGCAGCGGATGCACCGCGTCGCGGTCCAGCCAGCCGTAGCGCAGCGTCGGGTGCATCAAGGTGTGGAGATGGAAATGCGTGTCGATGAACGGGATCGCCGCCATGTTCTTGCTCCTCCCTGCCGCTTGCGCCGGACCGCCCCTCCCCGGGGTCGTCGCGGCGCCGTCATAGCTCCAGCCGTTGCCTCATTACGATCACAGCGCGGACGCGATTGCCTCGCCCACGGTCTGGGTCGACGCCGTTCCGCCCATGTCCGGCGTCAGCACCGAGCGGCTCGCCAGCACACGCTCGATCGCCCTGACGATTCCGTCGGCGGCGTCCTTGTGGCCGAGATGCTCCAGCATCATCGCCCCCGACCAGATCTGGCCCACCGGATTGGCGATGTTCCTGCCGGCGATGTCGGGCGCCGAGCCGTGCACCGGCTCGAACATCGAGGGGAAGCGCCGCTCGGGGTTGATGTTGCCCGAGGGCGCGATGCCGATCGTTCCGGCCACTGCCGGCCCGAGGTCGGACAGGATGTCGCCGAAGAGGTTGCTCGCCACCACCACGTCGAAGCGCTCCGGGCGGAGCACGAAATGCGCGGCAAGGATGTCGATGTGGTACTGGGCCGTCGAAATCCCCGGATTCTCCGCGGCGATGGCGCGGAACCGCTCGTCCCAGAACGGCATGGTGTGGATGATGCCGTTCGATTTGGTCGCCGAGGTCACCGACTTCCGCGGCCGCTCGGCGGCGCGGGCGAAGGCATAGCGCATGATGCGGTCGGTGCCGAAGCGGGTGAAGATCGATTCCTGGAGCGCGAGCTCGTGGTCGGTGCCCTTGTGCAGCCGGCCGCCGATCTCGGAATACTCGCCCTCGTTGTTCTCCCGGATGATCAGCATGTCGATGTCGCCGGGCGTCTTGCCGGCGAGCGGCGAGGGGACGCCTTCGAACAGCCGCACCGGGCGGACATTGGCGTATTGCTGGAAATCACGGCGGATCGGCATCAGCAGCGTCCACAGCGACACCGGGTCCGGAACGTTGGGCCAGCCGACGGCGCCGAGGAAGATCGCATCGTGGCCGGCGATCCGCGAGAGCCCGTCCTCCGGCATCATCCGCCCGGTGCGGTCGTAGTGCTCGCAGCTCCAGTCGTAGGCGTCCCAGTCGATCGAGAATCCCCATTTGCGGCCGGCGGCGTCGATGACCCGCATGCCCTCCGGGACCACTTCCTTGCCGATGCCGTCGCCGGCAATGACGGCGATCCGGGGATTTGCCATGGGAAAGGAATCCCTTGCCGGCTCGCTGCTGGGCAAGCCTTCGTGTAAAATATCGTTTCCATGAATAGCCTCCGTCCGCGCCGATGGCAAGGGACATCGCCCCACGAATGGCGCTGGCCAACCCGCTTGGCAGTGCGTGCCGGCGTACCCCGCCATGTGTGACGCGCCCATGTTTCCGGCCGATATGGCGTATGCCTGAAGACCCCTGGCTCTGCCCTATGGCCAAGAGGGTGGGTTGGCAACACCAACGGATTGCCTTACGATAACGTTTCAATGGAGCGCCGCGACGGGGGAGGTTGCGGCGAAGGGAGGACCAGTTCGTGTCGGACTCCGGCGCTCAACGCGGGATCGTCACCGGCGCGGCGCGCGGCATCGGCAAGGCCGCGGCGCTGCGCATGGTTGCCGAAGGCGTCTCCGTGCTCGCGGTCGACCGCGACGCCGCGGGTCTTGCCGCGCTCGCCGCGGCGGGCTGCGACACCCTCGTCGTCGATCTGGCCGACCCGGCGGAGCGCGACCGGGTCGCCGAGCGCGGCCGCGACTGCGATTTCCTCGTCAATGCCGCCGGGATCATCCTGATCAAGCCGATCACCGAGGTGACGGTGGAGGAGTGGCGGCGCGTCCAGACGATCAACGCCGAAGCGATCTTCTTCCTCTGCCAGCAGATCGGGCCGCGGATGCGGCCCGGCGGCGCCATCGTCAATCTTTCGTCGAGCTCGGCCAAGCTCGCGGCGACCGTCGAGGTTGCCACCTATGCCGCCTCGAAGACCACGATCCTGTCGATCACCCGCTCGTTTGCCTATGCGCTCGCCGCGCGGCCCGTGCGGGTCAACGCCATCTGCCCCGGCATCGTCGACACCCCGATGCAGGATGCGGTGCTCGACCGGGTGGCCGGGATGCGCGGCATGACGCCCGACGAACTCGGCGTTGCGCGCAACAAGACCGTACCGCTCGGCCGCGCCGCCTCGCCGGAGGAATGCGCCGGGCTGATCTGGTTCCTGCTGTCGGAGGAGGCCGGCTACATGACCGGCCAGGCCATCAACTATTCCGGCGGGCTGGTGATGTGGTGATCCGGAAGGGGAGGAAATCATGAAGAAACCGATGACCATCTGCACCGGCGGCCTCGGCCATCCCGAAGGTCCGTACGAACTCGATGACGGCCGGGTGATCTACGCCAACACCTACGCCTCCGAGATCGGCGTGTGGGATCCAAGGACCGGCAAGGCCGGCACCTATGCCCATGTCGGCGGCGGGCCGAACGCCTGCATGCTCGGCACCGACGGCTGCGTCTACTCCACCCAGACCCCCAACGTCGGCGCCTGGGTCGCACCCGAGCACCGTCCGCCGTCGATCCAGAAGACGCACCCCAACGGCAAGGTCGAGATTCTCGTCACCGCCGCCGACGGCAAGGACTTCCACGGCCCCAACGACCTCACCTTCGCGCCCGATGGACGTCTGTGGTTCACCGATTCGGGCGACTGGGCCCCCGACACCAAGCACCACCCCGGCCGCATCGTCTGCATCGAGAAGGACGGCACCGCCCACATCGTCGAGGAACTCGACTACGTTTATCCCAACGGCATCGTCGCCGAGCCGGACGGATCGATCGTCTGGGTCGAATCCTACACGCTCCGCGTCGTCCGCCGTACGGCTGACGGCAGGAAGAGCGTCATCCACACCCTCCCCGAGGGCCACATTCCGGACGGCCTCAAGATCGACGTCGACGGCAACCTCTGGATCACCACGGTCGCCTCGGGCGGCGTCGACGTGCTCCGCAAGGACGGCACCCCGCTCGACTTCCTCGAGTCCGGCGGCACCATTCTCAACTGCTGCTTCGGCAAGGGCGGCTACCTCTACCTCTGCGACATGGGCCCCTTTGACGTGACCGGCGCGGCCATGACCGGCCGGCTGGTGCGGGTCGAGGTCGGGGTCGAGGGCATGCCGCTCTTCCGCGGCGCGATCGGCTAGGAGGATTCGGGGAGCTCATGTCCGTTCCTGGCTGCACAGGCTGCGCCCAGCCCTCCCCTTGTGGGAGGGCCAAAACCGCTCAGCGGTTTTGGGGAGGGGTATTCATGCCGCCGCGTTTCCTCATCCCGCCCCGAAGCGGCCGCGCCGCTTCGACCCTCCCACAAGGGGAGGGT
>JAGRKZ010000070.1 GCA_020442065.1 Bauldia sp.
TTCGACATCATCTTCTTCTGGGTCGCCCGGATGATGATGATGGGACTTCACTTCATGGGCGAAGTCCCGTTCCGCGACGTCTACATTCACGCCATCGTCCGCGACGAGAAGGGCGCCAAGATGTCGAAGTCGAAGGGGAACGTCATCGATCCTCTCGGCCTCATCGACAAGTTCGGCGCCGATGCGCTCCGCTTCACGCTGGCGGCGATGGCGGCGCAGGGGAGGGACATCAAGCTCGCCGAATCCCGGGTCGAGGGTTATCGCAATTTCGCGACCAAGCTCTGGAACGCCGCCCGTTTCGCCGAGCACTACGGTTGCCGGCCGGTCGAGAGCTTCGACCCCGCGGCGGCGTCGGAAACGCTCAACCGCTGGATCGTCACTGAGCTGACCCGCGCCGCGCGCGAGATCACCGGCGCGATCGAGGCCTACAAGTTCAACGAGGCGGCAGGCGCTGCCTATCGCTTCACCTGGAACCTCTTCTGCGACTGGTATCTCGAGCTCTCCAAGCCGGTTCTCAACGGCGAAGAGTGCGCCGCCAAGGAAGAGACGCGCGAAACCGTCGCCTTCGTGCTCGACCGGATCGCGGCGTTGCTCCACCCGTTCATGCCCTTCATCACCGAGGAGCTGTGGGCGCGGGGAGAGGCGCGGCCGCTGCTGGCGCTCAGCCCGTGGCCGGACCTCCGTTTCGAGGACGACAGGGCCGCGGCCGAGATCAACTGGCTGATCCGTCTCATTTCGGACGTGCGCTCGGTGCGCTCGGAGATGAACGTGCCGGCCGGCGCGATGGTGCCGCTCTCGGTCTCGGGCGCCTATGCCGAGACCCTCGACCGTATCCGCATCCATGAGGTCGTGATCAAGCGCCTGGCGCGCAGCGAGGAGATCACCCGCTCCGACATGCCGCTCGAGGGGGCGGTGCAGGTTCTGGTCGAGGAGGCGACGATCTCGCTGGCGTTGAAGGGCGTGATCGACCTTGCCGCCGAGCGCGCCCGCCTCGCCCGCGAGGCCGACAAGATCCGCAAGGAGATCGTCAAGATCGACCAGAAGCTCAGCAACGCCCAGTTCATGGCAAAGGCGCCTGAGGAAGTGGTCGAGGAACAGCGTGATCGCCGCGAGGAGTCGCTGGCGCTGCTCGCCCGCACCGAGGCGGCGATCGCCCGGCTCCCCGAATAGGGGTAGGCGCGCGCCCGTGGGCGCGCGTTCGACTTCGGCCGTTCAGCAGCGGCAGGCGGCTCAGCCGCCGATGATGCCACCGTCATCGCGGGTGATCACCACCGTCGATGAGCGCGGGTAGGCCTTGCCGCCGTCCGGCCAGTGGCTGGCCAATTCTCCGGTCTTGAAGGCGTCGGCCGAGGTGGTCTCGCCCGGATGCTGGACGTTGATGAAGAGGGTCTTCTGGTCCGGCGTCATCGTCCAGCCGGTGATCTCCTGACCCACGGGACCGGTAAGGAACCGGCGGATCTCGCCAGTCGCCGGATCGGCGCAGAGCATCTGGTTGTTGCCGAACGGCTCCATTTCACCCTTGTTCTGCTCGGAGCCGCCGATGTCGGTCTGAATCCAGAGCCGGCCGTCGGCGTCGAACGACAGGCCGTCGGGACAGGCCAGGATCGACTCCTCGCCCAGGGCCGCGCCGGTGAACACCTTGCTCTGAGCCTGGTCCCCGGCGATCACGAACAGATCCCAGGTGAAGCCCGCGGCGGCCTGGTCGTCGCCGTCCGCCGTCCAGCGGATGATCTGGCCGAAGGCGTTCTTGGCTCGGGGATTGGCGGCGTCGACCTGGGCCTGGGTGCGCTTGGTATTGTTGGTGAGGGTGAAGTACACCGCCCCGGTTTGAGGGTCGACCGCGCCCCACTCCGGACGGTCCATCTTGGTGGCGCCGACATGGTCGGCCGCGAGACGGGTGTTGACCAGCACCTCGGCCTGGCTTGCGAAGCCATTTTCGGCCGTCAGACCGTTCTCCCCGAAGGAGAGCGCGATCCACTCGCCGGTGCCGTCCGCCTTGAAGCGCGCGACATAGAGCGTGCCCTCGTCGAGCAGGCCGGCGCCGGCCGTGGCTGCGCTGTACGGCTTGGCCGAGACGAACTTGTAGATGTATTCGAAGCGCGAATCGTCGCCGGAATAGGCGACCAGCGGCTTGCCCTCGACGGCGGGTGCAAAGACGATGCCCTCGTGAGCGAAACGACCAAGGGCCGTGTGCTTCACTGGCACGGCCTCGGGGTCGAAGGGGTCGATCTCGACGATCCAGCCGAAGGTGCTGGGCTCGTTCCGGTAGTCGCCGGCCGCATCCTCGGCCTTGGTCGAGGCGTCAAAGCGGATGAATTCGTCCGGCCCGCCCTCGGCCAGTTCCCAGGCGTAGCGCGACTGCTCGGTCGGCAGCCCGTAGCGCTTCTGCTCGCGCGGCAGGTTAGGCTTGCCGTCGGCCGTGTCACCGTTGCGGAAGTAGCCCGCCCAGTTCTCCTCGCAGGTCAGGTATGTGCCCCACGGGGTAAAACCGTTGGCGCAATTGTTGATCGTGCCGCGGGTCATGGTTCCGTCGGGGCTGTACTTGGTCCTGACGAGATCGCTGCCGGCGACGGGGCCCGCGAGCTTCATTGGGGTGAGGGCGGTGATGCGGCGATTGCGCGGGTCCGCGACCACCGACCAGCTGCCGTCGGCCTGCCGCTTGATCCTGACAACCGAGACGCCATGGGCCATGGCTTCCTTGCGGACGTCGTCGGCGTTGCGGATGCCGTCGACGACGAGCACACTCTCGGCATCGAACGCGCCACCCGCCATGCTCGCAAGCAGGAAGCGGGGTTCGATATACTCGTGGTTGACGACAAGGAGGCCATCCTCGGAGCTGCCCGGGGCGCCCTCCCTGATGTCGATCGGGAAGAAGTGCATGCCGTCGTGGTGCATGCCGGTCTGGTTGGCCTGGTCGTCGGCGGTGTTGTCGAGAGCGAAGGCCGGCATCGCACCCGAGATGGGCGTGCCCCAGGGAATGAAGGCTGCGGCACGATAGCCTTCCGGGACAACGATCTGGTCGCCGAGGCCCACCGTCACCGGGTTGAAGCCGAGACGCGAGGCGGCCGTGTCGGCCCTGGCTGCGCCGGGGATCACGCCGGCACCGAGGATGGTCGTGCCGAACAGGCCTCCGATCGCGGCGACGAGGCCGCCGCGCAGGACGCCGCGGCGATCGAAGCGGGCGGCGAGGATGTCATCGAAATGGGGATTGGCGGAGTCGTTGCTCGGCCGCTCGTCGCCGTGTTCGTCGGGAGTCCAGAGGTCGTTCATGGTCGCGTCCTTACTGCCTTGCCGATCAGATGCTCCGGACGCTAGGCGCGCCGCGTGGCATTCGGGCAAAGGTACGATGACGCTTTGTTGTCATTGCTTGGATTCCAGACGGAAGTCCCGGTTGAGCCCGGAGACGACAGGCTATGGGGGTCGGGTGCGACCAAAAGCCTGTGAACCGGGCCATATCATTCGCAGCCGAGAGAGGCCACATAGAGGTGCGATCGGGCAGGCACGGGGTCATGACGTGAGCGGAACGAACGGACAGTACAAGCGCAGCAAACCACCGCGGAAGTCGGCGACCGTCCGCCGAGTGACGCTGTCGGATGACGCGAAGAAGAAATACGAGGAGCTCGTCCGCACCCGCGATGAGCGCGAGCAGGCCTACGGCCGCCACCTCGGCGACGAGTGGAAGACCAAGCGATAGGGCCGCACCGGTCGGGTTGGCGGCGATCCTTGTGCATCCGGCCTGATCCGGAGCGTTGGTGAGACGTAGCGCCGCCACGCTGAGGCTTGCTCGCCGGCGGTTGCCGAATGCGCGAAGGGAAGGTGCGTCCGAAGCCTCGCGTTGACACACGCACCGTCCGGCCCGACTCTCTTCGGAGAGGTGACTCCATGAACCGTCCGCTCGGCCGCACCATCGGGCATTCCGCCTGCCCGCACGACTGTCCATCCACCTGCGCGCTCGACGTCGAGATCATCGATGGCGTCACGGTCGGGCGGGTGTACGGATCCGCGGACAACGACTACACCGCGGGGGTGATCTGCGCGAAGGTCGCCCGCTATGCCGAGCGCGTCCACAACCCCGACCGTCTCGTCCATCCGCTTCGCCGCAAGGGCGGGAAGGGCGATGCCGACTGGCGCGGGGGCGGCTGGGAGCGGATCGGATGGGACGATGCGCTCGACATCGTCGCCGAGGCCTTCGTCAAGGCGACGGCGCGTTACGGCAGTGAGACCGTCTGGCCTTACTTCTACGCCGGCACGATGGGCTTGGTTCAACGCGACGGCATCAACCGGCTCCGTCACGCCGGGCGCTATTCGGGCCAGTTCGACACGATCTGCGTCAATCCGGCCTGGGCGGGCTATAGCGCCGGGGTCGGCCGGATCGCCGGTCCCGACCCACGCGAGATCGCCAAGTCGGACCTAGTGGTGATCTGGGGCACCAACGCGGTCGCGACCCAGGTCAACGTGATGACTCATGCTATCCGCGCCCGGAAGGAGCGCGGGGCGCGGATCGCGGTGGTCGACATCTACCGCAACGACACGATGAAACAGGCGGATATCGCCGTCTGCCTCAAGCCGGGCACGGACGCCGCGCTGGCCTGCGCGGTGATGCACGTCCTCTTTCGCGACGGCCATGCCGACCGCGACTATCTTGCGCGCTACACCGACGTTCCCGATGAGCTCGAGGCGCATCTGGCGACGCGAACGCCCGAGTGGGCCGCCGCGATCACCGGGCTCCCGGTCGAGGAGATCGAGGCCTTCGCCCGTGCCATCGGCACCACGAAGCGCACCTATTTCCGCCTTGGCTACGGCTTCTCCCGGTCGCGAAACGGCGCGGTGTCGATGCACGCTGCCTCCTGCATCGCGGCCGTCACCGGCGCCTGGCAGTACGAGGGCGGCGGTGCCTTCCATTCGAACAGCGGCATCTTCGGCCGGCTCGACAAGACGATGGTGGAGGGTCACGACCTCGTCGATCGTTCGATCCGTCGCCTCGACCAGTCGCGGATCGGGGCGATCCTCTGCGGCGAGCCCGAGCCGTTGTTCGAGGGACCGCCGGTCTCGGCGATGCTGATCCAGAACACCAACCCGATGTCGGTCGCGCCCGACCAGGCCAAGGTGAAGCGGGGTTTCGGCCGGGACGACCTCTTCGTCTGCGTCCACGAGCAGGTGATGACCGAGACCGCCGCCATGGCCGACATCGTCCTGCCGGCGACCATGTTTCTAGAGCATGACGACATCTACCGGGGCGGCGGCCACCAATACATTCTGCTCGGACCGAAGCTGGTCGCCCCACCGGCTGAATGCCGGACCAACCACCAGGTCATCGCCGGCCTGGCCCAGCGGCTCGGCTTCGACCATCCCGGCTTCGCCATGAGCGAGCGCGAGCATATCGACTGGATGTTGGGGAAGGCCGGCCTCGGCGACTTCGACGGTCTGGCGGCAGCGCGCTGGATCGACTGTCAGCCCGATTTCCGCACCGCGCACTATCTCGATGGCTTCGCTCAGCCCGACGGCCGGTTCCGGCTCAAGCCGGACTGGACGAAGGTCGTCGCGCCCAACAACGGACCAATGGGCCCGTGGGCGACGATGCCATCGCTGCCCGACTACTGGCCGGCGATCGAGGCCCCGGACGATAAGCATCCGTTCCGACTGGCGACCTCGCCGTCGCGCTCCTTCCTCAATTCGTCGTTCACCGAGACGCCGTCCTCGCGGAAGAAGGAAGGCCGGCCGGAAGTGATGATCCATCCCGACGATGCGGCGGCCTGCGGCATCGACAACGGGGCTCGCGTTCGCATCGGCAACGCGCGTGGGGCGGTCACACTCCACGCTCGGCACTTCGACGGGCTCCGGCGCGGCGTGCTGGTGTCCGAGGGTATCTGGCCCAATGCTGCGTTCGCCGACGGCAACGGCATCAATACCCTGACCGGCGCTGATCCCGTGGCGCCGTTCGGCGGCGCCGCCTTCCACGACAACCGGGTTTGGATCGAGCCGGCCTGAAAAGCCGATTCAGAGTCCCGGAGGAGAGTAGAGCAGGGTGGGGCCGCCGATCTCCCTCCGGCGGTCGGAGAAGACGCAGATCTCATTGACGACGCGCACGCGTTCCGCCGCGACCTGCGCCAGTACCTTCGGATAGAGCAGATGCTCGGCGGCGAGGACCCTTGCGGCCAGCGCCTCGGGCGTATCGCCTTCGAGCACCGGCACGGCAGCCTGCGCGATGATGGGGCCGTTGTCCATCGCGGCGCGGACGAAGTGCACTGTGCAGCCGTGCAGTTTCACCCCGGCGTCGAGCGCGCGGTGGTGGGTGTTGACGCCGGCAAAGGCCGGAAGGAGCGAGGGATGGATGTTGATCACCCGGTCGCGCCAGCGGTCGACGAAATCCGGGGACAGCAGCCGCATGAAGCCGGCGAGGCAGATCAGCTCGATCTTGTGCTCGGCGAGCGCCGCCTCGATGGCCGCTTCCCCGGATGCTTGCCCGCCCGAATAGTCGATTGCGGCTGCCGGGATGCCGGCTTCGCGGGCGCGATCGAGGCCCGCGGCGCCGGCGCGGCTGGAGAGCACCAGGGCGATCTCGGCGGGGTAGGCCTCCGAGGCGGCGGCGTCGATGAGGGCGGCCATGTTGCTGCCGCGGCCGGAAATCAGGACCGCAGTGCGGCGGCGGGCGGCCATCAGCCGAGGCGGAGATCGAGTGCGCCGTCGAACACCACCGGCGCGTCCTCGCGCGGTTCGACGCGGCCGAGGCGGAAGACAGTCTCGCCGGCCGTCTCGAGTATCGCGGCGACGGCATCGGCTGCCTCCGCCTTGACGACGACGATCATGCCGACACCGCAGTTGAAGGTGCGCAGCATCTCCGCTTCGGCAATTGGACCCGCCTCGGCGAGCCAGCGGAACACGGGCGGCACATTGACTGCGGCAAGATCGATGCGGGCGGCGAGCGAGCGCGGCAGGGCACGCGGGATGTTGTCGACGAAGCCGCCGCCGGTGATATGGGCCAGCGCCTTGACGCGGCCCGGCTCGCGGAGGGCGGCAAGGAGCGGCTTCACATAGATCCGGGTCGGAGTGAGCAGGGCCCGGCCGAGGTGGCCGTCGCCGAACGGGGAGGGGAAGTCGTAAGGCGTCTCGGTGCGGGCAACCACCAGGCGGACCAGCGAGAAGCCGTTGGAGTGAACGCCGGACGATGCCAGTCCGAGGATGACGTCTCCCGCGGCGACATCGGGGCGGGGAAGCACCCGCTCCCTCTCGACGGCGCCCACGGCGAATCCGGCGAGATCGAATTCCTTGGGCTCGTAGAATCCCGGCATCTCGGCGGTCTCGCCGCCGATCAGCGCGCAGCCGGCAAGGCGGCAGCCGTGGGCGATGCCGGCGACGATGTCGACGGCGGCGCCGGCCTCGATCCGGCCGGTGGCGAAGTAGTCGAGGAAGAAGAGCGGCTCGGCGCCCTGGGCGACGATGTCGTTAACGTTCATTGCCACGAGATCGATGCCGACCGTGTCGAGAATGCCCGTCTCGATGGCGATGCGGAGCTTGGTGCCGACGCCGTCGGTGGCGCTGACCAGGAGCGGATCGCGATAGCCGGTACGGGCCAGATCGAACAGGCCGCCAAAGCCGCCGAGTTCGGCGTCGCTGCCCGGCCGCCGGGTGGTGCGGACTATGGGCTTCAGGGCCTCGACGAAGTCGTTGCCGGCGTCGATGTTGACGCCCGCATCCGCATAGCCCACCGGCGCGCGCCCCGGCGTCCGCGCTTCTGTCATCGCCTTCGACTCTCCTTGCGCGCGGCATAGTCCCCGCCGGCCCGCCCGAATGCAAGTCTGCGCGGCCGACTGTCACAAGATTGCGCGGGAGCGTCCGCCATGCCATTCCTAGCCGGCTTTGCCGCCCTTCGGGACCGGGCGGCGACAGGTACGGACCATGCCGGTAACGATCCCAAATCTCATAACGATCGGGCGCCTTTTCCTCGTTCCCTTCACGGTCTGGCTGATCGTGCAGGGCGAAGCCGAAACAGCGTTCTGGTTCTTTATCCTGGCCGGGGTCAGCGACGCGGTGGACGGGTTCCTGGCGCGTCAGTTCAACCTGCGGTCTGAGCTCGGCGCCTATCTCGATCCGCTGGCGGACAAGATTCTCCTCGTCTCCATCTACGTCACCTTTGCCGTCCTCAACGAGATTCCGTTGTGGATCACGATTCTGGTGGTGAGCCGGGACATCCTGATCATCGGCGCGGTGATCCTCGCCGGCATGCTGGGTCAGCCGGTCGAGATGCGGCCGCGCGTCATCAGCAAGGCGAATACGGCGGCCCAGATCGTGCTGGCCGGGCTGGTGCTCGGCGATCTCGCATTTCCCCCGGATCTGGCGATGGTGCGCAACGTCATGGTGGTGCTCGTCGGCTTTCTGACGATTGCCTCGACCATGGTCTATGCGGTGGACTGGGTTCGGCACATGGGCAGCGACGGTAACGACGGATCCCCGGCCGGCGGGAGCCTGATCTAGATGCAGATCGACAGGAGGGTCGTCTTCTGGGTCGGCGTGCTGCTGGTCGCGCTCGCGCTGATGTTCGTGTTCAGCTCGATTCTCTTGCCCTTCGTCGCCGGTGCGGCGCTTGCCTATCTGCTCGATCCGCTGGCGAACTGGTTCGAGCGGCAGGGTTTCAGCCGCTTTGCCGCGACAATGACGCTGCTTGTGCTGTTCATCGTCGTGCTCGTCGCGCTCTCGCTCCTGGTATTGCCGATCCTGGTGAACCAGATCCTGCTGCTCGCCGAGAACATCCCGGTCTACCTCGGGCGGGTCGATGAGCTTGTCACCTCGATCCTGCAGAGCAGCTGGGCGCAGAGCCTCGGCGTCGACCCGGCGGCCGTGCGGACATCGCTCGGCGGGCTGTTCAACCAGGGCGCCACCTGGATCACCACCGTCATCACCAGCCTGTGGAGCGGCGGCCTCGCGCTGATCAACATCCTCGCCCTGCTTGTGGTGACGCCGGTGGTCGCCTTCTACCTGCTCTACGACTGGGACCGGATGATCGCGCTGATCGACAGCTGGATTCCGCGCGACAGCGTCGACGAGGTCCGGATGCTGGCCCGGGAAGTCGACCGGGTGCTCGCCGGCTTCGTCCGCGGCCAGGCGCTGGTCAGCCTCACGCTCGGGACGTTCTACGCAGCCGGCCTCGTCATCCTCGGCGTCAATTTCGGCTTCCTCATCGGTCTCGTCGCCGGCATCGTCTCGTTCATCCCTTACCTCGGCTCGACGCTGGGCTTCGTCGTCTCGGTCGGCATCGCGCTGCTCCAGTTCTGGCCCGACTGGATCATGCCGACGGCGACGGCGGCCCTCTTCATCAGCGGCCAGATGATCGAGGGATACATCCTCCAGCCCTACATGATCGGCACCAATGTCGGGTTGCACCCGGTATGGCTGATGTTCGCGCTGTTCGCTTTCGGCGTCCTGTTCGGTTTCGTCGGCCTGCTCATCGCGATCCCGATGGCAGCGGCGGTCGGCGTGCTGGTTCGCTATGCTTTGTCCCGCTATCTCGCAGGCCCGCTCTATCGCGGGGCCGGCCAGGGCGAGCAGTGAACGCCGGCCGCGAGCCGCCGGGGGTGCAGCTCACCCTCGGGTTTCCCCACGAACCGACGACGAGCCGAGCCGATTTCGTCGTGGGGCGGGCGAACGCCGAAGCCATCACCCTGATCGAGGCGATGCCGGAGTGGCCCCTTCGCGGCATGTTCCTGCTCGGTCCCGAGGGCAGCGGAAAGTCACACCTCACGGCGGTATGGTGCGAGTTCCCCGGGGCGGCCCGGATCGCCGGCCGGGACCTCGCCAGCGCCGATGCCGATCGCCTGACCGCGGGCGGCGCCGTCGCGGTCGAGGACCTGCACGACGGTCCGATCGACGAACCGGCGCTCTTTCACCTGCTCAATCTTGCCACCGAGCGCGACGCGAAGGTTCTGGTGACGAGCCGCGCCGGCACCGGCGCGCTGGGGCTGTCCCTGCCGGATCTCATCTCGCGGCTCCGGGCGATGCGGCTGGTGACGCTGGCGTCTCCGGACGACGATCTTCTGCGTCGCGTGCTCACCAAGCTCTTCGCGGATCGTCAGCTCCAGGTCGATCCCGGCGTCATCGGCTATATCGCGACCCGGATGGAACGTTCCTTTGCCGCCGCGAACCGGATCGTCGCTGCCCTTGACCACGCCGCGCTGGCGGCGGGCACGGCGGTCACAAGAAGGCTCGCCGCGCAGGTGCTGGGGGATCACGCCGACGAGACCCAGGGGGATTTCTGGGACGATGCAGCCACCTGATCGGACTTGAGGCGGACGCCGCCGGCCGGACGACGAAAATAACTGGCGGTGACGTCGAATTCCGGTCAAGCCAGTCGTCGTCGAGGCAGGCGCCGAGACATGGCGCTTCTCCGGCGTCACGATAAGAGGAACGCGTCCGTGCCTACCAACCGTAGCGATCGCACCCGCTGGCTGGCCCTTATGGTGCTCTGCCTCGGCGATCTGATGATTGTCCTCGACACGACGATCGTGAACGTCGCGCTGCCCTCGATCCGGGCCGATCTCGCCTTTACCGAGACCTCTCTGGTCTGGGTGGTCAACGCCTACATGCTCACTTTTGGCGGATTTTTACTGCTGGGCGGGCGGCTGGGCGACCTTTACGGCCGGCGGCGACTGTTTCTCGCCGGAATCGCGGTCTTCACGCTGGCCTCGCTCGCCTGCGGCCTCGCCACCTCCCAGGCGGCGCTGATCGTAGCCCGGGCGGTGCAGGGCCTCGGCGGAGCCGTCGTCTCGGCCGTGGCCTTGTCCCTGATCATGACCCTCTTCAGCGAGCCCGACGACCGCGCGAGGGCGATGGGCGTGTTCGGCTTCGTCATGGCCGGGGGCGGCAGCATCGGCGTCCTGCTCGGTGGTCTGCTCACCGACACGCTGAGCTGGCACTGGATCTTCCTGGTCAATCTGCCGGTCGGCATCATCGTGGCGGTACTGACGGTGATGCTGCTCCCGGCGGACGAACCCGCCGCCGACGGTGGCCGGCTGGACGTGGCCGGCGCGGTGACGGTGACGCTCGCCCTCCTGCTCGCGGTCTACGCCGTGGTTGGGGGCGAGCAGGCGGGCTGGCTGTCGGGGCGGACGCTCGGGCTCCTCGCGGCCTCGGCATTGCTCCTCGTCGCCTTCGTCGTAATCGAGGCGCGGTCGAGTCATCCGCTCGTGCCGTTGCGCCTCTTCCGCCTCCGCCGGCTGGTCACCGCCAACGTCGTCGGGATCATGTGGTCGACGGCGATGTTCGCCTGGTTCTTTCTCTCCGCGCTCTACATGCAGGTCGTCCTCGCCTACACCCCGCTGCAGGTCGGCCTCGCCTTCCTGCCCGCGAACATCATCATGGGCGCCTTCTCGCTCGGCCTGTCGGCCAAAGTGGTGATGCGGTTCGGCGTCCGTTGGCCGCTCGCACTCGGACAGGCGTTGGTCGCCGCGGGCCTCGGCGCGTTCGCGATGGTGCCGGTCGAGGGCGTGTTCATCAGCGACATCCTGCCGGGCATGGTCCTGCTCGGCTTCGGGGTCGGGCTGGCGTTCAACCCGGTTCTTCTCGCCGCTATGAGCGACGTGGAACCGAGCGAATCCGGGCTCGCTTCCGGCGTCGTCAACACGGCGTTCATGATGGGCGGCGCGCTGGGACTCGCCATCCTCGCGAGCCTGGCGGCGGCCGTCAGCGCCGGATTGATGGAGACCGGCGTCGCCATGCCCGCGGCGCTCACCGGCGGCTACCGGGCCGCCTTCGGCGTGGGCGCCGCGATCGCCGCCCTCGCTGCGGTGATCGCCGCCGTGTTCCTTCGCGACGTCAAGGTGCCGGGTCCGGAGGGCGCGGGGATGGAAACGGCGCCGGCCAATCCACATTGAGCCGGGTGGAGCGGGACGTTTGCGATGGCCCGGAGCGGGTGCCCGCGCGTGGACACCGGCCGGGCGCCTCTGCTTGATGGTTTGAGCGGGTCGGGCATCCGCGGGAAGCGGCCCGCGGAGTTGCCCAACGCTCGCCGCCGGGACATTAGGACGGTATCTGGAGCGTGGCGTTGCGCCGTGGCCGTCCTGGCCGGGTGCTCACCAGGCCTTGATCAAAGTTGAGCGCTTCCGGGCGGGGAGGCCGATTGTCAGCCACGGTCCCGACATCAAATGATCGCCAGGTACGGGAGGGATAGGGGACCCGGATGATGATCCGAGCAACCATGGCGGTCTTGCTTCTGGCTATAACAGGCAGCGCGCTCAGCGCAGCCGAGCGCTTCCAGACGAAGGAATTGCTGATCGCGGTCGACTCGTTTGCCGGCGGGCTCGACCATCCCTGGGGCATGGCTTTCCTGCCGGACGGAGGGATGCTGGTCACCGAACGGCCGGGAAGGATACGTTTCGTCTCGGCCGAGGGCCAGGTGTCCGAGCCCATCGCCGGAGTGCCCGAGGTGGTTGCCATGGGCCAGGGCGGACTCCTCGACGTGACGCTTCATCCCCGGTTTGCCGACAATCGGCTCGTCTATTTCAGCTTCTCCGAACCGGGCGAGGACGGCGCCAACGGCACTGCGATCGCCCACGGCCGGCTTGCCGACGACTTGAGCGCGCTGGACGATGTCGAGGTCATATTCCGGCAGCAGCCCAAGGCGCGGAGCAACGCGCACTTTGGGTCGCGCCTCGTCTTTGACCGGGACGGGAATCTGTTCGCGACCCTCGGCGAGCGCTCCGCCCCGCGCTATCGGGTGCTGGCGCAGGATCTCGGCACCCACCTCGGCAAGGTCATTCGCATCCGCGACGACGGGTCCGTGCCCGACGACAATCCCTTCGTCGATCGGCCCGGGGCGATGCCGGAGATCTGGTCCTACGGCCACCGTAATCCGCAGGGCATGGCGCGTCACCCCGTGACCGGGGCGATCTGGACCCACGAGCACGGTCCCAGAGGCGGTGACGAGGTCGCCATCCCGAAGGCGGGTGAGAACCACGGTTGGCCGATCTTCTCCTTCGGCACCGAATACTCCGGAGCGCCGATCACTGAGCTCAAGGAGCACCCGCCCGAATTCGCCAGCCCGGTGTGGCAATGGTCGCCGTCGATCGCGCCATCGGGCATGGCCTTCTACGACGGCGATGCCATCCCCGAGTGGAAGGGCGACCTGTTTGTCGGCGCTCTCGCGGGTGCCAGCCTCAGACGGCTCTTGCTGGAGGGCGATCGGGTGACCGGGGAGGAAGTGCTGCTGGCTGAGCTGGGTCGCCGTATCCGCGACGTCGAGGTCGGGCCGGACGGCAGGCTCTATCTGCTGACCGACGAAGACGACGGCGAGATCCTACGTATCGTCGCCGCCGACTGATCCCTGCGTCTCAGCGCACGATCGAGATCAGGGCGCTCTCCTTGCCGCTGGACTGAACCAGCCGGAAGAAGGTCCTGGCATTGTCCGGATGGAGACGAATGCAGCCGTGGGAGGCCGGCCGTCCAAGATTGCGGAGGTCCGTGGTCCCGTGCACGGCGTAGCCGCCGTTGAAGAAGACGGCCCAAGGCATGGGGGCATTGTTGTACTTGCGCGAGCGATGCTTGGGGGACAGCCAGTAGGCGTTCCACCGGCCAGTCGGCGTGCCAAAGCCGCGTCGGCCGCTGGAGACGGGGAAGGTGTAGATCAGCTTCTCCTCGCGATAGACGTACATGCGCTGGTCGGAAAGGTCGACACGCGCGACGATCGACGGGCCTGGCACCTCTTGGGTGTTGTCGGCAATCGAACCTGGCGCGAGGCTGGCGAGCTGCATATAGCCGCTCATGGCGGCCGAGGCGACGCCCGCGCCAGCGGCGAGGAGTGCCGCCGCCAACGCGGAAGTGAGGAAAGTTCTCAGACCCGTCATCGCGCTCATCCGGGAGGAGGGCTAGCGGGTCACCACGACGCGGGTATTGCCCATCCCGTACTTGCTCACCAGCGAGTAGAGAGTTGCGGCGTTACCCGGCGCGAGGCGCACACAGCCGTGGGATGCCGGCCGACCGAGGCTCTTGACCGCGTTGGTGCCGTGGATGGCATAGCCGCCGTAGAAGAACACCGAGTGCGGCATCGGCGCGTTGTCGTACTTGGTGGAATGCCACATCTTCTCCAAACGCTGCGGGCGGAACGTTCCCGTCGGCGTGCGGTAACCCGAGCGCGCCGTCGACACCGGCCAGGTATATTTGCGCGCACCGTTGACCGAGACGTACATCCGCTGGCTGGACAGGGAAATTCGCGCTTCGACGCTCGCCGCATCGGCCGGCGCCAACGAGAACATGAGCGCCGCGATGGCGACGCAAAAACCAATAATTTTCATGACACTTCAGCCCTCTGTTTGGTCGTTTCTCGACGTGCCGCGCCGAGACTCAGCCACCCTCGCGGCGAAGGCTACGATAGCCGCGGGGCGATAAACAACATGTAACCGCAACTGGCGGCATGCTAATTGTCCTGTTCATCTTCGGGGTGGAACGTGGCTGTTCTGGTCGTCGGACTGATCATCTTCCTGGGGCTGCATTCGTTGCGGATCGTGCTTCCAAGCGCCCGCGAGCGGATGATCGAACGGCTCGGTGAAGGTCCCTTCAAGGGCGTGTATTCGGTTATCTCCCTCATCGGTTTTGCCTTGATAATCTGGGGTTTTGGCCTGGCGCGCGCTGAGACTGGCGTGGTCTACGAGACGGCCGGTTCCGGGCTCCGTCACGCGACCGAAGCCCTTATGCTGCCCGCGCTGATCCTGGCAGTCGCGAGCGCTCTGCCCCCTGGCTACATACGCCGCGTGGCCCGCCATCCGCTGCTGATCGGGACTATTCTTTGGGCGTCTGCTCACCTACTTGTGAACGGCGAGACGGCCGCGGTGGTGCTGTTCGGCGCCTTTCTGGTCTGGGCGGTCGTCGACCTTGCGGCCCAGGCCGGCAGAAGCCGCCAGCCGGGGCCGAAACCGTCGCCGGCCTACGACATAGCGGCGGTGCTGGTTGGCGCCGTGCTTTATGCGGCGCTGGTGTGGCGCGTACATGAGTGGGCCTTCGGCGTGTCGCCGCTGGCTTAGGAGACCCGGGTTCCAATCGAATGTCTGCAGAAGTTCAGGTCCGCCGCTCGACGGCGAACGACATCCGCGTCCGCAAGGGCGGCGAGCCGATCGTCGCCTTGACGTCCTACCACGCCCATACGGCGCACCTCCTCGACGAGATCGTCGATTTCATCCTGGTCGGCGATTCCCTGGGCATGGTGATGCACGGGCTGGAGACCACCCTGCCGGTGACTCTCGACATGATGATCCTGCAAGGCAAGGCGGTCATGCGCGGCGCGCAGCGGGCCCTTGTCGTGGTCGACATGCCCTTCGGCAGTTACGAGGAAAGCCCGGAGCAGGCCTTCCGGTCGGCCGTGCGGGTGATGAAGGAGACCGGCTGCGGGGCGGTGAAAGTCGAGGGCGGCCGCCGCATGGCGGAGACCATCCGCTTCCTGGTCGAGCGCGGCATCCCGGTCATGGGTCACATCGGGCTCACCCCGCAGGCCTTCAACACGATCGGCGGCTTCAAGGTGCAGGGCCGCGATCCGCACGCGGCGGAATCGATCAAGGCCGACGGCGAGGCCGTCGCCGAAGCCGGGGCGTTCGCCATTGTCGTCGAAGCCGTCGTCGAACCGCTGGCCCGGGAGATCACGGCGATGCTGCCGGTACCCACCATCGGCATCGGCGCGTCGCCGGCCTGTGACGGCCAGATCCTGGTGCTCGAGGACATGCTCGGCCTGAGCGCGCGCGTCCCGAAGTTCGTCAGGCGCTTCGGCAACCTCGCCGAAGGCATTCGCGAGGCGGTCGAAGCGTATGCGGCCGCCGTCCGCGACCGGTCCTTTCCCGCCGAGGAGAACGTCTATCTGCCGAAAGGGGGGACGGCCCTCCCCAAGGACTGAGCGGCACGCCCGGAAAACGGCGCGTTTGCATGGCCGAAGGCGGGGATATAATGTCCGCGCGCGCCATTCGGGGCGACAACAACAAAAGACCCAATGTCCGATATCTTTCGCGAAGTCGACGAAGACCTGAGGCACGAGCAGTACAAGCGGCTCTGGGACCGGTTTGGCATTTACGTCCTCGGGGTCGCGGCGCTGATCGTCGTCGCGGTGGGCGGCTACAAGTTCTGGGAGTGGCGGCAGGCCAGTCAGGCCGCGGCCACAGGCGACAGTTTCCTCGCCGCGCTCACGCTCTCCGAGGAAGGCAAGCACGACGAGGCCATCGCCGCGCTCGACGCCGTCGCCGCCGACGGCAGCGGCGACTACCCCATGCTCGCGATTTTCCGCAACGCGGGCGAGAAGGAGGCCGCCGGCGATGCCGACGGCGCCGTCGCCGCTTACGATGCGATCGCCGCCCGCAGCGGCGTTCCGACTGTCATCGCCGACCTCGCCCGAATCCGGGCCGCCGTGATCCTGGTCGGAAGCCAGAGCCCGGAGGAGCTTTCGTCGCGGATCGGGGACCTGACCCAGACCGGCAATCCCTGGCGGTTCCAGGCGCGCGAGATTCTCGGTCTTGCGGCCTACCGCGCCAACGACCTCGACGCGGCGCGCGGCTATTTCGACGAGATCGTCAAGGACCAGGAGGCCTCGCAAGGGGTGCGCCAGCGGGCGCAGCTCATGCTCGCCCTGATTCAGTCTCGTAAGGGACCGCCGCCGCAGCCCGAGCCTGGCGAAGGCTAGAGCGCGTCCGAAGCCGGTCCCGCGACCGCCGGGGAGCCGACAGTGCCCGCTCATGTGCCCAAGGTTGCCATCATCGGGCGGCCCAACGTCGGCAAGTCGACGCTGTTCAACCG
>JAGRKZ010000257.1:0-5991 GCA_020442065.1 Bauldia sp.
GCTCCAGCCCTTCCTCGGAGGACTTCCGGGTGTAGACCGCGCAGCGGAGCTTGCGGACGACCTTCGATTTCTCCGGGGGCTTCGTCATGTCTGCCTCCGATGGTTCTTGAGACCGAAGAAGGTCCAACCGTTCCACCGCGTACCGGTGATGGCGCGAGCGATGGCGGAGAGCGACTTGTATGGCCGGCCCTGCCATTCGAAACCACCGCGTGTCACCGTCACGATGTGCTCGACACCCCGCCACTCGCGGATCAGCCGGGTCCCGACGATCGGCAGGCCTTCCTGCCGGCGTCTGCGGCCCGGTGCGGTCTCCGTCCCGATCTCGTCGCCCAGTTCCTGCAGGCGCTTCATCGTCTCGGGTTTCAGCCCACCATAGGCCAATTCCTGGATGCGATAGGCGAGGCGGCTCTCGAGGTAGCGGCGATTGAAGGGCGGCGGTTCGCTGTCGAAGAGATCGCGCCACTGCTGCTTGAGGTCTGGCGTGGGCGTCGTCTTCAGCGCGGCCAGGCGCGCGGGGATGGGGTCGGTCATGCAACTCTCCGTCGGCTCAGATTTGCATGACCGCTCCGGCCGGGCGGGTTGTGTAGCGGAATTTCTCCAGCGTGTGCAGATACTTCCCTTGACTGTCTCGCGCGGAGCCGGATCAGGCCGAGGGCGAGAAGGCGGCAGATCTCTGCCCGACGCTCCTCCGGGCGCATGTGGCGGGGATGGAGCGGATTCTTCATTTCCTGGCCCCGACCGACTCCAGAGGGCGTGGCCGCAGCCCCGTCCAGCCACGTGCGCTGCGGTTCCGGAAGGGCCTGTATCCGAGATCGCGCAGCTTCTCACCGAGGTCACGGGCGCTTCCCGGGTTCAATCCGAGCGATTCCGCCCAGAGCCGCCAGCTGGCAAAAAGCTCGGCGCTGCTCGCGTGCAGCTGCGCGCCTACTTCGCAATCCTCGGCGATCCACTGCGCCACGAAATCCTCACCGTCGAGGTAGCTCGAGCCGGCCTCGCGAACCTTTCGGGGCGGCCGCAATCCGCTCTTCTGCCAGGTGAGGCAGCCCTCCAGCATCCACCCGAGAATCCCGTCGCGCTCGCCAACGAGTCTTTCGCGGAGGCGTGTGTCCCGCCGTTCTTCCGGGATCACCGTATCGAAGGGAACGAGTTGCAGGCGTCGGGCCATGCTCATGCCGCCCCCCGTCAGGCGCGGGCGATGATTGCCGGAAATGAGCAGTTTGTATCCCGGGGTCGTCTCGTAGTACGGCCGGTAGAGCTGCCGGATGGCGATCCGGTCACCACCGGTGATCGCCTTGATCCTTGCCTCCGACCATGGCCGGCCTGCCTCGGTCTCGGTGGCGATGGCCATGCGCGCCCCCTCGAGAGCGGCCAGGTCGATCGGCTGCCGATCGCCACGGGATGCCATGAACGTGTCCAGCGGTGCCGTCCGGGAGTAGGATCCGAGCACATCGGCAAGCACCTCGAGGAAGACGGTCTTGCCGTTGGCGCCGGGCCCATGAAGGAAGAAGAACGCCTGCTCGTCGGTCCTGCCGGTCAGGCAGTAGCCGGCAACGCGCTGCAGGTACGCGGCTATCTCTCCCTCGCCACCGGTGATCTCGTCGAGGAATGCCATCCAGCGCGCGCAACCGTTTCCGGGCGAGGCCCGGGTGATCCGCGTCAGTTTCAGCCCGGGGTCGCCGGGCGAGACTTCACCGGTGCGCAGATCGATGACGCCGTCGGGTGTGTTGAGCAGCATTCCGTCGGCATCCCAATCGGCGCCGGCGGCCGAGATGCGCGGATCGCACCGGGAAAGCCGCTCGACGGCACGGATGGTGCGATCACTGAGCAGCCGCCTGCGGTCGGACGCCGTCTGCCCAGTCGCCGCCTCCTCGCAAAGTCTGCGGCAGAGCTCCACGACACGGTTGGTCTCGTCGGGTTGCCAATGGGAACCCGTCCAGTTGAGCCATCCGAGGCCCGGCACATGGCGCCAGTCGTTGGCGTGTTCATCGGCCAGACGCCGCGCAAGCCCATGCTCGGTGCGATCGATGTCGTCGGGATCCCTGAGCGGAGTTCCGCCATGGTTGCGCCGGTCGACGAGTTCCAGCGCCTCGAATTCGCGCCGGAGACGCCGCTCTTCCCATCTCGGATCGATCATCGTGGCATTGAAACTGGTCACCGACGCCCACGCCTCGGCCCGGGTGATCTCGCCCTGTCGGGCCCGCCGGACTTGCCTGCCGATGTGGCTCGACAGGGCATCGAACCTGGTGATCCCGTCGATGCCACCCGCACGGATCGGACCCGTCAAGGCAGGCACTACTGCAGCTCCATTTGCACCGGGTTCATTTTCGCCACCGATGTGCGGCATGGCGCAGGCAGCTTCCGCCAGCGTCTCCAAATCGTATGCTTCGCCTGAGTCGGCCACGATCCGCACCGGTCTGCGGTGACCCTGCTTGCAATGCACCGAGCCCGGCAGCCTGATCGGCTGCTGGATCCGGGCAAGAGAAGGATCGGCGCCGACCTTGCGCGCGGCAGTCTCGCGGGCAATACGAACCACTTCGAGATCGGCAGCAAAGGCTGGATCGGCGAGTCGCCAGTAAAGATGGAGCTTCGCCTCGCCGGAACCGGTGACGCCGCCGGATGCAACGACGAGGCTCGGTGCGCCGAGGTGCGTCGTCAGGTGGGCCCGCTTTGCCGCAATGTCGCCCTCGTCGAGATCGATCACGATCACGGCTGTCGCACCCAGGCTTCCCGCTCGTGCCCGGCCCCGCCTGTCGAGCGCCATCGGAACAACCGCGCAGCAGAGTTGCGCCGCCGTCGCCCTCACGGCAGACCGGGCGAGCCAGGTGGTGAGCTGATCGTCGATCGGCTGGCAATCGCAGCGCGGGCGCTGCTCCGGCATGCCCTTCTCGCCGAGCATCCGGAGGTCGACGAACCCGGAAAGGCCGCCAAAGACGACCTCCGCGAAGCGTCGAACGTCGTTGATGTCGACCGCCGGATTGGACACGGGGGCGCCGGTCGCACTCATTCGTCGGCTTCCCGGTTCGCCTCGAAGGCCTCGACGTCGGAGACGCGGAAGACGACGCGATTGCCGATCCTGACATGCGGCGGTCCGTAGCCGGCGGCCCGCCACCGCTGCAAAGTGCGAAGGGAATGGCGCCAGCGCGCGGCGAGTTCCGCCTCGGTCATGAAGACCGGGTGCGCCAGATCACCAGAATTTCCGCTCAAATCATTGCCCATGGTCGTGACCCTTTCTAAGGGGGATCATGGGACATCCAGGAAATCTTGGGCAGCGGACTCAGCGTTACATCGGGACGCCTTGTCGTTACACGGCAAGGCCTGGCCGGGCCAGAGAATCGGTTGTCAAGAGGTCCATGCGTTACAAAAGGGGCCGCAGCGTTAGAGGCTGCCCTTCAGGCCGGCATCCAGTCGCCGGCGCTCCCGGAATCAACGAATCGCGCCTCCGGATCGAGTCGGTAGCCGAACCGCTGTCCGGACCGCTCTCCGGTCTGCACGAGGATCGGAGCCTCGGGGCGCGAGCCTTCGATGCACTCGTAGGCCTCCGCGAATGCGTCGCGGCAGCGCTTCGCGCGCTGGCGGGCCTTGCCCTTGGGGCCGAGCGAGCCGGACGGAACGTAGCGATGTGCCGCCGCTGCGAGGTTCTCGGCGCAATCCTCGTCATGCTGCGGCTTGAGGTCCGAAACGAGCGTGAGATGGGCGCCGGTGAATTCGCCCAAGCCGGCGATCCGAAGCCATGGACCCCGATCGGGATCGAAAACAAGGCGAAGGGGAAACATGCCTGCCGGCTGGCCCGGTAACGGTGGCCCGTCCGGTGGGACGGAGCCAATCGGCGCGTCCTCCTCGGGCTGGAACGCATCCTCAAGCAAGGCGGCCAGCAGCGAGCCGGGAGGAATCTTCCGGTCGACGATCCAGTCGGAGTGCCGGCTTATCACTTCCTCCACAACTCGTCGGACGGCCTCACCATGTCGGCGATGCATGTGGAATGCGTCGACCAGGGCCGAGCCGCGAGCACTGCTCGGGCGGGCCGCAGCCAGGTCGGCCAGCTCGGCGGCGAACTTCTCCCAAAACGCTTGCGGAGACATCCGGGCCAGGTGACGCGCGGCGTGGCGCGTCCAGTCATGGGCCATCGTTTGGTCGCGCTCATGGTCGCGCGAGCCGAGAAGCACGTCGACCTCGTATCGGCCGGGCGGATCGTGGTTCTCGACGCCGGATGCCAGCACCGCGAAACGGCGGTCGAGGCACTGGGAACAGGAACCGCAATGGGGTTTCTCCCTGCGGCGGGGCCGCACGCTGCTACAGCTGGTCGTCGCCTCGATCAGGTCGGAACCGCCGAGATCGCGCAGCCTTGCAACGACCTCTGTCTTGGTGAGGTTAGCGAACGGGTTCTCGACCGTGATCGGGCTTTCCGCCACCAGACTCAGGAGCCCTTCGAGGCGGTGCAGGAACAGCGGGTGGGTCGTGCGCGTCGCCATGGTGTCGACGACCTGGCGGTTGATCGGAAGGTTGAGGCTGACGATGCCATTCTCGTAGAACCTGATGCGGGGAAGGCCGACAAGTGTCGCCGCGGCATATCCCAGTGCCGCATAGAGGAAAGATCGCGACCGCTGGGTCGTCTCGCGGGTCTCCTGTCCGATCAGATGTCCGCGCACCGGAACCCAGGTGATCCGCTTCGGGGAGTCTCGCCTCAGCTTCCCCACCAGCGTCTTCTGCAGCGACGCAATCTTCGACGCCGAGCGATGCGTGACCAGCAGCAGCCGATCATCGGTCGAGCTCAGCGTCTCGAAGGCGCCCGCGAGCGAGTCCAGTCCGCCGGAGAAGAGTATCACCTGATCGACCTCGGCCGGCCGCCCGAGATCGAGGTCGCCCTGGCGCAGCACGTCGTGCGCCCGCGGGACAAAAGTGAAATCGAAGCGGTCGCCGGTCAGGAAGCCGAGCGTTTCGACCAGAGGCTCCTGCGCGGATCGCCAGAATTCCGGATCCCTGACCGGGACGACGAAGCGGAAGTCCCTGTACCATTTCGAACCCATCTCCGAGCGGACCGAACCACCGCGGCGAGTCAGCGAATCCGCCGTGAAGACCGCCGCGGCCAGGAGCAAAAGGTCGAACGTGCGCGGTGACATCCGATAGATGATGTTCTTCGGAATGCCGACGGGGCGCAGCATGAAGGTCGGAAGCTGCTCGTTGATCACCACGCGAAGATCGTTCGGACCGGCAGGCGCCGCCGCGTTGACGACCACCCTAGGCATGAACGGCATCCCGCTGGTGGCGCAACTCCTCTCCGATCCTGTTCATGGCCAGGGCCGAATAGGCGGCAGACCTCTCGCTGGTAATCGTGCCCTCGCGTTCGAGCGTCCTGCCGTACCACGCCGCCGAAAGCTCGCGGATGATCCGGGTGGCGTCGCTGCAGTATTGCTCGAGCGTCCGGTCAAACGCATCGCGCTCGCGGAGCGATCCGAAAGGTGCGGCGGATCCGATGTCCACCGAGAGCGTGCGGTCGAGCCAGGATCCGAGCGTGTCCGCAAACAGGCGGCCGAAGAATGTCCGCGCCGTGCCGGAGAAGCTCTCCGGCCGCGCGAGCCGGGCGGCGGCGCGCCTGACGTCCTCCGCGTCGGAATCGAACTGGCCAGGCAGCGTGTCTCCGATCCCCGTGGTCAGGGTCGCCACCAGCGCACGCCGCACCATCTCACCGAAGTCGGACCGGGTGGAACCGTGCGGCCGGCGCTCCAGGGCGGACGCGACGCCGACCGAAATATCCGCAAGCATGGGGTGCTCGGGAACCACGACTTCGAGCTCGCGAAGCCCCTCGGCGAAGTCACGACCGTGGGCCGCCTTGGGGACGAGCGCCATCAGACGGATTGCTGATGCCAGGACCGGATCCGTCGCCGCACGCGCCAGATCCTTCTCTGCGGCGCGCGCACTCGCCGCGATCACCTCCCCGGCTGCAGCATGCTCGTTCAGAAGTGACGCGACGGTGCGCCATTTCCTGGAAGCGGG
>JAGRKZ010000257.1:6155-6547 GCA_020442065.1 Bauldia sp.
CACACCTCGAACGGGAAGCTCGGAAAAGCGACGCGAACGGGGGGTGATTTCGACGTCAAGGAGCAAAGGGTAATCGTCGTGCGGCGACGCATTCTGGCGTTAAATGTCTATTATACAGTGTGTTACGGGGCATGTTACAATGCCGCGAAAGCGCCCGAAACGCCCCGCGGATACGTGGCGGGGGGCTTGCGCAGGAGGTTGAAGCCACGATGCCCGTCCGCCTGCACCAGATCGAGACACCCGAGCCGCTGGCGCTCGACCACCGCCCGGTCGATGCGCTCATCCCCTACGCCCGCAACGCGCGGACGCATTCCGAGGCCCAGGTGGCGCTGATCGCGGGCTCGATCCGGGAGTTCGGATTCGTGAGCCCGGTGCTGGTGGACGGGGCGAAC
>JAGRKZ010000071.1:0-21313 GCA_020442065.1 Bauldia sp.
ATGGCGACTGGCGCGAGATGCTCGAGGGGGAAATGCGGCGTCCTGACCGCCTCGATCTCGTCACCGTCGCCACACCCAACGCCACGCATTTCGAGATCACCCGAGCCTTCCTCGCGGCAGGTTTTCATGTGCTCTGCGAGAAGCCGATGACCATGACGGTCGAGGAGGCCGAGGAGATCGTCCGCCTGTCCCGATCGACAGGCCGGATCTGTGCCGTGAACTACGGATATACGGGCTTCCCGCTCGTCCGGCACATGCGCGCGATGGTGCAGCGCGGCGATCTCGGTCGCATCCGGCTGGTGATGGCGGAATTTGCCCATGGTCACCACGCCGATGGCGACGACGCGGACAACCCCCGGGTCCGCTGGCGCTACGATCCGGCCGAAGTCGGGGTATCGGCACAGTTCGCGGACTGCGGGATCCATGCCCTCCACATGGCGAGCTTCGTGACCGGGCAGGAGGTCACGACGCTTTCCGCCGACACGGTCTCGTGTATCTCGACCAGGCAGCTCGAAGACGACGCCATGGTCAACTTCCGCATGGATGGTGGCACGGTCGGCCGGTTGTGGACGTCGTCGATCGCGCTCGGCCGGATGCATGGCCTCGGCATACAGGTCTTCGGCGAGAAGGGCGGACTCCGCTGGTCGCAGGAACAGCCCGACCAGCTGTTCTGGATGCCGCTGCGCGGGCGCCTCGAAGTCATCGAGCGCGGTGAAGCCAACCTCTCACCGGAGGCGGATCGCGCGTCGCGGGTCACCATCGGCCACTCCGAAGGCATGCCGCTCGCCTTCGCCAACATCTACAGGGACCTTGCCGAGGCCGTGCGGGCGCGGAAGGAAGGGCGAGCGGCCGACCCGGCCGCGGCGGACTATCCCGACGCCGAGGACGGACTTCGCTCCATCGCCGCGATCCATGCCGTGGCCGCATCAGGCAAGGCGGAGGGGCGGTGGGTCGACGCCCGGCCACCCATGTTCCAGGGCGAGCGCACCGGGGTGCCCGCCGCATCTTGAGCCGCCGGCGCGCCCACTTGCGCTGCGGCGCGACAGCGGGCACGAGAGGGACGCCGCCGGGCCTCGCCCGTGTCGGCGGACTCGGCTTCTGGGCGGGGAGGTTGGCGTGACCGGCAGGTTGGAAGGTGAGCATATCCTTGTGACGGGCGGCAGCCGCGGCATCGGCGCGGCCGTGGTGGAGAAATGCCTGTCGGAAGGCGCGCGCGTCTCCTTCATCGACATCGAGGAAGCAGAGGGGCAGGCCCTCCTCGACCGTCTCGCTGCCCCGGAGCGCACCTTTTTCGGCCGCGGCGATATCCGCTCCGCCGAGGACATTGCGCGCGTTCACGGGGCGGCCGTCGCCAGGCTCGGCGCGGTGACCGGCCTCGTCAACAACGCCGGGCGCAACTCCTACGCCGATCCGGTGGCGATGACCGAGGAGCAGTGGGAGGACGTCTTCAGCGTTGACCTCAAGTCCGCCTGGCTGGTCGCCCGGGCGGTGCTCCCGGCCATGCTGGCGGTGAAGCGCGGGTCGATCGTCAACATCGCCTCGGTGCACGCCAACATGACCTACAAGGGGATGTTCCCCTATGCTGCGGCAAAGTCCGGCCTGGTCGGCCTCACCCGCTCGCTGGCTCTCGAAGTCGGGCCGCAGCAGGTCCGCGTCAACGCGGTGTCGCCGGGCTACACCGAGACCTTCCTCGTCAGGGAGTTCTTCGAGCGCAATTCCGCCGAACTCCGCGCCACCGTGCTCGGCGCGCATCCGATGGGGCGGATGGGCAAGCCCGCCGAGATCGCTAACGTCGTGGCGTTCCTGCTCTCCGACGAGGCGAACTTCGTCACCGGCGCCAACTGGCTGGTCGATGGCGGGCTGACGGCGCGCTTCGCCGGCTGATCGGACGGCTGGCTCAGCCGCCGCGATTGTCGCCGTCAATCGCGGCGCGCATGTCGCGAACGGCGTCGGCGAGGTGATTGCGCATGGCGAGTTCCGCGCCGCTCGCATCGCCCGCAACGATGCGGGCAAGGATGCGCGCATGCGCGGCAACGGTGTGCTCCGATGTCTCGCCGCGAAGCTGTCGGCCGCGGCGGCTCATGAAGAAGGATCGCTTCAGCGCCGGCGCCATCGCCTCTGACAACGTGATCATCATCCGGTTGCCGGAGGCGAGCGCGATCGCCAGGTGAAACCCGACATCCGCCTCGTGGAAGGCGGCCTCGTCCTCCTCGGCCCCCGTCGCGCCCTGCGCCTCGCGCATGGCCTTGAGCGCGGTCTCGATCGCGGCGAGCGCCGGGCGGGTCGCCCGCCGCGCCGCGAGTCCGGCCGCCTGAACCTCGAGCGAGGAACGGATCTCGACGAGGTCGAAAACGCCGCGCGGGTCGTTCTGGACGAGGAAATACATGAACTCGCCGAGCGCCGCCGAGTCGGGCTCCTTGACCACGGCTCGCCGCCCGCGCGCGAGATCGAGGAGGCCGCGGCCGGCCACCATCTTGACCGCCTCGCGCACCGTGACCCGGCTCACCCCGTGCTGGATCGCCAGCTCCGCCTCGCTCGGCAGGCTTGCGCCGGGCGTCATCTGGCCGAGGATCATCCGCACCAGCTCGTCCGCGACGCTGGCCGTTGCCGTGCCGGTCTCCTCACGCTTCTTTTCGGCGGGGTCAGTCATGCCAAGCTCTCATACATATAACACAACTCGACCGATGCAGGGGCGTTGGGGGCGACGGCGCGTCTCCGGCCGGAATGGACGGTTCAACAGTAGTTGCCCGGGAATAAATAGCAAACAAGTCCATTCGGAGGCGATCATGGAGAGCTAGCGGGTGTTGAGACTTTACAGACCTGTATTATTCCCATATCGATTCCTCCGCACTTCGCAGAGGTGCATGGAGCCGGCCGCGGGGAGCGGCCCGTGATGGGAGGACAAGAATGACCGATCGTTTTGCGCGGCTCCGGCCGCTGCTTGGCGCAACGCTGGCGCTGGGCTTGGGAAGCACGGCGGCACTCGCTCTCGACCCGACCCCGAAGTGGTGCGAAGGCGTCAAGATCGCCGCATTCCCGGGCGGACCGCAGGGCGGCGTCTTCGCCAACAACGTCTATAACGGATTCCGCCAGGCCGAACTCGATCTCGGACCGGAAGTAACCTACTACTTCTCGGACTGGGATCCCAACAAGATGCTGACGCAAATCCAGCAGGCGGTCGCGACGGGCGTGGACGGCATCGCCACTTACGGCTTCGCCGGCGAGGCAGCCACCGGGCCGGTGGTCCAGCAGGCCTTCGACCAGGGCATCATCTTCACCACCCTCAACACCGCGCTGCCGGACAGCGAGAAGAAGTATTCACCGCAGGGCTTCGGGTTTGTTGGCGCACCGAACTACGACGCCGGTTTTGCGCTGGCGAGCGAGGCGGCCAGACGGGCCAATCTCCAGTCGGGCGACAAGGTCTTCGTCTGGGGCCTCAAGGGTCAGGGCGGTGACCGCGGTCAACGCACCGTCGGCGTCATCGATGCCTTCGAGAAGGTCGGCGCCGAGGTCATCTACCAGGAGATCGACCAGGCCACCAACGCCGACCCGAACGCCGGCACGGCGACCTTTGTCGGACTCATGGGCGCCAATCCCGACGTCAAGATCGTCGTCACCGACCATGGCGGTCTGACCTCGAATGTCGGCGTCTACGCCAAGGCGGCCGGTCTCGAGCCCGGCCAGGTGTTCTTCGCCGGCTTCGATATGTCGCCGAACAGCGCCCAGGCGATCGAGCAGGGCTACCAGAGCCTGGTCATCGACCAGCAGCCCTTCCTCCAGGGCTACCTGTCGATGCTCAACATCTGCCTCACCAAGAAGTACGGCTTCTCGGGGCTGCACATCAACACCGCGGGTGCCTTCGTCGACAAGTCGAACGTTGCCGCGGTCGCACCGCTGGCAGCCGTCGAGATTCGCTGACGCACAAGCCTCGGCGCGGGGCAAAAAGCGCCCCGCGCCGCCTCGATCGAAGGACGCCGGCCATGGCCGAAATCGCGACTGCCCACGCTCCGGCCGCCGCAGCGGCGGCGTCCAGGGTTCCCGTCATCGAGCTGCGCAACGTATCCAAGACTTTCGGTGAAGTCCGCTCGCTGTCGAACGTCAATTTCGCCGTCTATCCGGGCGAGATCGTTGGTCTGCTCGGCGACAACGGCGCCGGCAAGTCGACGCTGGTCAAGACCATCATGGGCTTCCACCGTCCCGATTCCGGCGGTGAGATCTTCTTTCACGGCCGGCGCATCGATGACTGGTCGGTGGCGCGGGCGCGCGCGCTCGGCATCGAGACCGTCTACCAGGAGCGCGCGCTCTGCGAGAAGCAGCCGATCTGGCGCAACATGTTCATGGGCCGTGAGCCCCGTACCCGCTGGGGCCTGCTCGACGTCAAGCGTATGCGCGAGGAGTGCTCGCGGCTGATGAGCGAGCATATGGGCTTCACCTCCGCCGCCGTCCATCCCGACAACGTGGTGACGACGATGTCAGGCGGAGAGAAGCAGGGCGTCGCCATCACCCGGGCGCTTCACTTCGACGCCGAGCTCGTCATCCTCGACGAACCGACGATGGGCCTCTCCCTCACCGAGACGAAGAAGACGCTCGACTTCGTTTCCAACATCAAGAAGGCCGGCAAGTCGGCCGTCTTCATCGATCACAACATCTTCCACGTCTATCCGGTGGTGGATCGGCTCTATGTGCTCGACCGCGGCAAGGTCGCCGGCGTCTACGACAAGTCGCAGATCTCCATGGACGACCTGATCGACCGGCTCTATCGCGTGGCGCGGACCGGCACGCTGGACTAAGGGGGCAGGGCAATGGTGACGGAAACCGCAGGGGCCAAGCCCGCCAACAACCGTGTCTCGCCGCCCTCCGTGCTTCGGCGCCACGGTAGCCAGCTCGGCATCATCAGCGTCGGGCTGGTGATGTGGCTGAGTTTCGTGATCGCGGCTCCCACCGTCTTCACCAACGTCAAGATCTACGCCGCCTTCGCGCAGACGACGCCCCAGTTCGGCATCATTGCGCTGGCGCTGACCTTCGTCGTCATCACCGGCGAGATCGACCTCTCGTTCCCCTCGATCATGGCGCTCGGTACGGCGGCGTTCTGCATCGTCTGCGCCTATGGCGGCATGCCGTGGTACGTCGGCCTTGCCGTCGGTTTCGGCACCGGGGCGCTCTGCGGGCTGATCAACGGGCTCCTCGTCGCCAAGCTCGCCATCCCCTCGCTGGTCATCACCATCGGCACCTCGTTCCTCTACCGCGGGCTTGAACTGGTGTTGATGAACGGCACCGGTGTTCCGCTCACCGCCGAGGACTTCCCGGAGATGCACGACATCTTCCGCGAGCCGGTGCTCGGCTTTCCGGTCCAGACCCTGTGGATGATCATCATCGCCGTGGTGCTTTGGGTGCTCCTCAACCGCACGCGCTTCGGCGCCCACGTCTTTCTCGTCGGCGACAACCCGACCAGCGCCCGCCTGATGGGCATCAACGTCGTCTCGGTGAAGACCCGCGCCTTCATGCTTGTGGGCGTGATGGCGGTGTTCGCCGGCATCCTCACCTCGATCTACGGCTACTACTTCTGGCCGACCACGGGCGACGGCTTCCTCCTCAACACCATCGCCTCGGTGTTCCTTGGCGGGACGTCGGTATTCGGCGGCACCGGCTCGGTCATCGGCACGTTCGTCGCCTCCTACATCATCGGCGCGATCAATGCCGGCATCGTGTCGGCCGGCATCAATGCCTTCTACACGCAGCTTGCCTTCGGCTTCGTCATCGTCATCTCGGTGGTGCTGCAGATCGTCATCGAGCGGCGGATTCGCCGACAGTCACTGACCGGCCGCTGACGGGGCGCGCGCGTCCGGAGGTGACGGCTTCTCCCGGACCGGACTATGCGTCCGTCGTGCCGCGCTCGGCGGACGTGACCAGCGATTGGACGACCTCCGCAACCGACTCTTGCCACGGTCGGGGGGCGATGCCGAAGTCCCGCTCGATCTTCTCTGTCGCGAGGCGCGAGTTCACCGGCCGCCGGGCCGGCGTCGGGTAGTCGGCGGTGGCGATGGCCTCGACTTTGGCCGAAGGGCCGCCAAGCGCCGCGCTCTGCCGGAACACCTCCCGCGCCAGGCCGCACCAGGTGGTCTCGCCGCGGTTGGCGAAGTGGTAGGTGCCGGCGCGATTGGCAAGGTCCGGCCGGGTCGCGATCAGGGCCAGTGCTTTGGCGAGATCGGCCGCGGCGGTCGGCGTGCCGTGCTGGTCGTCGACGACCCGGAGCGTGTCGCGGGTCTCGGCGAGCCGGAGCATGGTCTTGACGAAGTTCTTGCCGTGGCGGCCGAACACCCAGGCGGTGCGGACGATGAGGTGACGCGGGTTGCCGTCGCGTACCGCCTCTTCGCCGGCGCGCTTGCTCGCTCCGTAGACGCCGAGCGGGGCGGTCGGGTGGTCCTCGCGGTAGGGCTCGGTCTGCGAGCCGTCGAAGACATAGTCGGTGGAGACATGGATCAGCGGCACGCCATGGCGCCGCGTCTCCGCGGCAAGGATCGCGGGGCCGAGGGCGTTGGCGGCGAAGGCTGCGGCCTCGGCGTCCTCGGCCGCGTCCACCGCCGTCCAGGCGGCGGTGTTGATGACGGCGGCGACATCGCCGGCAGCGAGGAGGCTGGCCACCGCGGCGCGGTCGCCGATGTCGGCGTCGGCGCGAGCCGGCGCGAGCAGGGTCAAGCCTGCCGGCCACGTCAGCGTGCGCAGTTCCGATCCGACCTGGCCGGAGCCGCCGAAGAGGATGATGCGCCTTGCGGCGGTCATCCCCCCGTCTCTTGAGTCTGCAGGAGTCCGAGCCGCTCGCCGCCGTAGCGGGTCTCGCGGAGCGGCCGCCACCATGCCGCGTTGTCGAGGTACCAGCGCACGGTCTTCTCAAGGCCGCTCTCGACGCTCTCGGAGGCGCGCCAGCCGAGCTCGGTCTCGGTGCGGGTCGGGTCGATGGCGTAGCGGCGGTCATGGCCGGGACGGTCGGTGACGAACCGGATCTGGTCGCGGTGCGGGTGGTTGGCCGGCGCCAGCCGGTCGAGATGGCCGCAGATTGCCTCGACGATTTGAAGATTGGTCCGCTCGTTGCGGCCGCCGACATTGTACTTTCGGCCCGGTTGCCCGCGGGTGAGGATCAGCCACAGCGCCCGCACATGGTCCTCGACATAGAGCCAATCGCGGACATTGCCGCCGTCGCCATAGACCGGCAGGTCGCGGCCCTCCAGCCCGTTGAGGATCATCAGCGGGATCAGCTTCTCGGGGAAGTGATAGGGGCCGTAGTTGTTCGAGCAGTTGGAGATCACCACCGGCAGGCCGTAGGTCCGGTGCCAGGCGGTGGCGAGGTGGTCGGAGCCCGCCTTCGACGCCGAGTAGGGCGAGGACGGGTCGTAGGGCGTCTCCTCGGTGAAGAGACCGGTCTCGCCGAGCGAGCCGTAGACCTCATCGGTCGAGACATGGAGGAACCGGAAGGCCTCGCGGCGCGCCGCCGGCAGGGCCGACCAGTAGGCGCGGGCGGCCTCGAGCAGGGTGTAGGTGCCGACGAGGTTGGTGGCGATGAAGTCGCCGGCGCCGGCGATCGAGCGGTCGACATGGCTCTCGGCGGCAAGGTGCATGACCGCATCCGGCCCGGCCTCGGCGAAGGCGCGGTCAAGGGCGGCGCGGTCGCAGATGTCGGTCTTGACGAAACGGTAGCGGGGATTGGCGGCGATCGGATCGAGCGAGGCGAGGCAGGCGGCATAGGTCAGCTTGTCGAGGTTGACGACCTCGTGGCCGAGGTCGCCGACGAGGTGGCGGCAGACCGCCGAGCCGATGAACCCGGCCCCGCCGGTGACCAGCACCTTCATCGCGACGGCCCGTAGGCGAAGTGGGCGGGAAGGTCGGCAAGCCGGGGATGCCTGCGATCCTTGTCCGAGAGGATCGCCGCGCCCGGCTCGACCGGCCAGGCGATGCCGAGGCCCGGATCGTCGAAGGCGAGGCCGCGGTCGCTGGCGGGCGCGTAATAGGCCGTCATCCGGTAGAGCACTTCGGTGTCGTCCACGAGGGTGCAGAAGCCATGGGCGAAGCCGGGCGGGACGTAGAGCTGGCGCCAGTTGTCGGCGGAGAGGGCGACCGCCGTCGCCGTGCCGAAGGCCGGCGAGCCGTGGCGAATGTCGACGACGACGTCGAGGATGGCGCCGCGCACCACCCGGACCAGCTTGCCCTGGGCGTGCGGCGGGATCTGGAAATGAAGTCCGCGGATCGTGCCTTTGCTGGCGGAATAGGTGTGGTTGTCCTGGACGAAGTCGATGTCGATGCCGAGCCGCGCGAAGCGTTCGCGGCTGTAGGTCTCGGACAGGAAACCGCGGTCGTCGCCATGCTTTGGCGGCGTCACCGCCACGAGGTCCGGTGCAGCAAAGGTCTCGACGCTGACCCCTTCGACGAGGTGCGTCATGGACGGGGCGGTCTCTTCAGCCATGCTCGACAATCGTCCTGATATAGGCGCCATAGCTGTTGGGGTGGCGGTCCGCGAGGCGGAGCGCCTGCTCTGCATCGATATAGCCGAGCCGCCAGGCGACTTCCTCCAGGCAGGCGATCTTGTAGCCCTGGCGGGCTTCGATGGTCTGGACGAAATTGGCCGCGGCGAACAGGTCCTCGACCGTGCCGGTGTCGAGCCAGGCCGTGCCGCGCTGCAGCCGCACCACCCGGAGGTCGCCGCGCTGCATGTAGACGGCATTGACCGAGGTGATCTCGATCTCGCCGCGGGCCGATGGTTTCACCGCCCGGGCGATGTCGACCACGTCGCTGTCGTAGAAATAGAGCCCGGTGACGGCGAAGTTGCTCTTCGGCCGGGCCGGCTTCTCTTCGATCGAGCGCGCCATGCCGCGCTCGTCGATCTCGACCACGCCGAACGCGCTCGGCTCGGCCACCGGATAGGCGAGGATGGTCGCCCCGCTGGTGGTGCGGGCGGCATCGACCAGCACCGAGCGGAAGCCGGCGCCATAGAAGATGTTGTCGCCGAGGGCGAGGGCGGATGGCTCGCCCGCGATGAAGTCCTCCGCAATCTGGAACGCCTGGGCGAGACCCTCCGGCTTCGGCTGCTCGCCATAGCGGATCGCGATCCCCCAGTCGGCGCCGTCGCCGAGCAGCGCCTGATAGAGCGGCAGCGCCTCCGGCGTCGAGATCAGCAGGATCTCCCGGATGCCGGCGAGCATCAGCGTCGCCAGCGGATAGTAGATCATCGGCTTGTCGTAGACCGGCAGCAGCTGCTTCGACACCACCTGCGTCACCGGATAGAGCCGGCTGCCCTTGCCCCCCGAGAGTATGATCCCCTTCACCGAAACCTCGCCGCGCAACGATCGCAATGCGATCATCTTGCGCGAACGCCACGCCAAAGGACATCCCCGAAGAGTTCTGGACCTCGCTGTGGCGCAACGGGTCAGCGGCTTGACGACCTCATGCCAGCGATCGAACGCGAATTCTTGTGGCCACGGACGGCCCTGATATGACAGACATAGCGAATCGGGAGGTCGGTCGGGAGGGCGGTTAGCGTATATCGCGAGCGGACCGGGATCAGTGGCCGAAGTCACAAGGGGCTTGTGAATTGGCGCTATAATCGACAAGACGTCCGGTGGGATGACGGGGTGTGGAACGATCGGTCGGGGGTCCGCGGTCAGGGGGACGAATAGCCATCGATCGACGACCGTCCAATTTAATGAGGGGAATTGATGTTGGATGCTGTCAAGTCTATTCCAGTACTTGAGTTATCCGAAATTGATTTTTCGACCGCCGCCGAGACTTGCCAGCTGGTTCAGGACCGTCACGAGAGACTGTTTGGGGCCGGAGGCGGCGACTACATTGCTGAATACATCCATGCCGTCGAGGGTCTGTTTAGCGGAGATGACCCTGAGTATCAGGCAATGGATACGGCGTATCACGACATCTCGCATACGCTGCAGGCGACGCTTTGCCTGGCTGAATTGATTCGTTGTCGGCACGAAAACAACGCTCTCCCTTATGTCACGGCAAGAGATTTCCGCCGGGGGCTGGTCGCGGTCTTGTTCCATGACATCGGATTCCTCAAGAAGGTCGGCGATCTTGAGGGCAGCGGCGCAAAGTATACGCATCTTCACGAGCAGCGATCATGCGATTTTGTGCGCGCTTTCCTGAATAAACGCGGGTGGTCGGACGACGATATTCAGTTTGTCGAGAACCTGATCAGTTCCACGGGGCCGCGTGTGAACGTCAATCAGATCCAGTTCCGCAGCGACATGGAGCGCCTCTTGGGCCAGGCAGTCTGCACCGCGGACTACGTCGGCCAGATGAGCGATCCCCGCTACCCTGATCGTCTCGAGTCGCTGTTCGCCGAGTTCGCCGAGAGCTACCTTTATCAGGGGCTGCCGCAAGAGGCTTGGCCGTTCAAGAGCTACGAAGCCCTGCTTCGCGGCACGCCTGGATTCTGGAAGACGTTCGTTCAGAACAAGCTGAACGACGAGTGCGGCGGCCTCTGGCGGCACTTCGAGGATCTCGCGAGCGGGGAAAACCCCTACATGGACGCGGTGGAGAGGAACATCGCCGTCATCCGCGAGCGGATAGCGGCGCTCGCCTGACAGTCGGATCGGATAGCGGTCCTTCGCATCGGTCGGTCGGTCGTCCGCCGTAAGGAATCCCCTGGCGCCGGCGCATGTGGCTCATGCCGCCGCGGCGGCCGCGGTTTCCGCGCTCGGATTGGTCTGCACCCGCGATGACGGCTCACTGAAGAGGAGCGTCAGGTAGTTTCTGAACTGCTTTGACTGACGGCCAGTCATGGGCACCTCGCCGTAGGCACGCTGGAGGATCAGTCCGCCTTCGATGATCGAGACGATCATCTCGGCAAGTTGGCGCGCGGTGACGGGCAGGGCCGGCGGGTAGCGGTCGATGACGTCCTGGAACATCCGGACATAGATCGAAGTCCACTGGCGAAGAACGTCGGCAACGAGGTCGCGGACTGCGGGCTCGAACTGCATGCTTTCGTAGGTGTAGACGGCGTACATGCAGCCCGGCGACGGGTCGTCGGAGTTGCCGACATAGGCCTCGAACGCCTCGAGGAACAGAACGACCTTCTCGAGCGGATCGCTCGTTCGGGCCTCGGCCTCGGCGGCGAAGCGCTCGAACATCTCGAGATCCTTCCGCGCGTGCCATTCAACCAGCTCCCGCGCGAGGTCCTTCTTTCCCTTGAAGTAGTGGAAGAAGGCCCCCTTGGTTAGCCCCGCCGCGCCTAGAATCTCGTCGATCGAAGTCGCCGCGAAGCCCTTCTCCATCACCAGAACGCGCGCCGCCTGCAGGATGCGCAGCCTGGTGTCCGGGCTCTTACGGGTCATCTCGGGTGCTCCACTTTCCATACCGACCGGTAGGTAAGATGGGCCTCCCGAGAGGGCTTGGCAACTGGCGCGGGGTCAATTTCGGCAGAATTTGGCGGAAATCACGGGGATGTGACGCGCTTCACACAGTTCCCATTCTTCGCTTGCTATCAAACCAACCGGTCGGTATGAACATACCAACTAGTCGGTATGTGCAGGGAGGGAGCTTGAGATGTCCGGCGTCGCGCAGATGATCATCGACAATCCTGCGGCCACCGCGTTCGGTGCGGCGGGTCTGGCGTGTCAGCTTGCCTGGCCGTTGTTCAGGAGCCAGCGCAAGATCCTGGCAGTGCAGTTCGGCATCGGCGCCGACTACAGCCTCCACTACGCCCTGCTCGGGGCGACAAGCGGGGCCGGCGTCGCGGCGCTGGGTGCGGCCCAGACCGCGCTGCGGCTTCTCGCCGGGGAACGGCCGTGGCTGCGCTGGGCCGGCCTCGGTTTTCTGCCGATCGTGGCGGCGATCTGCTGGGCCACTTGGTGCGGGCCGGCATCGGCCTGCGCGCTGGCGGCTGTGACGCTGATCATGGTCGGCCGCATGCAGGACGATACGTTGCGGCTGCGGCTGTTCATGCTGGCGGCCGCCCCATTCGGGATGGGTTACGACATTCTGGTCGGCGCAGCACCGGCGCTGATCGGAGGGATCGCGTCGGCGATCATCGCCGTCATTGCCCTCTTTCGTGAAATTCGGGCGCGGCAGGGTGCCGTGCGCCGGGAGTTTCCGGCGACCGACGCCGGAAACGGGCCATTGCGGCCCCGGCATGGCCGTCCGGCCCGTCGGCTTTTCGACGGTCGGTTCGCCAATCGGACCGCGGAGACGGTCGCCACCGCGTGACGTCCCGCAAACTTCAGCTTAAGTTCCATCCAGAAATAGGGAGAAATGACAATGACTGGAAGCGCCGACAAATCGCGGACCACCAACGGTCGTGGCCGCCTCTACGATGGTGGCGTCGTTGACACGATCGGGGACACGCCTGCGATCCGCGTCCGCAACCTCGCCCCGGATGGCGTGCGGGTGTACGTGAAGGCCGAGCTCTTCAACCCGGGCGGTTCTGTCAAGGATCGCCTCGCGATCAGCATCATCGAGGAGGCTGAGAGGAGTGGGGCTCTCAAGCCGGGGCAGACGGTCGTCGAGGCGACCAGCGGCAACACCGGCATCGGTCTCGCCATGGTCTGCGCCGCCAAGGGATATCCCCTGGTCGTCACCATGGCCGACAGCTTCTCGGTAGAACGCCGCCGGCTCATGCGCTTCCTCGGCGCCAAGGTCGTGCTGACGCCCCGCACGGCCAAGGGCACCGGCATGTACGAGAAGGCGCGGGAGCTCGCGGAGAAGAACGGCTGGTTCTTCGCCCGCCAGTTCGAGACCGAGGCCAACGCCAAGATCCACGAGAACACCACGGCGCGCGAGATCCTTGCCGATTTCGCCGGCGACCGTCTCGACTACTTCGTCACCGGCTACGGCACCGGCGGGACGCTCTCCGGCGTCGCCCGGGCCCTGCGCAGGGAGCGCCCGGACACCAGGATCATCCTCAGCGAGCCCGCCAACGCCCAACTCGTCGGCAGCGGCATCGCGCAGCAGCGCGGGAGCGACGGTTCGCCGGCAGGGAGCCATCCCAAGTTCGAGCCGCATCCCATCCAGGGCTGGACGCCGGACTTCATCCCGCTCGTGCTTCAGGAGTCGATCGACAAGCACTACTACGATGAACTGATCCCGATCCCGGGACCGGTCGGCATCGAATGGTCGAAGAAGCTCGCGCAGCGCGAGGGCATCTTCACCGGCATCTCCGGCGGTTCGACCTTTGCCATCGCCATGCAGATCGCCGGGAAGGCCGAGCCGGGCACGGTCATCCTCTGCATGCTGCCCGATACCGGCGAGCGCTACCTGTCCTCGCCGTTGTTCGAGGGCATCGCCACCGACATGACCGAGGAGGAGAAGGCGCTGTCGCTGTCGACGCCCGGCTTCCATATGCCGGAAGCCTGATCCCTCCCGTTGTCTTTTTGGCCGGCCCGCGCCTCGACGCCCGGGCCGGCCGACCCTTCCCGTCCCTCTGCTCCTCCGCAAGATTTCCATGGACCGCCGGCGACTTGATCTGCAAAGGTCCGCCCGTGGAGGAGAGAATGCCCGAGACCGCAGCCCGTCCGGCCGTGGCGATCGCTGACGCTGACAGCGACGCGCGTCTCCTGCTTCTCGATCTGCACGACAACGTCCTCGTCGCCCGCACGCGAATCCGCGCCGGCGAGGAGATTCGCGTCGGTGGCGTCATGGTGACGGTCGACCGCGACCTGCCGATCGGCCACAAGCTCGCCCGGCGGGCGGTGGCTCCCGGCGACAAGATCGTGAAGTACGGTGCGCCGATCGGCTCGGCCACGGCCGCCATCGCAATCGGCGGGCACGTCCACGTCCACAACGTCAAGAGCGACTATACGCCGACCTATCATCTCGACGAGGCGCGGCAGCACTACGCGGACGGGGCGTGACCATGGAGGGCTATCTTCGGGCTGACGGGCGCAAGGGTATCCGGAACATCGTGGTCGTCGGCTATCTCGTCGAATGCGCCCATCACGTCGCCCGCGAGATCGCGCTGCCGTTTCGCGACGCCGATGTTCATGTCATCGGCTTTCCGGGATGCTTTCCCAACGGCTACGCCGAACGGATGATGGAGCGGCTCTGCACCCACCCCAATATCGGAGCGGTGCTGCTCGTCTCGCTCGGCTGTGAGAGCTTCAACAAGTACGGCCTCGAACATGCGGTCCGGAGCAGCGGCCGGCCGGTGAAGACCGTCGTCATCCAGGCGGCCGGCGGCACCCGCGCCTCCATCGCCGAAGGCCGCGACTTCGTCGTCGCACAACGCGCCATGCTCGATGTTGCGCCGCGGGTGCCGATGACCCCGGGCGATCTCGTCGTCGGCACCATCTGCGGCGGCTCCGACGGCACGTCGGGAATTACCGGCAACCCCGCCGCCGGCCGCGCCTTCGACCTGCTGGTGCGCGACGGGGCCGCCTGCATTTTCGAGGAAACCGGCGAACTGATCGGCTGCGAGCACATCATGGCGGCGCGGGCCGTCGATTCCGGACTCGGCCGCGAGCTCGAGGCGAGTGTCGCCAAAGCCGCCCGCTACTACGCGACCCTCGGCTATGGCTCGTTCGCGGCCGGCAATGCCGACGGCGGTCTCACCACCATCGAGGAGAAGTCGATGGGCGCCTATGCCAAGTCGGGCGCTTCGCCGATTTCGGGGCTGATCAAGCCGGGCGACGTGCCGCCGCGCGGCGGGCTCTACCTCCTCGACGTGGTGCCCGACGGAGAGGTGCGGTTCGGCTTCCCCAACATCAACGACAACGCCGAGATCGCCGAGCTGATCGCCTGCGGCAGCCACGTCATCCTGTTCGTCACCGGCCGCGGCTCGGTGGTCGGCTCCGCCATCTCGCCGGTGGTGAAGATCTGCGCCAACCCCGAGACCTACCGGCGGATGACCGACGACATGGACGTCGACGCCGGGCGCATCCTTGAGGGACGCGCTACCCTCGACGAGGTCGGCGCCGAGATCCGCGACCTCGTCCTCGGTCTCGCCGACGGCGGGCGAACCCGGTCCGAGGAACTCGGCCACCAGGAATTCATCCTGACCTACAAGACCTTCGAGCCGATTGGCCCCGCCTGCCTGCCCGCTGCCTGAGGACCCTTTCCGATGACGACACTCTCCGATCGCCTTGCCGGCTGCTACACCGGCGTCGTTCACGACGTGATGCGGGCGATGGGCCTCCGCGACTTCACGCTGCCGGCTGAACTGCGGCCGATCATGCCCGAGCGCACCCTCGCCGGACCCGCCTTCACCATCGAAGGACGGGTCGACGAGAGTGCCGATCCGCACGAGACCCTCTTGGCCTGGACCGGGCTCTTGTCGAAGGCGCCCGCCGGCTCGATCTGGGTGTCGCAGCCGAATGACCGCGTCGTCGCCCACATGGGCGAACTGTCCGCCGAAACGCTCAAGAACAAGGGCGTCCTCGGCTGCGTCACCGACGGCTACATCCGCGATGTCAATTTCCTCCTCGACATCGGCTTCCAGGCCTGGTGCCGTGGCTTCATCCCCCGCGACATCGTTGGCTACTGGTTGCCGTCGGCCGTCGACGTGCCGATCCGCATCGGTGCGGTGACCATCGCGCCCGGCGACTATCTGGTCGGCGACCGCGACGGCCTGCTCTGCGTGCCCCAGGCGCAAGCCACCGATATCGTCGAGCGGGCCGAGGCGGCGATGGCGACCGAAAGCCTCGTTCGCAAGGCGATCCTAGCCGGCACCGACCCGCAGGAGGCTTACCTCAAATACGGCAAGTTCTGAGCACCGCTCAGAGCGCGCCCTCGTCGCCGGCGACCATGGCCCGGCTATGGTTCACGGCCGGTCATGATGTCGGCGTATTACCGGGACAATGGACGGCGGGGCGACGACTGCGCTGGGGCTGCGGCGACCTTGTCGCCGTCGTCGGTGCCGCACCTCGGCTTGTATCGAGAACTGTGACAGTGTCCATTGCACGAAGCATGGGACGGAGCGCATCGACATGAAAGGGCTGCTCACGGCGTTTCTCGTCGGTCTGGCCGTCGCGACCCAGTCGGTGCGCGCGGCGGAGACACCGGCAGCGCCGCAGGAGCCCGACTACGCTGCCGAGATCACCGCGGCGCGTTTCGCTGACACTGATGTCGGATTCCTGGTGGTCGACCTCGCCGACGGGGCGGCCGTCGCCGCTCACAATCCCGATCGTCTCTTCATTCCCGCCTCCGTCGCGAAGGTTCCGACGATCGCCGCAGCCCTCGAGATTCTCGGTGCCGACTACCGCTTTGCAACGACGGTGGAGGCGGTGGGCGAGGTCAAGGACGGCGTGCTCTCCGGCACGCTGGTCCTGCGCGGCGGCGGCGACCCGTTCCTGTCCAGCGACGACCTCAAGCAGATGGCCGACCAGCTCGCTTCGTCCGGCATCAAGAGGGTGGACGGGACGTTCCTCTACGATGCGACCGAGCTGACCGAGGTCGCCGAGATCAATCCCCTGCAACCTCAGGCGGCGGGGTACAACACCGGCGTCAGCGCGCTCTCGGTCAACTTCAACCGGGTGCGGGTCAACTGGCAGAAGAGCGCCGCGAACGCCACCGCCGCCGCCATGGCGGTGAGCGAGGACCTGACCGTTCCGCTCGATGCGATCGCGCTCTCCTTTGCCGCCGCCGACGGTCCCGGCCCCTACGTGCGCACGGGGGACGAGGGCGAGGAGAGCTGGCTGCTCTCGCCGACGCTCGCCGACAAGGGCGAGGATTGGCTGCCGGTGGGCAACTCCTCGCGGATCACGGCCGAGGTATTCCGCACCCTCGCGGCGGCTGCCGGCGTCGATCTTCCCGAGCCCGCCGCCGGAACCGTGCCGCCGGGCGCGCGCGAAATCGTTCATCACGACAGTATTCCGCTGAGCGAAATCGCCGGCGGCGTCCTCAAGTACTCGAACAACCTCTCCGCCGAGCTGATCGGCCTCACCGCCAGCAAGGCGCTCACCCGTCGCACCTTTGATCTGGCCGGTTCAGGGTCGGCGCTCGCGGCGTGGTGGCAGCTCCGCCTTCCCGACGCGGACTGGACAGGGCTGGAGCTCCACAATCATTCCGGCCTGTCGTCCGATACCCGTGTGACGGCGCGGCAGATCGTGACGATGCTCGAGGCTGCGTCAGTCTCTGCCGGCGGCGCCGACTTCCACGACCTCCTCAAGGCGATCAGCTGGAAAGGCGTGAAAGGCACGGCGCGCGTCAAGACCGGAACCATGTCCTATGGCCGGGGCCTTGCCGGCTATATCGACGCCGCGTCCGGCCGGCGGCTGGCCTTCGCCATCTTCTTCAACGACCTGGAGAAGCGCGCTGCGCTCGATGCGGCCTTCAACCCCTACACCACCGCGATCGACCCGGATTCGCGCGGCTGGCGCGGGCGGGCACTGAAACTCGAGCAGGATCTGACCTCCGGTTGGGCCGACCGCTTCTGAGCCAGGCGGCGACTTGTGCGGCGCACAGGCGCCGTGACAGACGGCCTCCAGCGCGCTATTGCCTTGCCGAGGACCGCCGGGGGCCGATCCCCGCGGTTCGTTTGTGTCGGAACGATCGGATCGGGCGCCATGGTTCAGCTCACTTTGCCGAAGAACTCCAAGGTCATGCCCGGGAAGGTCTGGCCGAAGCCCGAAGGCGCCAAGCGCCTGATCGAGTACCGGGTCTATCGCTACGATCCCGATTCGGGCCAGAATCCCCGCCTCGACACCTATTTCGTCGACCGCGACGCCGTCGCGCCGATGGTGCTCGATGGCCTCATCTACATAAAGAATGTCATCGACCCGACGCTCGCCTTTCGGCGTTCCTGCCGCGAGGGCGTATGCGGCTCCTGCGCGATGAACATCGATGGCACCAACACCCTCGCCTGCACCAAGTCGATGGACGACGTGGACGGGCCGGTCACTGTCTATCCCCTGCCGTCGCAGGCGGTGGTGAAGGATCTTGTCCCCGATCTCACCACTTTCTACGCCCAGCTCCGCTCGATCGACCCCTGGCTCCAGAACGAGACGCCGGCGCCGGAGAAGGAGTGGCGGCAGTCGCATGCCGACCGCGAGAAGCTCGACGGCCTCTATGAGTGCATTCTCTGCGCCTGCTGTTCGACCTCCTGTCCGTCCTACTGGTGGAACGGCGAGCGTTACCTCGGGCCCGCGGTTCTGCTCCAGGCCTATCGCTGGCTTATCGATTCGCGCGACGAAGCCACCGGCCCGCGTCTCGACCATCTCGAGGATCCGTTCCGGCTTTACCGCTGCCACACCATCATGAACTGCGCGCAAACCTGCCCCAAGGGTCTCAACCCCGCCAAGGCGATTGCCGAGATCAAGAAGATGATGGTCGAACGCCGCGTGTGACGGCGGCTGAGCTTGCCTTTCATCGCCGGGACTCGGGGTGGCGCGTGGCGTCGTGACTCCCCATATCAGAGGGGCGACGAAACCGATGGAGGCAACGATGACGGACAACGTCACCCTGAACGCCGGTTCGCCTTGGACAATCACGGCAGTCGACAAGCTCAAGGAACTCTGGAACGCCGGGGTCGAGCCCGCGCTGGTCGCCCAGACCCTCGGTCGGCCGGAACAGGAGATTCGCGCCAAGGCGGCGGAACTGAAGTTGCCGCAGCACGTCGAGACACGCCGCTGATCGCCAATTGATCCGGCTCGCCGGTTCCGGCATAGAGTGATCGCGAAGCGGGCGGCGCGCCCCGTGGGCGCGTGGCCCGTCATGTCGTTGTTGGTCGACTTGTGTGGTCGGACGAACAAGGTCTTGCAGAATCACGGTCTTTGCCCGAAACCCGCTACAATTGGCCGCTAAGGCTCCGTTTTTGCGCGGGCTCCATCCGCAATGTCCGCGCAACAGGAGGATTTTCGCTGATGCACTTCAACCGATGGCTTCCGGTAGCGCTGGCGCTGACCCTCTGTGGTTGCGGCTCTATCGGCTCGATTGGCGTGCCTCCCAACCAGGGCCAGACAGTGCCTTCGCAGCCCGTTGCGGGCGGGCTTCCGCCGGCCGGCGGCTATCCCGGCGAGCCCCCGGGTGGAGCGGTTATTGCCGAGCCTCTGCCCCCCGCGGCCGGCGGTGTGCAGCCGGTCGCCACCGTCCCGACCGCGCCTGCGGGCGGCGGCAGCATCGGTCGCACCGACCTCCTTGGCGGCTGGACCATCGCCTCGAGCGGCGATTCCTGCCAGCTGTTCATGACCCTGACCAGCTGGACCGGCGGCTATCGGGCTTCGACTCGCGGCTGCTCGTCCGATCAGCTCAAGTCGATCTCGGCCTGGAACCTGAACGGTTCGCAGGTGGTGCTGGCCGGCCAGGGTGGTGCGCCGGTGGCGACGCTCCAGTCCTCCGGCGGGACCCGCTTCGACGGCCAGATCGCCGGCGGCGGGCCGGTGTCCTTCTACCGCTAGGCCCCCGCGGGTCTCGCTCCACGCTGCCGATGCATGCTGCCCGACTCTGGTGAACTCGGCGTCGGGATAGGTCCGGTTGTCGGGCGCTACCAGGCGCTTGTGGCGGCCGAGGATCTCACGCTCGACCCGGCGCAGTTGGAGCTTGCGCGCCGCCTGGACCGGCTCGGCACGGAACTCGCCGAGCGCAAGCTGGCGACCAAGACGAGCCGCCTCGGGCGGTTGTTCGGCGGCAAGACCGCCGCAGAGCCCGTGCGTGGACTCTATGTCCACGGCGCCGTGGGGCGCGGCAAGACGATGCTGATGGACGCCTTCTACGCCACGGTTGCCGTCGACCGGAAACGTCGCACCCATTTCCACGCCTTCATGGCCGATGTCCACGACCGTATCCACGCCGTCCGCGCCGAGGCACGACGGAATGGCAAGGGTGCGCCCGACCCCATTACGCCGGTCGCGGCCGCCATTGCCGAGACCACGCGGCTCCTCTGCCTCGACGAGTTCGCCGTCGAGGACATCGCCGATGCCATGATCCTGTCGCGGTTGTTCGAGGCGCTCTTCGCGCGCGGCCTGGTTCTTGTCGCGACCTCCAATGTCGCGCCCGAGAACCTCTACCGCGATGGTCTCAACCGCGGCCTGTTCCTTCCGTTCATCGCCGTGCTCCGCCACCATGTCGATGTCGTCGAGCTTGGCGCCCGCACCGACTACCGGCTCGACAAGCTGGCCGGCGCCCCGGTCTATGTGACGCCGCTCGGGCCGGAGGCACGCGCGGCGCTCGACCGCATCTGGCGGAAGCTCACCGGCGAGGACCACGGCATGCCGGCGGCGTTGACGGTCAAGGGCCGCACCGTGGCCGTTCCGGAAGCGGCGGGCGGCGTCGCCCGCTTCCCTTTCACGGCCCTCTGCGAGGCGCCGCTCGGCGCTGGCGACTACGCCGAGATCGCCCGCAGCTTCCATACCGTGCTCATTGACGACATCCCCGTCATTGCGGCCGGGCGCCGCGACGTCGCCCGGCGCTTCATCAATCTCATCGACGTCTTCTACGACCACGGCATCAAGCTCGTGGCCTCTGCCGCGGCCGAGCCGGAGGATCTCTATCGCGCGCCGGCGGGAAAGGAGGCGTTCGCCTTCCGCCGCACGGTGTCGCGGCTGATCGAAATGCGGAGCGAGGAGTACCTTGCGGCAGCACGGCATCTGCCTGCCCGCGACGGCGACGGCGCGTCGGACGACGGCTGACCCGCCCGTCAGTGGCGGAAGTGGCGCATCCCGGTGAACACCATGGCGAGCCCGCGCTCGTCGGCGGCGGCGATCACCTCGGCGTCGCGCATCGAGCCGCCGGGCTGGATCACGGCGGTCACGCCGGCTTCGGCGGCCGCGATCAGGCCGTCGGCGAAGGGGAAGAACGCATCGGAGGCGACGACCGAGCCGTGCGCCAGCGATTCCGGCAGGCCCGCGGTCCTGGCGGCGGCACTCGCCTTCCGCGCCGCGATCATGGCCGAATCGACCCGGCTCATCTGGCCTGCACCGATTCCGGCCGTCGCGGAGCCTCTCGCGTAGACGATGGCGTTCGACTTGACGTGCTTGGCGACGCGCCAGGCGAAGACGAGGTCGCGCCGCTCGGCGTCGGTCGGCGCGCGCCGCGTCACGACGCGGAGGGCGCCGTCTTCGACCATGCCGTTGTCGCGGTCCTGGACCAGAAGGCCCCCGGCGACCGTGCGCACGGCGAGTCCTTTGGCGCGGGCGTCGGGCAGGCGTCCGGCCAGCAGGAGCCGGAGGTTCTTCTTGGCGGCAAGGATGGCCACTGCCTCTTCGTCCGCGTCGGGGGCGATGATGACCTCGGTGAAGATCTTGGCGATCTCGTTCGCTGCCTCGGCGTCGAGCGTGCGGTTGAGGGCGACGACCCCGCCGAAGGCCGAGACCGGGTCGCAGCGGTGGGCGAGACGATAGGCTTCGGCGAGGGTCTCGCCTTCCGCGACGCCGCAGGGGTTGGC
>JAGRKZ010000071.1:21378-43201 GCA_020442065.1 Bauldia sp.
GTGTCGTTGATGTTGTTGTAGGACAGTTCCTTGCCCTGCACCTGCCGGGCGGTGGCGACGCCCGGGCGCTGCTCGCCGGTGAGGTAGAGGGCGGCGGACTGGTGTGGGTTCTCGCCGTAGCGAAGGGTCTGGCCGAGGCGCCCGGCGATGCTTCGCCAGGCCGGGGCAGGCTGCTCCAGCACGCCTGCAAACCAGGTCGAGACCGCCGCATCGTAGGCGGCGGTGCGGGCATAGGCCTTGGCTGCAAGACGCTGGCGAAAAGCGAGCGCGGTCGAGCCGTCATTGGCCTCGAGTTCGACGAGGACTGCGGCGTAGTCGCTCGGCTCCACCACCACCGATACGTAAGCATGGTTCTTGGCGCCCGCCCGGATCATCGCCGGCCCGCCGATGTCGATGTTCTCGACTGCGGTGGCATAGTCGGCGCCAGTCGCCACCGTCGCCTCGAACGGATAGAGATTGACGACCAGCAGATCGATCTCGGGGATGCGATGCGTCTCCATCGCCCCGGCGTGCTCGGCAATGTCGCGCACCCCGAGCAGGCCGCCGTGGACGGCCGGGTGCAGGGTCTTCACCCGTCCATCCATGATCTCGGGGAAGCCGGTGATCTCGGCGACATCGGCCACCGGAATGCCGGCGGCGGCAAGGGCGCTCCGGGTGCCACCGGTCGAGACAATCTCGACGCCACGGGCAGCGAGCGCCGCCGCGAAGTCGACAAGCCCGGTCTTGTCGGAAACCGAGAGCAGCGCCCTCCGCAGCGGGACACGGTCAGGCGGGGTGATGGAGAGGGAAGTGACCATCGCTATGGAACCGCGCTGTCACAGGCGGGCCGCCCGCCCGTTTCGGGAAAACGCCAATGCCGCCGGGGCGGGTGCCACGGCGGCAGGGGCACGAATCAGCTGCAGTCTACCGGGTGTCGACGCCGATGTGGGTGCGGCGTTTTCCTCGGGCCTCGCCTCAGACGGCCACGCCGGCGGCGCGGGTCAGGATGGCGTTCCACTCCGGCTCGGTCAGGAGCGTGCGGCTGATCGCGCAGCCGTCGGCGCCGATTTCCACCACGTCGACCATCTCCAGCCCGCTCTCGGTCGGGAAGATATGGGCGAACACACCTGAGATCTTCACCGCGTCCATCGCCGTCTCGGAGCGCCAGGCGTCTGCGAAGTCCTGGTCGAAGCCGGCCTCGAGCGTCACCATCTCGCCGCCGATTTCGGCGCGGTCGCGGTCAAAATACGAGAGAACGTCGGTCTCCTTGTAGCAGACCGGCCCATAGCCTTCGTCGAAGAGCGAGACGCCGCCGACAGCGTTGGGCAGACCCGAGTCGGCTTCATGAAGCTCAGCCGTCGCCGCTGCATCGTCCGTGATCGATGGAATGCTTGCCAGCGCGAGGCTGGCACCGGAAACTGCAACAACAGCCAGGGCGGTCGAGGCGATCAGCGATGTGCCGAACTTCCGGATCATGACGAATACTCCCAATTCTCTCCTGGCGCGGCCCGCTTCACTTGCTTGGGCCTGTGCCAATCCTGTCCTAGCAACGCGACAGGGTGTTATCTGGTTTCATCTGCGAGTCTGAATAGTGCAATTGCGGACCGTGCGCTGTGAACGCCGCCACAACCGGGTTAAGCGCCGTTTTGCCTTGATCACGGCGCCGCCTTGACGGAATCGGTGCGGGCAAAGAGAGTGCGCGGGACGCGGAGCGCCAGCGGGGCCATCGAATGTCTGTAACGAGAGTGTTCACCCTTGCCGCCCTCGGAGTCGGCCTCGCCGGCTGCGTCGCCCCGCAGTCCGGGTATTGGGATGCGCGGCTGGCGGAGATGCCGCTGGCCTACAACTACGGCTGCCGGAATGCCTTGGCGGTCAGCAACGCGCAGGATGCGGCTCTCTATTGCCCGCGCGACATGCCGCTGCCACCGAATGGGGTATGGAAGCCGGGGCTCGCCCGCTAGGGCTTCGGCATGGCGGGGAGGCGCTTATGGAGCTTGCCCGGAAAACGCGCCGGAGAATCGTTGCCGTCGGCCTGATCGGCGGCACGGGCGCCGATCCCGGCGCGAGTGACTGGCGATGAACGGGGGCGATCCGCGTCTCGCCAATCTCTTCCGAGCCGTTGCGCTGGTCGTCATCGCCGGCTGGTTGCTGGTGATCGGCAAGGGTCTGCTGATACCGGTCTTCGCGGCGGTGATATCTGTCTATGTGCTCACGACGGCGGCGGAGGCAATGGGCCGGATGCCCGTGCTCCGCCATGTCGGTTCGCTCTGGCGCCACATGCTGGTGCTCGTGCTCTTCATTCTCGCGTTCATCGGGCTGGGTCTGGTCGTGGCCGTGACGGTCAATCAGCTGATCGCGCTCGCGCCGGTCTATCGCGATAATCTCGAGACGCTGGCTGGCCAGCTCGCCAACTATGTCGGCATCGAGCGACACCCGACCTGGGCAGACATCCGCCAGGCAACGATCGGCCAGCTCGACCTCGGAGCCATCATCAGCAGCCTGCTTGGCTCGGTGACCAGCCTCGGAGCGACGATCTTCCTGGTCGTCGTCTATGCCGGCTTCCTCATGGCCGAGCGGTTCTCGTTTCCCGCCAAGCTCGCCGCCGCGTTCCCGCGCGGCGACCAGGCCGAGAAGACCGCGCAGCTGATCAGCGACGTCAATCGTCGGATTGGGAATTACCTGGCGGTCAAGACGCTGATCAACGTCATCCTCGGGGCGATCTCCTACGCCGTTCTCTGGGCGTTCGGGGTCGACTTCGCCCTGTTCTGGGCGGTCCTGATCGCGCTGTTCAACTATATCCCCTATGTCGGCTCGCTGGTCGGCGTGATGTTCCCGGTGGCGCTCTCGCTCGCCCAGTTCGGGTCGATCGGCACCACGCTGTTCCTCGCCGCGCTGCTCACCGGCGCGCAGGTCTATGTCGGCAACATCCTCGAGCCGCGGATGTTCGCCCGTCAGCTCAACCTCAGCACCTTCGTCATTCTCGTCGCCCTGTCGCTGTGGACGGCGCTGTGGGGCCTGCCGGGCGCCATCCTCGCCGTGCCGATGACCTCGATGCTCGCCATCATCTTCGCGGCGTTTCCGGAGACGCGGTTCATCGCCGTGCTGCTCGCCGACCGCATCGATCCCGATGACGATGCGCACGACAACGCTCCCGCCGCGCTCCTGCCGCGCTGAGCGCCACAATGCCGCACCCGCGATCCGCGGCCCTTGGATCAGGTGCCGCACCACCCGTTTGAGAAAGAGGAAAGCCCCGTGTTTCAGCAGGTTGCGGCCTGCGAGCGAGGGCCCTGACAGGCCATCCTGACGGCAGGCTGACGGCGTCTGTCAGGCTCGCGGTCCCCGCCGAGCGATAGTCGTGGGGCGTCGGCGACGCCTGCTCGCCTCCACACAAGGAACCCCCCTCAGATGTCCCGCAACTTGATCATTGCCTCCGCTCTCCTTGCCGCACTTGGCGGCGCCACCGCCGCCGTCGCCGACGAGCGGACCGACTGCACCGATCAGCCGCAGACCGCGTGGATGACGGAGGACGCGATCCGCGCCAGGGCGACCGATCTCGGCTACGACGTCCGGGACGTGCGGGTCGAGGGCAGCTGTTACGAGGTCTATGCCATGAGCAATGGCGAGCGCGTCGAGCTCGCCTTCGATCCCGCCACGGGATCCGTGGTCGAGACCGGTTCGAGCGACGACGAATGACCGCCACCGACAATGGCGCCCTGGTTCCCGGCCGCGCGACGCGGCCGGGGACTGTTCCGGTCTGGGATCCGCTGGTCCGCATCTTCCACTGGTCGCTGGTGGCCGCCTTCGCGACGGCCTGGCTCAGCGCGGAGGAGTCTCGCTCGCTCCACGAGGCCGCGGGCTATGTCGTGGCGGGATTGGTCGCGTTCCGCGTTCTGTGGGGGATCGTCGGCCCGCGGCACGCCCGTTTCGCCGATTTCGTTCGCTCGCCGGCGGCCGTCCTCCGCTTTCTCCGCGATACGGCGCATCTCCGCGCACCGCGCCACCTCGGTCACAATCCGGCCGGCGGGGCGATGGTCGTGGCGCTTCTGGTTGCCCTCGCGGTCATCACCGGCAGCGGCTACATGATGACCACCGATGCCTTCTGGGGCGTGCGCTGGGTGCGCGAGGTTCACGAGATCGCGGTCAACCTCACGATCGTCCTTCTCGTCCTCCATGTCCTTGGCGTGGTACTGGCAAGCTTCGAGCATCGAGAGAACCTCGTCGCCGCCATGTTCACCGGACGCAAGCGCGCGCCGGAGGCCTGATGGCGGCGGCCTGCCAGACCGGAGCCGCCCGATGACCCGCCTTCGCCTCCACCCCGAGCGCCATCTCGTCTCGCGCATCGGCTGGCTCCGCGCTGCTGTGCTGGGTGCCAATGACGGCATCGTCTCGACCGCCAGCCTGATCGTCGGCGTGGCGGCGGCCACTGCCGTCCGGAGCGATGTTCTCCTGGCCGGTGTCGCCGGGATGGTGGCCGGGGCAATGTCGATGGCGGCGGGCGAGTACGTCTCCGTCAGCTCGCAGTCCGACACCGAGGAGGCCGACCTCGCGCGCGAGCGCCGCGAGCTCGCCGAGGATTTCGAGGCCGAGCGGGACGAGCTCACGAACATCTACATGCAGCGCGGCCTCGATCGGGACCTCGCCGGTCGCGTCGCTGACCAGCTGATGGCCAAGGACGCGCTCGGTGCGCATGCCCGCGACGAGCTCGGCATCTCCGAGATCACCACGGCGCGACCGGTTCAGGCGGCGCTGACCTCCGCCGCCACCTTCACCGCGGGTGCGGCGATGCCGCTTCTTGCCGCCGCGCTCGCGCCCGCCGGGTCCGTGGTGCCGGTGGTGTCGGTGGCAACGCTCGTCTTTCTTGGCGTTCTCGGGGCGCTGGGCGCCCGCACCGGTGGTGCCGATATCCTCCGCCCCACAGCGCGGGTGATGTTCTGGGGCGCCCTCGCCATGGCCATCACCGCCGGCGTCGGCCGCCTGTTCGGGACGGTTGCCGCCTGAACGCGGCACGCCGCGATGCCGACATAAAATTGCCCAGCCCTCTCGCGATCGGCGCCCACTTTTTCCATTATGCCGCCCGTTCGAAGGGATGGTCGGCATAGGCGAAGGGCATTCTGGTGGCGCGAATCTTCCTCAGTCATTCGAGCGCGAACAACGCGGTGGCGCTCGCCGTTCGTGACTGGCTGGTCAGCGAGGGTTGGGACGACCTGTTCCTCGACGTCGATCCCTCGCGCGGCATCGTCGGCGGCGAGCGGTGGGAGCGGGCCCTCAACGAGGCCGCCAACCGCTGCGAGGCGGTGCTGTTCCTGGTGAGCCGGGCCTGGCTCGGCTCGCAGTGGTGCCTCAGGGAGTTCCACCTCGCCCAGAAGCTGAACAAGCAGATGTTCGGCATCCTCGTCGAGCCGGTGCCGATGGCCGACATCCCGGCCGAGGTGAAGAACACCTGGCAGCTCGTCGACCTCGCCTCCGGGGCCGATCACGCCATGTTCCGGGTCGTTCTCCCCGACGGCGCCGAGGAGCACGTCACCCTGTCGAAGTCGGGCCTCGCCCGCCTCAAGGCGGGGCTCGCCAAGGCCGGGCTCGATGCCCGCTTCTTTCCCTGGCCGCCGGAGGATGATCCGGACCGGCCGCCTTATCGCGGCATGCGCCCGCTGGAGGCGGAGGACGCCGGCATCTTCTTCGGCCGCGAAGCCTCGACCATCGCCGCGCTCGACCGGCTGCGGGGCCTGGCCGACGCCGCCCCGCCGCGCTTCGTCGTGGTGCTGGGCGCCTCCGGGGCGGGCAAGTCCTCCTACCTACGCGCCGGGCTTCTGCCGCGGCTCCAGCGCGACGACCGCCACTTCCTGCCGCTGCCGATCGTGCGGCCCGAGCGCGCGGCGCTCTCCGGCGACACTGGTCTTCTCCGCAGCCTCGAGGCCGCCGCCAAGGCGCAGGGCCTTCGTCGCAGTCGGGCCGACATCAAGTCTGCGATCGCGGCGGGAGCGCCGGCGGTGGCGGCGCTGCTGGGCGACCTGGCCGAGGCCGCCCGGCCGCCGGCCCTCGGCGAGGACACGCCGCCAGCCCCGCCGCGCATCGTGCTCTCGATCGACCAGGGCGAGGAGCTGTTCCTTACCGAAGGCGGCGAGGAGGCCGACGCCTTCCTTCGCCTCGTCCATGATCTCGTCACCGACCCGACGTCGAACCTCATCGTCCTCGTCACCATCCGCTCCGACGCCTATGAGCGGCTGCAGATCGCACCGGCGCTCGAAGGCGTCCGGCAGGAGACGCTGAGCCTGCCGCCGATGCCGCGCGGTGCCTATCAGACCGTCATCGAGGGGCCGGCGGCGCGGCTTCGCGACACCGCGCGGGCGCTGCGCATCGAGCCGGCGCTGACGGCGGCGCTGCTCACCGACATCGAGGAGGGCGGCGCCAAGGATGCCCTGCCGCTGCTCGCCTTCACCCTCGAGCGGCTCTACCTCGAATATGGCGGGGACGGCGACCTTCGCCTCGACGAGTACGAGGACCTTGGCCGCATCCGCGGCTCGATCAATGCCGCGGTCGAGGGCGCGCTCAAGGCTGCCGATGGCGACCCGGCGGTGCCGCGCGACCGGACGGCGCGCGAGGCGCTGCTGCGCCGGGCGCTGATCCCATGGCTCGCCGGCATCGATCCCGAAACCGGCTCGCCGCGGCGGCGGGTCGCCCGCCTCTCGGAAATCCCCGAGGAGGCGCGGCCGCTGATCGCCCATCTCATCGACGCGCGTCTGCTCGCCACCGACCGCAACGCCGAGACCGGCGAGACCACGGTGGAGCCGGCGCACGAGGCGCTGCTGCGCCAGTGGGGCCTGCTTCAGGGCTGGCTCGAGCAGGATTTCGCGGTGCTGTCGAACCTCGAAGCGGTTCGCCGTGCCGCCCGCGACTGGGAGGCCAATGCCCGCGACGACGCCTGGCTCACCCATGCCGGCGGCCGGCTCGAGGACGCCGAGGCGCTGCTGTCGCGCGATGACCTCGCGCGCTCGCTCGATGCGGCCGACCGCGCCTATCTCGCTGCCGCGCGCGCCATCGACACCGCGCGCCGGAACCGGGAGCTGGAGGAAGCCCGCAAGCTCGCCGAGGCGGAGCGCGTAGCCGCCGAGCGTCAGCGCCAGGTCGCAGCGCGCACCCGGGTCGGCCTCGTCGCGGCGAGCCTGTTCGCGATCGCTGCGGCCGGTGCGGCCTTCTATGGCTTCGATCAGGCCAATCGCGCCGACGAGCAGGCGGCCCTCGCCTCCGAGCAGGCCGAGATCGCGTCCGCCAACCAGAAGGAGGCCGAGGTCAGCGCCGCGCGTCTCGCCGTCACCGTCGCATCTGCCGCGATCGACCGCGGCGCGACCGGCGAAGCCGCGGATCTTCTCCTCAAGGCGGCGGACTCGTTCGATGATTCGACCGCACCGGACGCCATGCAGATCGCCTTCCACCGCCTCAACGAGGCAATGGAGGACAAGACCGAATATCCGCTGCCCGACGGCGCGGTGCCGGTGGAGGGACCGGACGCGCTCTACTTCATCGACGCGGCGGCCGGCGACATTCTCCGTTTCGACGGGGATACCGCGCCGGCAGTGGTCTACGACGGCCCGGCCGACCAGCCGCCGATCCGCACGATCCGCGTCCTCGATGACGACAAGGGGACGGTGATTGTCCGCGAGGACGGGACCGTGCTCCGCTCGACTGGCCCGGAAGCGTCGCCCGTGGTGGTGGGGAGCGTGCAACTCGCGCCGGCGGGCGCGCTCGACGCCTATGATCTGGGCCGCGAGGTCGAGATCACCCGCGATGGCCTGGCGGTCATCGCCCGCTACGACGGCGACATCGGCCTTCAAATCCTCGACACCGCGACCGGCCATGCCTACGCCGGGGCCGATGACACCTACGGCGGCATCTTCGTCACCCTGCCGGACGGGTCGCGCTACCTGGCCCAGGGTCTCGGACTCACCCAAATCGTCGACACCGGGAGCGCGCTCGCGCTTCAGCCCGTGGCGGCGAGCGAGGACGACGTGCGGCGCCTCAAGCTCTACGGGTGCTTCGTCAATACCGGTTCCGCGATGCCCGCCGAAATGCCGGAGTTTGAGCTCGACGACAGCTTCCTGGCCGATGAATGCCGTGCCACCGAGGACGGTGTGCTCCACACCTTCTACAGCTCCGGCTCGGCCGGCGTTGGGCGCTATGACGAGGTGATCCGCCCGGGCGAAGAGCCGCTCAACCTCGCCGACGTGATCACCGACATCTCGAAATACGATCTCCGCCACAACTTCGCGTGGATCGGCTTCGACCCAGCCATCCGCGCCTATACCGTCCTCGTCAACCGCGACCTCCTCGTCTTCAACGAGTACCAGATGTTCGAGATCCGGAAGCATCCGGTGGAAGTCGGGCCCGCCCGCCTGCTCGGCGACGGCCGGATCGCCATTGCCGAGCCTGCCGCCAACCGCGTGATCGTGCGCGACATTTCCGGTGGCGAGCTCCGCGACGCGCTGTCCCGCGCCGATGAGGAGGCGGTGGTCGCGCGGAACCAGACCGTCGTCCCCCTCAACAAGGGCTCCTGCGTCGGCTACGCGATCGGCGGCATGAGTGCGACGCTCGTCTACGACCACGCGATGCCCGACGGTGCGACGATTTCGATCGCGGGTTCGACCGGGACCAGCTCGGATGGCCCGCCGCGGGTGACGATCGTGAAGGGCGACGACCGGCAGGAGCTGACGCTTGGCGATATCGAGGCGTGCGTCCAGTTCTCCGCCGACTGGAAGCGGGCGGCGGTCGTCGATTTCGATGGCAACGCCCGGATGGTCGACTTCGACCGGTTCCGCGGCGGCGCCTCGTTCGACGAGGCCACCATCGACGTGATCCCCGGCCGGATCAGCAGCGCCTTCCCGGTGGGCGACGGCAGCGCCGTCCTGGTTTCCTCCAACGAGGGCGCGGTCTTGCTGCTGGAGAAGGACGCCAAGGGCGGCTGGCAGTCGACCGAGCTTTATCGCGGTGACTATCCGGTCTTCTATGCCGAGCCCGACGCCACGGCCAAGCGGCTCCTCGTCATCGAAAGCACCGGCGGCGGCGATGCCCGCGGCTTCCTCTATTCGGTGCCGGCGGCGGAGCGCTGGCTGGAGCTCGGCTCCGACTACAAGTGGTTCGGGGAAGCCTTCGCCGACGACGGCGGTATCGCCTCCGGCGCCCGCGGTATCCAGCGTTTCGTCGACCTGCCGCCGCTCAGCGCCCTTGTCGCCGAGACCGCCGGGCGTGTGGAGCCCGGCGGCACATGATCGGTCGGATGCTCGATTCCCGGCTTCGCCGGAAAGAGATGGTGGGCGGTACTGGGATCGAACCAGTGACCCCTACGATGTCAACGTAGTGCTCTTCCGCTGAGCTAACCGCCCATCATGGTGCAAGGTGCCGAAACCGGCTCCCGGCAGGAACAGGCGCCATATAGCAGCGCCATAGCCGGCTGTTCAAGTCTCGCCGCGTCAGGCGGCCAGAAGCTTCTCGACCTGGTCGACGAGGTCCTTGAGGTGGAAGGGCTTGGACAGCACCTTGGCCTGGGGCGGAGCGTTGGAATCGGGGTTGAGGGCCACGGCCGCGAAGCCGGTGATGAACATCACCTTGAGGTCCGGATCGAGTTCGGTCGCCCGCCGGGCGAGCTCGATGCCGTCCATCTCCGGCATGACGATGTCGGTCAGGAGCAGTGTGAACGGTTCCTCGCGGATTCGCTCGTAGGCCGAAAGCCCGTTGTCGAAGGAAACGACGTCATAGCCGGCGTTCTCCAGTGCCTTGCACAGGAAGCGGCGCATATCGTTGTCGTCTTCCGCAAGGATGATTCTCGACATGAACGGAGTCCCCGTGTGCCCTCTTCTCGCATCCGCCCGACCCCTGGCCGGTGCGGTCGCTCACGGCGCGAATAGGCCGCAATCGTAGTAAAGATCGCATGAACGATGGTGCCGGCAAGCAGATTTTCGGCGATTGCCAGCGGATTGCGATCTTGGCAACATCGATCCCTTAGCTCGGGCCTTCCAGCCACCAGATGCAGACAGCGCGCAACCCCGCCGCCGAACCCCATTTCGAGATCCTGACCCCGAGGCGGCAGCAGCTGCCGATGGTCTTCAACTCGCCCCATAGCGGGAGGACCTATCCGGCCGACTTCCTCGCCGCCTCGCGTCTCAGCGAGTGGGCGATCCGGCGCTCTGAGGACACATTCGTCGACGAGCTGTTCGCCCCGGTGGTCGAGCGCGGCGCGCCGCTGCTCAAGGCCAACTTCCCCCGGGCCTGGCTCGACGTGAACCGCGAGCCCTATGAACTCGACCCGACGATGTTCTCGGGGCGCCTGCCGACCTTCGCCAACATCCGCTCGGTGCGGGTGGCGGGCGGGCTGGGCACGATCGCCCGCATCGTCTCCGAGAGCGAGGAAATCTATGCCGGCCCGCTCGCGGTCGAGGAGGGGCTGTCGCGCATCGATCTGGTCTACAAGCCTTATCACGCCGCGCTCAGCCGCCTGCTCTCGCGGACCCGCACCAACTTCGGCATCGCCGTGCTGATCGATTGCCACTCGATGCCCTCGACGGTGCGCGGCGGCATCGGCCGCCTCCGGCCGGACATGGTGATCGGCGACCGCTATGGCACCAGCTGCGCGCCGGAACTCGCCGAACTCGCCTCCGACATCCTGACCCGCTACGGCTACTCCGTCTGCCGCAACAAGCCCTACGCCGGCGGCTACATCACGGAGCACTACGGGAATCCGGCCAGCGGGTTCCACGCTTTGCAGCTCGAGGTCAATCGGGCGCTCTATCTCGACGAGCACTGGCTCGAGAAGAACGAGGGCTTCGAGCGTCTGCGCTCGGACCTCGTCGGATTCGTCGATGCCCTGGCCGACGCATTCGATGGCGGGACTGCGGGGGATCGCCTGGCCGCCGAGTAGGGCGCTGCGCAACGGCGCCACCGCAAACCCGGGCCGGAAAAGAAAAGGGGCCGCTCGTTGCCGAGGCGGCCCAAGTCTAGGGAGGAAACGCCCAAGGAGGGCAGTGCGATATCTCTACCGCACTGCAACAAAATGGGCTGCTCCGAGCCGTAAATCAAGCCTGTTGGTCAAATTTCGCGGTCACAGGTTGTCGCAGTCGGCCACGGGCTGTGAAGAGGCATGGATTCGTCGGTGAAAATGCTGTATCTTCAATCGGATAAATGACTTGTGCCGAATCGGCCACAATCCCCCCAAAACCGATTCAACGAGACGGAACGCCCGCTGACATGGCCCTTTCCGACGACGAATCACTGGCGGCTTTTCTCGACCGTCTTGCGGATGCAGCCGCCAAAATGATCATGCCGCATTTCCGGGCAAGCACGCTCGTCACCAACAAGGCCGCCGCGCATTTCGATCCTGTCACTGCCGCCGACCGCGACGCCGAGGCCGCGATGCGGACGCTCATCAACGCCACCTACCCGGATCACGGCATCGTCGGCGAGGAGTATGGGCCGGAGCGCTCCGACGCCCGCTTCGTCTGGGTTCTCGATCCGATCGACGGCACGCGTTCCTTCATCACCGGCCTGCCGGTCTGGGGGACCCTGATTGGCCTTCTCGAGGAGGGCCGGCCGCGGCTTGGCATGATGGCCCAGCCGTTCACCGGCGAGCGCTTCGCCGGCGATGGCCGGCGCGCCTGGTACACCGGTCCGGGGGGGCCGCGCGCGCTTTCCAGCCGTCGCACCGGAACCCTCGCCGAAGCGACGATGTTCACCACCAGCCCCTATCTGTTCTCCGAGGCCGAAAGCGACGCCTATCGGCGGGTCGAGCGCTCCGTTCGGATGGCCCGCTACGGCGTCGATTGTTACGCCTACTGCATGGTGGCTGCCGGCCAGGCCGACATCGTCATCGAGGCCGGCCTCCAGGCGTACGACATCGTCGCCCTGATACCCGTGGTCGAGGGTGCCGGGGGCCGGCTCACGGCGTGGGACGGCGGCTCGGCTGCCGGCGGCGGCCGGGTCTGTGCCAGCGGTGACGCCCGCCTCCACGAGTCGGTTCTGGCCGAGCTTGGCCGCGCATGAGCGGTTGGCGGCGAGCCGGCGCCCGGGTCAGGGCCCGTCGAGCGGCGCCGATCCCGATTTGATCGTTGCCCACAACCGGTTCATGAGCCGCTGCACGGTGGCGTCGCGCGTCGGCAGAGCGTAGAGCCGGGCGAGGGTGGCGGCGTCGGGATAGATCGCCGGGTCCTCGCGGATGATCTTGTCTATGAGCGGTTGGGCGTCGAGGCTGCCGCTGGCATAGGCGATGGCGCTCGCATTGCGCGCGGCATTCTCCGGCCTCACCATGAAGTCGATGAAGAGGTGGGCCTCGTCGGGATGGGGCGCGTCGGCCGGGATGACGAAGCCGTCGAACGATATCGCGGTCCCTTCCTTGGGGATGACGTAGTCGATCTGCGCCCCGGCGCCGTTTGTGCGGGCCAGGCTCCGCGCTTGAAGCACGTCGCCTGAATAGCCGAGGACGAGGCAGGCATCGCCGGCCGCAAGGGCATTGATCATGCCGTCCGATTCGAAGCGCTCGATGTATGGTCGGATGCGGGCGACCGCCGCCGCCGACGCGCGAATCGCATCAGGGTCCTGGCTCCGCGGATCGAGACCGAGATAGCTGAGCGCGGCCGGGATCACGTCGTCCGGCGTGTCGAGGACGCGGATGCCGCAGTCCGAGAGCCGTGCGGCGTACCGGGGGTCGAACAGCAACGCCCAGGAGTCGCGCGGTGCGTCGGGGACGAGCGCCTGGACCTTGTCGACGTTGTAGCCGAGCCCGGTGGTCCCCCACATGTAGTTGACCGCAAACCGGTTGCCGGGATCGTAGGCGCCCAGTGCATCGGCAATGGCGGGCCATTGGTGGACGAGGTTGGGAAGTCGGGTCTTGTCGAGCGGCTGCAGGACACCGGCTGCGATCTCGCGGGCAACATAGACATCGCTTGACACCACGACATCGTACCCGCTGCCGCCGGCCAGAAGTTTGGTCTCGACCAGGTCGTTGGCGTCGAAGACGTCATAGACGACAGCCACCCCGGTCTCGGCGGTGAAATCGGCGAGGACGTCGGGATCGACGTAGTCAGACCAGTTGTAGACATTGACCACGCGCTCCGCGGCCGCGCTGCGTTCCGGCCATACCGTCGTGATCGCGATCAGCATCGCGAGAAACAACCCCAGCCTGCCCACATTCCGTTCCTCAACCGTCGCCGCGGGCGGATGTTGTGCGGTCGATTGTGGCTGGATACGGGCAGCGCGGGGTGGGCGCTGCTCAGGATCCGGGGACGAAGGCATCGAAGGCTGCCCAGTACTGCTCGCGCATTCGGTCCCGCTCCATCAACACTTCGTGACGAGCACCCGGCACCAGCACGAAGGAGGCGGTGCGGAGTTCACCGGCGAGGCCTTCCACCGCCCCGATCGAGACAACTGCGTCGAGCGATCCGGCCACGAGCAGAAGGGGAACCGAGATTCGGGCCGGATAAGCCTCGTCGGCGGCTTCGGCCATTGCCTGCGTCGCCGCATAGAGCCAGCCGAAGGTTGGCGGGCCGACACTCACCTGCGGCAGGGCGCGCGCCATGGCGCGGTTCCGCTCGAACCGGACGGGGTCGCTGGTCAGCGGGTTGTTGTCGAATTTCATCTGCTCGATGGGCAGGGCGAAGCGCTGTGGCACCTCCAGTTCGCCAAGGCCGATTGCGGTCGTCATCGCCGCCACGCTGCTGATCAGGCCCGGAGATGGCCGTCTGCGACCGAGACCCAGCAGCGGTCCGTCCAGCACCATCCGCGCGAACCGGGCGCGTCCGTCGTGGACGGCGCGAAGGCAGACCAGCCCGCCGGTCGAGTGGGCGAGGGCGAAGTGCGGCGGCGGGCAGTCGGGCAGGGCCACCTGCTGCATGAAGGCGTCGAGGTCGCGGTCGTATTCGGTGAAGCTGTCGACGTGTCCCTTGCGTGGGTTGCGGAGCCGCCGTTCCGAACCCCCTTGCCCGCGCCAGTCGAAGCTCGCCACCGCGAAGCCGCGGCGGCGGAGGTCGCCGATCGTCTCGAAATAGCGCTCGATCGACTCCGCCCGCCCCTGGAAGATGCAGACCGTGCCGAGCGTGCGCCGCGCGCCGGAGCGCCACGTCGCCGTGCGCAGCCGGACGCCGTCGCTGGTCAGGATCTCGCCGACCGTCGCGCCATCGGGAACCGGATTCGAGTCGATCGGGAAGAGTTCCATTCCGCCGCCGGCTGGCTACGCCATGACGTTTGGTTTAGGCGATGACCGTGTGCGGCTCAAGCGCGCGCCACCGGGTCACCGCACAAGGGTCGCCATCGCACGTTATGTCGGCGGCTCGAGCCCGAACCACGGTCCTTCGCGAAGCTGGTCGAAAAAGGCGCGCCGGTCATCCTCGTCGCCAATCGCCTCGCCGAGCCGTTGCGCCTCCGCATAGCGGACGAGGGCCGCTTCGGAGCGCCCGGACAGGGCCTCGACGCGGGCGGCAAGTGCCTCGGCAAAGGCGATGTCGAAGTCGGCGAGATCGTCGCGGTATCGCTCGGTGAGAGCAAGCATGCGATCGAGATGGTGGCGGGCCGGCTCTGCGCGACCGGCTTCGGCATAGGCCCGCGCGATGAGCCACTCACCGCGCTGCTGGTTCACGCCGGTGCCAGCCTTGAGCCAGTGCATCAGGCTGGCGTGGGCCGCTCCGATCATCTCGTCGGCCTCCTCGGTGGAGCGGTCCTTGCGGTCGATCAGGGTCCAGGCGCGCTGGTTGAAGTCGATCGCCAGCCTTCGATGATCGTGAGGCAAGCCCCACCCTCCGTGACGTTGCCCGCCGATGGTGCGGACGGCGAGGCATGGCATGCCCGACAGCCATCGGCCGAGCGTATCAAGAGTGGTGGAGGGGGTGGCCGCAATCAAGCCGGCGGCGTCCGTTTCCGGACGCCGCCGGCAAGTAGAGGACCGGCATCGGAGGGGGGCGGGACGATAGCCGGCCTCAGGTCGGGACCGCTCCGGAGGGTTTGTCTCCGTCTCGGCCGATCCGATGGCTGAGGGTATAGCCGGGGGCGTCTGAACCGCGTCCGAAACGGCCGTTCATCTGCCGTTCAGGAAAGCAAGGGCGGCGGGCCTTGACACCCGCATCCCCAATTCCCACCTCGTTCGGTGCGGACGCCACACTGGGTCCGCGGGCCCCGAAACGGCACTATTCCCGGCCAGATGGCGGGACGCCGAAAGGGTTCAGGATCAGTCGCTTCTCAGGAGGACAAGGACCATGCGCAATTTCGACCTCAGCCCGCTCTATCGTTCGACCGTCGGCTTCGACCGCCTGTTCGGCATGCTCGATTCGCTCGGCAATTTCGAGGGCGCCGCTCCCACCTATCCGCCCTACAATATCGAGCGCACCGGCGAGAATGCCTATCGCGTGACGCTCGCCGTCGCCGGGTTCGGCGAAGGCGACCTCAACATCGAGGTCAAGGAGGGCACGCTCACCGTTTCGGGCGAGAAGAAGGACATCACCGAGGGCGAGGGCAAGGAAGTGCTCTATCGCGGCATCGCGGCGCGGACTTTCGAGCGCCGCTTCCAGCTCGCCGATCACGTCGAGGTGAAGGGCGCCGCGCTCGAAAACGGGCTCCTGCACGTCGACCTCGTACGCGAGGTGCCCGAGGCGATGAAGCCCCGCACCATCGCCATCAACGGCAGCAAGGCCAAGAAGCAGGTCGAGGCCAAGGTCGCCGCGTAACGCGCGAGGATCGGCTTCGACCGACGGGGCGCCCGAAAGGGCGCCCTTTTTCTTTTCACGGGTGGCTCAAGCCGCCAGACGATCGGCGAATTCGTCGACGGCCTCCGCCGTGGTCTGGAACGAGGTGATCAGGCGCACCAGCGTCTCGCCGTCCGACGGGCGGTCTTCGGGCGCAAGAGTCTCGACGGACCAGGGGTGGAAGACAGCTCCCTCGGCGCGGAGCCGCGCCGCGACGTCCTCGGGGAGGATCGCAAAGATCTCGTTGGCCGCCGGCTCGACGGCGAGCCGGGCCCGTCCGGAGCTGCGGATCGCCGCGGCGAGCCGCGCGCCCATGGCATTGGCGTGGCGGGCGAGGTCGAGCCAATGTCCGTCGTCGAGCCACGCCGTGAACTGGGCGGCGATGAACCAGGCCTTGGAGAAGCCATGGCCGGTGCGCTGGCGGCGGTAGGCGAAGTCGGCCGCCCGGGCGGGATCGAAGAACACCACCGCCTCGGCCGCGATGCAGCCGGTCTTGGTGCCGCCGAGGGACAGGACGTCGACGCCCGCCCGCCATGTCAGGTCTGCCGGGGCGACGCCGAGATGGGCCGCCGCGCCGGCAAAGCGGGCGCCGTCCATGTGGATGGCCATGCCGCGATTCCTGGCGATCGTCGCGATCGCTGCAATCTCGTCGGCTGTGTAGACCGTGCCGAGTTCGGTGAGCTGCGAGATGCTGGCAAGAACCGGCTGGCCGTGATGGACGCTGCCGGGCGGAAACTGCTCGAGCCGTGCGGCGAGCGCGTCGGCTGTGTATTTGCCGTCGCGGCCGTCGATGCCGGCGAGCTTGCAGCCGCCCAGCGCCTCGATGCCGCCCGCCTCGTCGGTGTTGATGTGGGCGTGGCGGTGGCACAGCACGACGCCGCCCGGTCGCGCGAAGTGGGATACGCCGAGCGTGTTGGCGGCGGTGCCGGTGCCGACGAAGAAGACCGCGACCTCGCGCTCGAACAATGCGGACAGGCGTTCCTCGACCCCGCGGCTCAGGTCGTCGCCGCCATAGGCGCGTCCGCCGGCACGCGCCGCCGTGGTGAGCGCCGCCATCACCTTGTCCGAGGCGCCGGCCCAGTTGTCGCTGGCGAAGATCATGCTCGAAATCCTGAATGGGGGTCGAGAAACGGCGAGGCCGGCGCCGCGGCGACGCCGGCCCCTTCTTACACTGATGGCCTGGCTTTACCGCCCGCGGACGGCGTTCCAGATCAGCCGGTCGATGGAGAACAGGCCCGGGCCATAGACGATCAGCGCCAGCGCCATGGCCGCCCAGGGCAGCGCCTCGTTGGGCCAGCTCGCCGGGTTGACCATGAAGATGACGATGGTCATGCCGAGCAGGCCGAGCGCCGAGAGGCGGGTCGCGAAGCCGATCACCAGCGCCGCCGGCAGGATGATCTCGGCGAAGCTGCCAGCCCAGGCGAAGATGTCGGCGTAGGGCAGGAGCGGCGCCTTCTCGACCAGCTTGAGCTGGGCCAGGAGATTGAGCGCGTACTCGTTCTCATAGAGGTACTTGGTCGCCGGCTTCAGCGCCAGAAAGCCGTCCCAACGGACGAGTCCCGAGCGCCAGAAGGGGATTGCCAACGCGACGCGCAGCGCCAGTGAGGCCAGTGCCTGAAGGATGATCATCGAATATGTCCCTGCCGCCATGGCGCGTGGGTCGCGCGCCGCCGATTGCCACCCGGTCATGCCCGGCGGATGTCGCGCAGCGCCCCGGCGGCCAATAGACCGGCAATGTTGCCGGCAAGATCGAACCGCGCGTCGGCTGCCTGCGCCGTCTCCGCCGCCGCCAGAAGCGTCTCGCCGGCCGCCAGGGCGGTGACGAACGCTGCCCCGCCCGGAGGCACCTTCCGCACCTCCACCTCCGCACCGGGACGCACGATGAGTGCATCTTCCGCGGCGGAGATGTCAACCGGCGTGACCGGTTCGTCGGTGGCATTCATGCGCCAGACCGTCAGTGCCGCATAGCGCGATCGCGCCAGACGGAGCGACGGATGGAGGCTGAAGGCGATCCGGGGGAGCTCGTCCTCCGGGACGCTGGCGAGGGCGTCGGGCGCCAGCGCCGGCGCCTCCTCGGCGTGGTAGGATTCGCGCCACAGCCGCTCGATCCGGGCCACGTCGTGCAGGTAGGGCAGGCTGGCCGCGGGCGCGAAGCCGGCGATGAAGTCGGGAAAGGTTGTGCCGTAGTCGAGCAGCACCGGCGAGATCGGCGGCTCGGCCAGCACATAGGCCCGCGCCATCGCCCGGAAGAAGTCCTCGCCGACGATCCGGCGAACGGCCGGAAACGATCCGGCGATCGCGTTGCCGAGCGCGCTCACCACGTTGTTGCGATAGACGCCGAAGCGCCGCGGCGCCGGCCGCCGGTCGGGGCCGACCACGCCCCGCGGTGGCGCTGCGGCAGGATCGAAGATGGCGGCGCTGAACGCCGCCTGGACCTCAGACAGCGACGGCAAGCGACCGCTCCTCGCTGCGACGGCGGGCCGGGCGGAGCACGTGCTCGACCCGCTCCGCCTCGGCGAACAGCGTGGGCCAGTCGGGGACGTCGTTGTCCCATTCGACCAGCGTCGGCACGGCGCCCGCCCGCGCAATTGCCCGCTCGTAGAGCCGGAGAACCAGAGGGTCTATCGGCCGGTCGTGGGCGTCGATCAGAAGCGGATCGCCGTTGTCGTCCGTCTCAGGCGCATATCCGGCAAGATGAATCTCGCCGACATGCTCGATCGGGAAGGCATCGAGATAGTCGACGGCGTCATAGCGCTGGTTGGTCGCCGAGACGTGGATGTTGTTGACGTCGAGTAGCAGTCCGCATCCGGTGCGCCGCACGACGCCCTTCAGGAATTCGATCTCGCTCATCGTGCTCGCCTCGAACGCGACATAGGTCGACGGGTTCTCGAGCAGCATGCGGCGGCCCATGGTCTCCTGAACCTCGTCGACGTGGTCGGCGACGCGGGCGAGTGTCTCCTCGTTGTAGGGCACGGGCAGGAGGTCGCTCATGAACACGGTGTCGTGGCTCGACCAGGCGAGATGCTCGGAGAACAGTCCCGGCTGGTAGCGCTCGTTGAGGGCGCGGAGGCGCCGGAGATGGTCCTTGTCGAGCGGCCTTGCGGCGCCGATCGAGAGGCCGACGCCATGGAGCGACAGGGGATAGCGATCGCGGATCGCCGTGAGATAGCGGTGTGGCGGCCCTCCCGCGCCCATGTAGTTTTCGGCGTGGATCTCGAACCAGCCGATGTCGGGCGCGGTATCGAGGATGGCGGCGTAGTGCTCTGGCTTGAGGCCGACGCCGGCGCGGGGCGGGATTGGCATCGGGGCGAAGGCGGCTGCTGTCATGGCTTCATGTCCCTCGGGAAGGGAATGCGGGGCGGCCATGCCGCCCCGCATTGAGTCGTATCGGACGGGCTCAGGCGCCGCGCTCGATCGGGGTCAGGCTGCCCGGGCCGAGCGGTGTCTCCATCGAGGTGCAGGTGCCGGCCGGCACGAGCTTGAAGGAGTCGCCCTGATAGTCGACCGTCGAGGTGCCGGCGCAGGAATGAGCACCGGCGGCACAGTCGTTCTGGCCCTTGAGGGACACGCCGTAGCACTTCTCCATCGCGGCTTCTTCGGCGGCCGAGGCGGGCACGGCGAAGGTGGCCATCGCGGCGCCGACCGCACCGATCAGCGCGGACATGGTCAGGGTCTTCATGGTCTGGGACATTTCGGTCTTCCTTGTCTTGCGGGTGCCCCCCGGGGCCCCATGTTGAACTCGGGGAAACGGCGGCGCCGGAACGATCAGGTCGACTTCGGCTCGAGGCTGCCCATGCCGTTCGGCGTTTCCATCGTCGTGCAGGTGCCGGCGGGCACCAGTTTGAACGACTGGCCGTCGTAATCAACGGTCGAATGACCGGCACACGAGTGCGAGCCGGCGGCGCAGTCATTCTGGCCCTTCAGGGCGACGCCGTAGCACTTCTCCTGCTCGGCGGCGGCAGCCGGGGCGGTGACCGATGCCGAGGCGGCGGCGATGGCACCGGCAATGGCGGCGCTCGTCAGGCATTTCGAGATCAGCGACATGGAATTCTCCTCCTGGTCTACTTCTCCGCGCCGTCCCCTCGGGCCGGCGAAGCATCCGCGTCTGGACACTCGTTGATGGCTTCGGAGCGCCGGTTGCCGGGGTTACGCGGACACGATCATGTGATCGCCATGGGGCGCCCGGCTTCACCGCTTCTTGATTTCCCGCCGCTGGCCTGAGACCGTAACCCGTGGTTCCACCTGCAACCGACGACGGCGCATTTCTGCCAGCCATGGGCGACCGGGAAGACGAGGGTGACGCGCTCGGCAGGCTGATGCAGGCCGCCCAGGAGGGCGATCGCGCGGCCTACCGCGATCTGCTGCGCGACATCGCGCCGATCCTCCGGCGCGTCCTCCGGCGCCGGTTTCCGTTTCTCGCCCGGCATGATGTCGAGGACCTCGTCCAGGACATCCTGCTGTCGGTACATTCGGTGCGCGCCACCTACGATCCGGCGCGCCCGTTCCTGCCCTGGCTGTTGGCGATCGCGCGCAACCGCACCGCCGACATGGCCAGACGCCACGCCCGGCTGCGGGCCCGCGAAGTCGCCGTCGACATTTACCCTGAAACTTCTGCCGAGGATGGAACGAATACGGGTGAGGACTACGGTGATGCCGAGGCACTGCAGCAGGCGGTGAAGGCCTTGCCGCAGGGCCAACGGGTGGCGATCGAATTGCTCAAGTTTCGAGAGCTTTCATTGAAGGAGGCGGCAAAGGAGAGCGGGATGAGCGTCAGCGCGCTGAAGGTCGCGACCCATCGCGCGACCCGGGCGCTTCGCGTCGCGCTCCGCACGAGGGATGGCTGAGGGATGACGACCATGGACACCGATGCGCTGATTGATCGGCTGGCGGAGGAAGCCGCGCCCGTTCACCGGGTACGGCCGGTGTGGGTGCGCGTAGCGTGGTGGTTCGGTCTGGCCATTCCGCCGCTCGTGCTTGCGGTCGCGGTCCATGGCGTTGCCGGCGGCGCGGTGGGGATGATGCAAGACACCCGGCTGCTGGTCGAGCAGGCGGCGACCCTCGTCACCGCTGTCAGCGCGGCAGCCGCCGCCTTTGCCTCTACGGTTCCCGGCGTCAATCGCCGCTGGCTGTGGCTGCCGGTGGTTCCGCTTGCGGTCTGGCTGCTGGCGATCGGCAAGGGCTGCATCGACGAGTGGTTCCATGTCGGTTCGGAGGGCCTCGTGGTCCACGCCGACCTGGGCTGCTTCTTCCCCATGCTCCTCGTCGGAGCGGTTCCGGCAGCGGCGATGCTCATCATGGTGCGCCGGGGGGCGCCGCTGGCGCCGCGCAGCACGCTTTGTCTCGGGGCGCTGGCCATCGCCGCCTTCGTAGCCTTCGGCCTGCGGTTCTTCCATCCCGGCGACGCCAGCATCATGATCCTGGTTTGGCATGTCGGCATGGTCGCCGTCGTGTCCGCGGCCGGCGCCTTGGCCGGTTCCCGCCTTTTCCATTGGCCCGCCGCGATCCAGGCCTGACGGCATTCCCGCAGTCTTTCCGACTACGGCAAGCAATAATCTTGCTGGTCGGGAGGCGTTCGGGCCCGTTTCCATCGACGACCATGGCGGCCGCGAAAGCATCTTGCCGCGGCGGGTCAAATCTGGCATTGTCAAACAAATAGGACAGGACTACTGTCCAATCTGTGGGGTGGAACGCGTCATAGGGGACGACGCGGCTGAAGCCGTCGGTATCCGACGCGCTGCCGCGAAATGGACGCTCGACCCTTTGCATTGGGCGCGCTTCCTTCATAATGGGGGCGAACCCTCGATGTTCACCATGGATGCTCGGGCTGGGCAGTTGCGCCGGCACGCAGCGTCCGAAATCGTGCGGCCACGGAGGCGCGGCGACGATGGCAAAGACGATGGACCAGATGGCCGGCCCGGGTGCGGGACAGGCCCATTCCGTGACCGCAGCGGCGGGGAGGCCGGTCGCCGCCGGCCTGTATGATCCCGCGCGCGAGCATGACGCCTGCGGCGTCGGCTTCATCGTCAATCTGCGTGACGAGAAATCCCATCGTATCGTCCAGAACGGCATCGAGATCGTCGAGAACCTCGAGCACCGTGGCGCTGTCGGGGCCGACCCGCTGGTCGGCGACGGCG
>JAGRKZ010000072.1 GCA_020442065.1 Bauldia sp.
CCGAGGAAGTCGAACTTCACCAGCCCGGCCGGCTCGACCCACTTCATGTTGAACTGGGTGACCTTCATGCCCGACCGCGGATCGCGATAGAGCGGCACCAGCCGGTCGAGCGGCCGGTCGCCGATGACGATGCCGGCGGCGTGGGTCGAGGCATGGCGATAGAGCCCCTCGAGCCGCTGGGCGATGGCGAGCAGCCGCGCCACCACCGGCTCCTCGTCGCGCATCGCCTGAAGCCGGGGCTCGTCCTCGATCGCCTTCTCGAGGGTCACCGGCGCGGCCGGATTGAACGGGATCATCTTGGCGATCCGGTCGACCTGGCCGTAGGGCATCTGCAGCACCCGGCCGACGTCGCGGAGCACGGCGCGGGCCTGGAGGCTCCCGAAAGTGATGATCTGGGCGACCCGGTCGGCGCCATATTTGTCCTGGACGTAGCGGATCACTTCGTCGCGCCGGTTCTGGCAGAAGTCGATGTCGAAGTCCGGCATCGAGACGCGCTCGGGGTTGAGAAAGCGCTCGAACAGGAGGCCGAAGCGCAGCGGATCGAGGTCGGTGATGGTCAACGCCCAGGCGACGACCGACCCCGCGCCCGAGCCGCGCCCGGGTCCAACCGGGATGCCTTGCGACTTCGCCCACTGGATGAAGTCGGCGACGATGAGGAAGTAGCCCGGGTACTTCATGCGGGCGATGACCGAGAGCTCGAATTCGAGCCGGGCGTCGTAGTCCTCCCGGGTCTGGCCGGGCGCGAGGCCGTGCGCGGCAAGGCGCCGGTCGAGCCCGTCGCGCGCCATGCCGGCGAGCAGCTCGGCCTCGGCCCGCTCCGCCGCCTCGGGGTCGGCATCGCCGCCGGCGAAGCGCGGCAGGATCGGCTTCCGCACCCGCGGCCAGTAGGCGCAGCGCATGGCGACCTCGACGGTATTCTGCGTCGCCTCCGGCAGGTCGGCGAACAGCGCCGTCATTTCCTCGCGCGTCTTGAAGTAGTGCTCCGGCGTCAACCGCCGACGATTGTCGTCGGCGATCACGGCGCCCTCGGAGATGGCGATCAGGGCGTCGTGGGCCTCGTAGTCGCTGCGGCCGGGAAAGAAGACCTCGTTGGTGGCGACCAGGGGCAGCCCGCGGCGATAGGCGAGATCGAGGAGGTGCGGCTCGACCGCCTCTTCGCCGGGCGTGAAGTGGCGCTGCAATTCGACATAGAGCCGATCCGGAAACAGCGACAGCAACCTCTCGAGCCGCCCCACCGCGACCTCCGACTGCCCGGCCGCGAACGCCCGGTCGAGCGGCCCGTTGGAACCGCCGGTGAGCGCGATCAGTCCTGCGCTGGCGCCGTCCAGAGCCGAGACCGGCAGATGCGTGCGGTCGCCCGGCGGGGTATCCATGAACGAGGCCGAGACGAGGCGCACCAGGTTCCAGTAACCGGCCTCGCTGGCGGCGATCAGCACCACGTCCGAAAACCGGCGGAGCCGCGCGACGCCGGGTCTCTCGGCCTCGGGACTATCGCCGAAATCGAGCGCCAGCTGGCAACCGACGATGGGCTGGATGCCCGCCTCGGCCATCTTCTCGGAGAATTCGAGCGCACCGAACAGGTTGCCGCTGTCGGCGAGCCCCAGCGCCGGCATCCGGTCGCCCTTGGCAAGGGCGATCAGCTTCTTGATTTGCAGGGCCCCCTCGAGCAGCGAATAGGCCGAGTGAACCCGCAGGTGGACGAAGCCGACCTGATCGGCGATGCGACTCATGATGCGATCCTCTTCGCACCAAGTGTCGCGGAGCGCCGACCCCAAGTCCATGCGCCGCCCCGGCCATCCCCGGACTTCTGCCCGGGGCGCCGCAACAACTAGATAAGGAGTTGCATGGCCTCGTGAATGACGCCGATCGAGGCGATGAACGAAACCACGACGATGAGGGCCGCGAGATCCTTGATATGGGCGGTCATGGCGCTGTTCCTTCTTTGTTCTCTGCGCACCTTGTTCCCTTTTCGTTCATGAGTCAACACTACCGCGCCGCCGGTAGTGTCTCACCTGACATCTGCTGACAGACCCACGTTTCGCGATGACCGTGGCGTACCGGGGCATCCGCGCCGACACTCGCAGGCCCGCGGACAACTTAATCCCTTGTCCCCGGGGCGTACGGTCGCCAGAGTGGCGCCGCGTGTCCATCGGGGAATTGGCAAGAATGACGGAGAAGTTCAGGCGGGTGTTCGGCGCGCGCAAGGTCGCGATCGCCATGGTGCATCTCGGCGCGTTGCCCGGGTCCCCGCTCTATGATGCCGAGGCCGGGCTGGACAGTCTGGTCGAGGCGGCCCGGAAGGATCTCGCCGCGCTCCAGGCCGCGGGCTTCGACGCGGTCATGTTCGGCAACGAGAACGACCGCCCCTATGAGTTCAAGGTCGACGCGGCGTCGACCGCGACGATGGCGTGCGTCATCGGCGCACTGCGCTCCGAGATCCGCCTCCCCTTCGGCGTCAACGTCCTTTGGGACCCGATGAGTACGATGGCGCTCGCCGCCGCGACCGGCGCGCGGTTCGTTCGCGAGATCTTCACCGGCACCTACGCCTCGGACATGGGGCCGTGGAACCCCGACGCCGGCGCCGCGCTCCGCTATCGCGACCGGCTCGGGCGGAAGGACCTCGCCGTGCTCTTCAACGTCTCGGCCGAGTTCGCCTGGTCGCTCGACCGGCGGAGCCTTGCCGATCGCGCCCGGAGCGCGGTGTTCTCCTCGATCCCCGATGCGATCCTGGTTTCCGGCGCCATCACCGGGGAGGCCGCGGCCATGCCGGACCTCGAGTCGGTCAAGTCCGCCTTGCCCGATACCCCGGTGCTCGCCAATACCGGCGTCAAGCACGCCACGGTCAAGGACGTCCTCCGCATCGCCGACGGCTGCATCGTCGGCTCCTCCCTCAAGGTCGACGGCCACACGTGGAATGCGGTGGACCCGGATCGCGCCGCCGAATTCATGCGGCTGGTTCGCGAAGCGCGGAGCGGCTGATATGGCGAAAACGACGAGAACCGCGAGGACGAAGCCGGCGAAGGCCGGACGCGACAGCCTCAAGCAACGGCTTCGGCACCTGACCAGGGAGCTGATGCTGATCCCGGGACTGAGCGGCTACGAGGGCCGCGTCCGCCGCCGGCTCAAGGCGGAGCTCGCGGCGCTCGGCATCGACTCCCATACCGACCGGCTCGGCAACCTCATCGCGACGCTTCCCGGCGCCAAGGACACGCCGAGCGTCATGCTCTTCGCCCACATGGACCAGCTCGGGCTGGTGGTGCGGAAGATCGAGGCGAACGGCCTCGTGCGGGTCGAGCGCCTCGGCGGCGTGCCGGAAAAGGCGCTGCCGTCGCAGCAGGTGGTGTTCTGCGTCGGCGAGGGCCGCGACGTGCCCGGCCTGATCGCCAACAAGAGCCACCACGCGACGACCCCGGACGAGAAATACCGCGTCCTGCCCTACCCCGAGCTCTATGTCGATACCGGCTTCGGCAGCGCCGAGGAGGTGCTCGCGTCGGGTATCGATATCGGCACCCCGGTCGTCTACACGCCGAAGGTGGTCGACCTCGCCCATGACCGCCTCGCCGGGACCTCGGTCGACGACCGCGCCGCCTGCGCGGTGATGGTCGAGGTGGCCCGCAGCCTCCGGACCGTCAGGACGAAGCCGACCGTCCATCTGGTCTTCTCCGTGCTCGAGGAGTTCAACCTCCGCGGCGCGCTGACCGCGGCCAACGCGCTCGCTCCCGACATCGCCATCCAGCTCGATCTGATCCTTGCCACCGACACCCCGGACATGACCGCCCGCGGCGACATCCGGCTTGGCGGCGGCCCGGCGATGAGCCTCTACAGCTTTCACGGGCGGGGCACGCTCAACGGCACCATTCCCCATCCGGCGCTGGTATCGCTGTTCGAGCAAGCGGCGAAGGACAGCGGGCTGCCGCTCCAGCGCAGCGCGCATATCGGCGCTCTCACCGACTCCTCCTACGTCCAGCTCGTCAATGCCGGCGTCGCCTCCATCGACCTCGGCTTCCCCTGCCGCTACACTCATTCCTCGCTCGAGGTCTGCGACGTGGCCGACCTCGCGGATCTCACGACGCTGCTCGTCGCCGGCCTCTCGGCCATCGACGCCGGCTTCAGTCTCGAACGCGACGATTATCCCGAATGAAGGCCTATCTCGGCATCGACATCGGAACTTTCGAGAGCAAGGGCGTGCTGGTCGACGGCGCCGGCCGGATCCTGGCCAGTGCAGCCCAGCCCCACAAGATGCTGGTGCCGCAGCCGGGCTGGGCCGAGCACCGTCCGCAGGAGGACTGGTGGGCCGATTTCACCACCATCTCGCGGACGCTTCTTGCCGAGAGTGGCGTCAGTCCCGCCGAGGTGAAGGCCGTCGGGACAAGCGCCATCGGCCCCTGCATGCTGCCGGTCGACGGCGATGGCGAGCCGCTGATGAACGCGGTCCTCTACGGCGTCGACACCCGCGCCGCGGACGAGATCGAGGAGCTGACCGGCGCGATCGGAGAGGAGGCCATCCTCGACCGTTGCGGCAATGCCCTCACCTCGCAGTCGGTCGGCCCGAAGATCCTGTGGCTCCGCCGGAAGCACCCGGAGATCTTCGCCAGGACCCGGAAGATCCACACCTCGACGTCGTGGCTCGTCCACCGCCTCACCGGCGCCTGCGTCATCGATCACTACTCGGCGGCCGGCACCAGCCCGATCTACACGGCCGACACGCTCGGCTACGACGCCGCACTCGCGCGCGACATCGTCGATCTCGATCTGCTGCCCGAACCGGCCTGGACCACCGATGTTGCGGGCACGGTGACGGCGCGGGCCGCCGGGGAAACCGGGCTCGCGGCCGGCACGCCCGTCATCGTCGGCACGATCGACGCCGCATCGGAGGCGATCAGCGTCGGCGTTCTCGACGCCGGCGACATGATGCTGATGTACGGCTCGACCATCTTCATCATCACCATCACCGCCAGCCGTGTCCGCGACCGGCGGCTCTGGTACGCACCCTGGCTGTTCCCCGGCCAGCACGCCTCGATGTCGGGCCTTGCCACCAGCGGCACGCTGACCCACTGGTTCCGCGACACACTTGCCCGCGACCTCGATCCAGCCACGGCGATGATCGCGCTTGCGGCGGAAGCCGAAGGCTCGCCGCCCGGGGCCAACGGGCTGGTCCTCCTGCCCTACTTTTCCGGCGAGCGCACGCCGATCCATGATCCCCATGCCCGCGGGGTGCTCTTCGGCCTCAACCTCACCCACACCCGCGGCGACATCTACCGCGCGCTGCTCGAGGGCATCGCCAACGGCACCAACCATATCTTCGAGACCTACGTCGAGGCCGGCGCCGATCCCGCGGCGGTCTATGCCGTCGGCGGCGGCACCCGCAACAAGCCGTGGGCGCAGGCCACATCAGACATCTCCGGCCGCATCCAGATTCTCCGTGAGAAGACGATGGGGGCGAGCTACGGCGATGCCTTCCTCGCCGCCCTCGCGATCGGCGATGTCCGCCGGGAGGACATCCGGACCTGGAACCCGGTCGCCTCGGAGATCGTCGCCGATCCCGCGACGGCGGGCGTCTACGACCGGCAGTACGCGGTCTTCAAGGACGTTTACTCCCGCACGCACGATCTGATGCGGCGGCTCGAAGGGTGAGGAAGCGATGCGCGAAGATGAACTGGCTTACGCGAGCGCCGCGGAAATCGCAGGCCGCGTCCGCCGCCGCGAGGTGTCGCCGGTCGAGGTGATGGAGGCGACGCTCGCCCGGATCGAGCGCCGCAACCCCAGCCTCAACGCCCTCATCTTCACCGACCCCGACGGCGCCATGGACAACGCCCGCAAGGCCGAAGCGGCCGTGACGCGCGGCGATGCGCTCGGGCCGCTGCATGGCGTGCCGTCCGCGATCAAGGACCTCTTCGACTTCAAGCCGGGCTGGCCGGCGACCTTCGGCGGCGTCCGCGCCCTCAAGGACAACATCGCCCATTGGTACTGCCCGTTCGCTGAGCGGATCGAGAAGGCCGGCGCGATCCTGGTCGGCAAGACCAACGCCCCAGTGATGGGACTTCGCGGCACCTGCGACAACCCGCTGTTTGGCCCGAGCCGCAACCCGTTCGACACCTCCCGCAACACCGGCGGCTCGTCCGGCGGCAGCGCCGCCGCGGTGGCGGACGGCCTGCTCCCTCTCGCCGAGGGCACCGACGCCGGCGGCTCGATCCGCATTCCGGCGGCGTGGTGCGGGGTCTACGGCTACAAGGCCTCCTACGGCCGCATCCCGGTGGTCATCCGGCCCAACGCCTTCGCGGGCGACCTCCCCTTCGTCTTCGAGGGTCCGATCACCCGCACGGTCGAGGATGCCGCCATCGCCCTCACCGCGCTTTCCGGCTACAGCCCGGCCGACCCGCTCAGCCTCGACGAGACGATCGACTTCGCCGTCGCGATGAAGCGCGACATCAAGGGCTGGAAGATCGGCTATAGCGCCGACTTCGATGTCTTCCCGGTCGATCCCCGCATCGCCGCGGTCGTCGAGAAGGCCGTCCGGGCCTTCGAGGACGCGGGTGCCCATGTCGAACCGGTGACGCTCGGCATCAAGCGCAGCCAGCGCGAGTTGAGCGATGCCTGGTCGCGGCTGATGATGCCGCTCAACCTCGGAGCTTTCGAGGCGGTGAAGGCCGCCGGCCTCGATCTCCTCGCCGACCATGCCGAGGACTTCCCGCCCGAGTACCTCCACTGGATCGAGATCGGCAAGACGATGACGATCACCGACCTCAATCGCGACCAGGCAATCCGGACGGAGGTTTACGACGCGATCCAGACCGCCTTCAGCCGCTACGACCTCATCGTCAGTCCGACGCTTGCGTCGATGCCGGTCAAGAACCGCGACGACGGCAACACCGTCGGCCCGTCCGAGGTCAATGGCGAAGCGGTCGATCCGCTGATCGGCTGGTGCCTGACCTACCCGGTCAACTTCACCGGCCATCCCGCCGCCTCGATTCCGGCGGGTGAAGTCGACGGCCTGCCGGTCGGGATGCAGATCATCGGCCGTCGCTATGCCGACGCCGACGTTCTCGCCGCAAGCGCCGCGTTCGAGGCGCTACGGCCGTGGGCCGCTCGCTACGCCGCTTGCGCCCGCCGCCCGATCTGACGTCGCACCGGCTTCAGGCCCGCGCGGCGAGAAACGCATCGACCGCGGCGCGATCCGGCAGCGCATCGTAGACCCCGCCGCGCGAGACCGCGAGGCATCCGGCCGCCGCCCCGCGACGGAGGGCCTCGGCGAAGGCCCGGCCTTCGAGCAGCGCGACGACGGTGGTCCCGAGGAAGGCGTCGCCGGCGCCGACCGTATCGACGACGGCCGCCGGAAACGCCGGCTGCCGTACCGTTTCGTCGTCGAAGCAGCCGCTGACGCCGCCGCTGCCTTCGGTGACGATGACCCGGCGCACGCCGGTCCGGTCGGCGAGCAACCGGGCGAGGTGCGTCTCTCCCGCCGCCGGCGCGCCACCGAGCAGGCGACCGGCTTCGACGCGATTGACCACCAGCATCCCGGTCGACCGGCGGAGCGCCTCGGGCAGCGCGTCCCAGCCCTCCGGTGCGGGCGAGGCATTGAGCACGACGAGCCGCCCCGCCGCGGCAGCGACCGCCGCCGCCTCGGCAGAGATCGCAGGATCGATTTCGAGCTGCAGGATCAGCGCATCGGCCGCGCCGATTGCCGGCGCCGCGCGGGCAATGTCCTCCGTCGATAGCCTGCCCGCGGCGCCCGGCGCGATGATCGACTGATAGTCGCCCTCGCCGGCAAGGACCGTGCTTGCCCCGGTCGCCGCCTCGGGGTCGACGGCGACGAGGGACACATCCACGCCGCGCGCAGCGAGCGCCGAGGTCAGCTCCCGTCCGAAGGCGTCGTCGCCGAAGCGGGTGAGAATGCGGGTCTCGGCCCCCGCGAGGGCGCACTGGCAGGCCTGGTTGCCCGCCTTGCCGCCTGGCGCCATCGCGAACGTGCCGCCCGTGACCGACTCGCCGCGTCCGGGTAGCCGCGCGGCGGTGGCGATCAGATCCATGTGCACGCTGCCGAGGACGACGACCCGCGGTGCGCGCTCGTCAGGCATCGTCGGTCCCGAACACGACGCGCTGAATCAGCCGCGTCGCCGCTACACCGTCCTGGGCGGCGCGGATGTGGTCGAGCTCGTCCGCCGGCAGGCGATCGAGTATCCTCTCGAAGCGCTTGATCATGGCGACGTTGGTGGCAGCCTCGGCGGCCGGGTCGACGCGGTCCGGGAACGTGTCGAAGTAGATCGTGCCGGAGAAGCCGCCGCGCCGCATCTCGGCGAGCAGCTCCAGCATGTGCCAGGGCCGCACGGAGCCGACCATCATGCCGTCGTCGGCGGGTCCGTAGCCGTCATTGAGGTGGACGCCGAAGAGCTTGCCGCGCCGGATCGCCATCGCCGCCACCGCCGCCGGCTGCTCGCCAGCCATCAGGACGTGGCAGAGGTCGAGGGTGACGCCGAAATTGTCGAGGCCGACGTCGGCGCAGGCGAGCAGCGAATCCGACATCGAACGGATCAGCGATACCCGCCGCGGGTCGCTCGGCTTGTACTCGACGCTGACGCGGACGTCCGGCTGCCGCGCCGCGACCTGCCGGAAGCCGTCGATCTCCATCTCCCAGAGGGCGCCGTAGTCGGCCTGGAAGGGATAGTCGAAGCCGTCGGGCCCCATCCACAGGATGACGTGGTCGATGCCCTTCTCGGCGGCGAGGTCGACCGCGTCGCCGGCAGTCCGGATCGCCGCCTCGCGCGACTGGAGATCGGGATTGGTGAAGGCACCGAGGGCGAACCGCGGGCCATCGAAACGAAGGTTGAGCGCGGTCACCGCAAGGCCGACGTCACTGGCGAGACCGAGGATATCGTCGCCCTCGGCCGTGAAATGCTGCGGATAGTTCAACTCCACCGCCGATATGCCTGGCACCCCGGCGATCGCCTTGATCGCATCTCCAACCGGGATGCGGTCGCCGTCCCGCAGGCGAAAGGAATTGAGGCGCGTGGCGAACCGGTATCCAGACATTGATCCCGCCGGAATCCTGAACTCATTCGTCTGCGGATTTGTTGACACTATTCCGGCTGGCTGCATACTAAATTGTCGCGTTTGCGTGGCCGCAGGACGGCCAGCGAACGCGTACCGGGCAGGGGGTTGTCCCTGCCCAAATGGCAGGGGTTCATCGTGACAATCGATGTCTCTCGAGTCATCTGACGACGAACAGCCAGCATTCTATCTGACTTGGCCCGGAAGCGGGGTGGATATGGGCTGGAGGAAACGCAACATGACGAGACATCTGGTCGCCGACGCCGCCAACTTTCAGCTTGAGCCGAAATTCAATCTCCTGAAAGCAATACGCGGTTGTTGTACAGTTGTCGTAGCCCTTCTCTTAGCAAGTGGCCCCATATTGGCAGCCGATTCGCCTGTCATTGCGCCCGGTGCGAAGCTTGAGGTATTGGGTGAAGGCTATCCGTACGCCTATGGTCTCGCGGCAGATCGCGACGGCAACGTGTTTTTCACTGATCAATTTTCGGATCGGATAGTAAAATGGAACGCATTCGACGGTACGTTCTCCGATTGGCTTACACCGTCGGGATTTTCTAAAGGACTTTACTTCGAAAAAACTGGAAAGCTCCTTGTCACCGCCGTGGAGAAGGGCGAATTGTGGTCGATCACACCCGACAAGGTTGTCACGGTGCTCGCCACGAACTTCGGGGGCAAACAGTTCAATGGTCCGAACGACTTGTGGATCAGCCCCGACGGGGGCGTCTATTTCACCGACCCATATTACCGAACGACATTCTTGATCCGCGACCCCAATGCGCGAATGGCGGGCCAGCACGTTTACTTCATGGCACCTGACCGCAAGACCGTCACGCAGGTCACAACCGACCTCTCTTATCCTTACGGCATCATCGGTACGACGGATGGCAAGGTGCTTTACGTGGGAGACATCGTCGGGCAGACAACATGGGCCTTCGACATTCGACCGGGGGGCGAACTCACGAACAAACGCCTCTTTTACGATCGCAGTTCCGAAGGCATGGCCATCGATGTCGAGGGCAACGTCTATCTCACCCGCAATGGAGTGACAGTGCTCGACAAGACGGGCAAGAGGATCGAACAAATTGACTTGCCCACGGGCATCACTACGGACGTGACCTTTGGCGGCAAGGACCGCAACCTCCTCTTCATCACCACCACGGATAGATATGTTTACGGCCTCAAGATGGGGGTAAAGGGGGTCGATTAGCCGAGATGCCTGGCACACTGGCGATCGCCTGGATCGTATCGCCAACCGGGATGCGGTCGCCGCCCCGCAGGCCAAAGCAATTGAGGCGGTGGCGAACCGGTATCCAGACGCTGATCCCGCCGGAATCCCGAGCTCATTCGTCTGCGGATTTGTTGACACTATTCCGGCTGGCTGCATACTAAAATGTCGCTTCGACGCCCTTGCCACGCCGCATCGGGGCGCCGTCAGGCTTTGTTCAGGCGGGATCGCATTCCGCCTCAATGGGAGGGGATTCAACGTGAGAATCGATGTCTATCAGCGCCTGATGGCCGTGCAGGCCAGCCGGCGCAAGTTCCTCGGCGGCGCCGCCGCCACGGCCGCTTCGGTGGCCGCGCTCGGATCAACCGGCGTGCTCGGCACGATGTCGCGCGCTTTGGCCCAGGACAGCGCCAGCCTCCGCGCCGAGATCCTCAAGATTCCCGGAGTCGGCATGGGCTCCCCGACTGACGCCGACTGGCAGAAGGTCGGCGAGATGTGCCTCGGGCCGACCAAGGCCACGGTGCAGGAAGGCGAGTTCGCCGGCGTTGAGCTGACCTTCATGGGCCTCAACAACCAGAACCTCCACAACTTCCTGTTCCGGGGCTTCCTCAAGCCGTGGGAGGCTTATACCGGCGCCAAGATCAACTGGATCGACCTCGCCCAGGCCGACTACAATCCGCGCCTCCAGCAGTCGATCGCCACCGGCACCGTCGATTTCGACATCATCGAGATGGGCGCCCCCTTCGAGGGCGACACGGCCGGCAAGGGCCTGCTCGACGAGATGCCGGACTGGGTCAAGGCCCAGATCGACATGGACGACTACGTGAACTACCTGAAGGCGCCGGTCGGGACGTGGGATGGCAAGACCTACCGCATCACCATCGACGGCGACTGCCATACCTTCGCTTACCGCACCGACTATTTCGGCGACGGGTCGATCAGCGGCATGGCGGCGGTGCCGACCACCTGGGACGAGGTCGACGCGGTCTCGAAGGCCGTGAAGGGTCAGAAGGATCCGCTCACCGGTCTCGACGCGTATGGCTTCCTCGATCCGTTGAAGGGCTGGGGCGGCTTCGGCTTCTACTTCCTCGAGGATCGCGCCTCCGCATACGTCAAGCATCCCGACGACAAGGCCTGGCTGTTTGATCCGGACACGATGAAGCCGCGGGTCAACAACCCCGGCTGGGTCCAGGCGATCCAGGACGTGATGGACCTGATCGCGGCGGGCGCCTATCCGCCCGATCAGATCAACGCCGACCCCGGAGCTACCGGCTTCCAGCAGTTCCTGGCCGGCACGGGCTCGATGCTGTGCTGGTGGGGCGACATCGGCTCCAACGCCCGCACGTCCGACACCTCCGTCGTCGGCGATGTCGTCGGCTTCTCGATCAACCCTGGCGCCAAGAAGGTCTACAACGCCAAAGCCGGAGCCTGGGAAGAGCCGGCCGAGCCCAACTTCGCCCCGAACATGGCCTATCTCGGCTGGGGCGTTTACGTCACCAACCGCGTCTCGGGCGACGAGAAGAAGCGCAAGGCGGCGTGGAGCGCGGCGGCCCATCTCGGCGGCAAGGACATCTCGCTGTGGATGGCGGCGTATCCGTCGGGCTTCCAGCCCTACCGCAACTCCCACTTCAACTACGACGAATGGGAAACGGCGGGGTATGACCGCGCCTTCATCGAGGACTACCTCGGCTCGAACGCGGACAGCTACAACCACCCCAACGCCGCCATCGAGCCCCGCATCCCGGGCATCTTCCAGTACTACTCGGTCGCCGAGGACGAACTGGCGAAGGGTTTCGCCGGCCAGTACAAGTCGGCCCAGGAAACCGCCGACGCGATCGCCGCGGCCTGGGAGAAGATCACCGACCAGATCGGTCGTGACAGCCAGGTGAAGCTCTACAAGGCATCGCTTGGGATGTAGTCGAGGCCGGATCTCCGGCACACGCTGAGACCGGACTGGCGGCGCAGGCCGCGCCGCCAGTCCATCGCTGTCCGGATCAGGTTCGCCCCATCGCCATGACGACAACATCGCCGAACGTCGGCCAGACCTTCGAGACCGTCGGGGTCGGAACGTCCGCGAGCCGAAAGTCGTTGGGCCGGCTGATCATTATCGCGGGTACTCTCCTCTTCGCGGCAGTGCTCCTGTTCCAGGTCCTTTATGCCGCCGGCGTTTCCGCATCGGGTTTCGCCAGCTGGCGGCCGGTCTTCTATGCCTATTTCCTTTGGGCGGCGTCGGTCGTCCTGGGCCAGATCCTCATCCGCGGCGAACAAGGACAGCGGGCCGCGTTCGTGCTTCCGGCAGTGTTCTTTACCGTAGCCCTGGTAATCTTCCCCACCGCCTTCGGGCTCTACCTCGCCTTCACGGACTGGAACCTGAGCGGCTCCGTTGGGCGCCGCTTCAACGGCTTCGACAACATCGTCGCGCTGTGGAACGATCCGTTCTACTGGAACGCGCTCAGGAACATGGTCTACTACGGGCTCGCGGTGTTCTTCGAATACGCGATCGCCTTCGGCCTGGCTGTCCTTCTCAATGCCGACATCAAGGCGCAACGCTTCTTCCGGATCGTGTTCCTGCTGCCTTTCATGCTCTCGCCGGTCGCCGTGAGCTGGATGGTGGGCAAGTCGATCATGGAGAACCGTTTCGGTCCCGCGGCGCGCCTCGCCCGCCTCCTCGGGTGGGACAATCCCGCCTTCTTCACCGACCCCTGGATCGCGCGGCTTTCGATCGAGGTGATGGACGCCTGGGTGTTCATCCCGTTGATCATGATCCTCTTGCTCGCCGGCCTTCAGGCGCTGCCGAAAGACCTTCTCGAAGCCGCCAGGGTCGATGGCGCCAGCCCATGGCAGACGTTCTGGCGGATAACCTTCCCGCTCATGCTGCCCGTCAGCATCACCGCCATCCTGATCCGCATCATCTTCAAGCTGAAGCTCGCCGATATCGTCATCAACGTCACGTCGGGCGGTCCCGGAGGCGCTACCGATACGGTGTCGAGCTTCATCTACCGCGAGTACCGCGACCGCTCCAATGTCGGCTACGGCACAGCGCTCGCCGAGTTCTACCTCATCGCCATCGTGATCTTCATCACCATCGCGCTGCTCGTGACGACGCGTTGGGTCAGCCGATACTCCACCGCCCGCGCGGTGGATCGCGTCTAGGAGCCCGAATTGGCAAGCACCGCGGTGACCGACGATCGGCGTTTCGAATCCCTGGGGAGCCAGCGCGCGCGTTTCGTCGCCACGCGCATCCTCATCTACGGCGTGCTGCTGCTCTGGGCGTTCATCTGCCTGTTCCCGATCTACTGGACGCTGACGACGTCCTTCAAGTCGGCGCCGGACGTCATGCAGGGACACCTCGTCCCCTTCGTCGACTTCACGCCGGACTGGAAGGGGTGGCGGTCCCTCGGCCTCTCGCCGGACACACTTTTCGAGACCTCGACGGTGCGTGAGGAATTCCTCAAACGCATGGGCAACAGTCTAGTCGCGTCCCTGGGCGGATCCCTGCTCGCGGTCGCGATCGGCTCGCTCGCCGGTTACGGACTGGCGCGCTTCCCGTACCGCTTCGGCCCGATGCGCAACAACGACATATCATTCTTCTTCCTGTCGCAGCTGATCCTTCCCCCTGTCGTGCTCGCGATGCCCTTCCTTGTCCTCTACAAGGAGCTGGCTTTCCTCGACTCGCTCCCGGGCCTGGTCCTCGTCTACACGCTGATGGTTCTACCCATCGTCATCTGGATCATGCGTGACCAGTTCATGTCGATCCCGATCGAGCTCGAGGAGGCGGCGCTGGTCGACGGTCTTTCGATCTGGGGGACATTTGTCCGGATCGTGCTGCCTCTCGCGCTCCCCGGGATCGTCGCCGCCCTGATCCTCGCGCTCGTCCTCAGCTGGAACGAGTATTTCTTCGCGGCCCTGCTGACCGGGGCAACGGCAAAGACGTTGCCGGTGATGGTAGCCAGCCAGACGGGCTCGCAAGGCATCAGCTGGTGGTCGATGGCGGCCCTGTCGACCGCGGCCATCCTGCCCCTCATCGTCGTCGGCGTCCTGCTCGAACGCTACATCATCAAGGGGCTCACCGCCGGCGCGGTGAAATAGCAAAAAAGACCATTGCCGAGGTCATCCGGCCTCGCCGGACAGTGCCGCGAGCAGGCCGGCGATACATCCTCCGGTATTGTCAATGACGCAGGTCACACGCGGTCTACGCGTGTAGTTTGTTCCGGACTGCACCATATCCGGCATTTTTACAATGAATGATAACTTTCGTGATGCATGGCCTAATGATGATTGCAGAATCCACATGGACAGTTTTCGCAATATAGGTAGTAGTCCGTTTACATTCTCCGGTCCGGGCGGCGGGCGTAGCGGGGAAAAGGGTTCTTGTTGAAGCCTCCACGCGAGGCCAATGCAGCTTTTCCAAGAACTCCCTGAGAAATCGAAAGAAATTCAAACAGTCGGAGCTTTTTCCTTCCGCTGAGCCGGGGGCGCGATTCGACGCGCCTGGGCCAGCGGGTGGTTGCGGCCCGGTGGCCGAGTTCCGCCCAACGCCCAGGGAGTACCGCATGACCGAAGGTCCGCTCACTGTCTCGACCGACAAGCTCGACTATCAGCCCGGCGACTCTGCCTCCATCACTGCGTGGAATGTCGAGGAAGGGGCCACCATCGAATTCTGGGTCGCCCACGTCTTGCCCGGCCAGGATGGGCTGATCGGCACCGAGGACGACCTCCTCGCCTACGATCTTACCGGGACGGCGGAGTCCTGGAGCGTGACTGACGGCGGCGAAGGCGACCTGGACGGAATCGTCAACGGATCGGTCACGACGTCCTGGAGCGTCAACCCGGACGCGCTCAACCAGGCCTTCCTGCTCTCCGCTACGGACGCCTCCGACGGCGAGACCGCAACGGCAAGCTTCACGGACAGCCAGCCCAACCTGACCATCAATCCGATCGCCGGCGATGATGTCATCAGCGCCGCCGAGGCTGGCGCCAGCGTCACGATCAGCGGGACAACGACCCACGTTGCGAACGGCACGGACGTGACCGTTGTTTTGAACGGAGTGGAGTACCATGCGTCGGTCAGTGGCGCCTCCGGCACTCACCTGAGTGGCGGCGTCTGGTCTGTCACCCTGACGTCCGCGCAGGTCTCCGCGCTCAGTGACGGTCCCTACAGCGTCACGGCGGCAACTGACAGCGACGACATAGGCACCGCCAACGATCTGAGCGCCTCCCGCGACATCACGGTTGATATTGTTCCTACCGTCCTTGTTAACGTCACCGGGCAGAACGACACGGCGACCGCGAACGGCGCCATCTTCACCAATACGACTTCGGCGGTTTCGACCGGCACCGGCACATTCGACAGCTTCTTGGTCATTCAGGACAGCCCGGTTGAGGAGGGCTTCAACACTGACGCCAATCCGCTTCCGCTCGACGCCAAGGAACCCGCGCACACCAACGCCCTTCTGCTTGACGACATTCTTGTCGTTATCGGCGACGGCACAAACGGCACGACCGCCGGGGTCGCCTACCGGGAGTTTCGTATCGATATCAACCAGAGCGGGGCGGCGAACGAGCCTCAGTTGATCTCGTTGGACCAACTGAAGATCTACCAGAAAGGCACCGGCGACCTCTCGACCCTTTCGGGCACCCCGCTTTTCGACCTCGACAGCAACGGCGACATCTCCGTGCTGCTCGACGCGCAATGGAACGCGGGCAGCGGCAAGGGCGACTACATCGTTTTGATCCCGGACAGCCTGTTCGATCACTCGGGGAACAACAACTACGTCTACCTGTATTCGCAGTTCGGCGGCCAGGGCGGCGCCTATGCAGCCAACAGCGGTTTTGAGGAGTGGGGGGTGCTGTCGGGTGGCACCGAGCCCAGCGGATCGATCGAAGGGTTCAAGTACGAGGATGCCGACGGCGATCTGGGCACGACTGATGACCAGACCCCGCTTTCGGATTGGCAGATCTACCTCGACGAGGACAACGACAACGTCCTCGACTGGACCGATTCAGTGGGTGGCAACGGCGTCTGGGATGCCGGCGAAGGCGAGCGCTGGACCGCCACCGACGCCACCGGACACTACAGCTTCGACGGTCTCGCCGCAGGCGACTACGTTGTCCGTGAAGTCGTCCAGAGCGGGTGGACCCAACTCTCCCCAACCGCACCCGACGAGCACTCTGTCACCCTCGCAAGCGGTCAAACCGTTCAGGATCAGAACTTTGTGAACTTCGCCGACTTCTCGGTCTCGGGCACCAAGTTCGAGGACCTCACCGGCGACGGCAAGAGCGACGACGATGTCGCCTGGAGCCACGGTGCTGTCACCATCTACATCGAAGACGACGGCGAGGAAGGCTTCACCGCCGGCGATCGTTCCACCACCACCGATGACGACGGCAACTGGTCGATCGGCGGCCTGACCCTGGCCGACGTCGGCAAGAGCATCTACGAGGTGGTACCCGGCGGCTCCGAGCAGACCGGAACGCTGGTCCAGACCGTCGACAACCCCGGCGGCGGCGGCGACGACGACGACAACGACTTCACCAACTTCCTCAACTTCTCGGTCTCGGGCACCAAGTTCGAGGACCTCACTGGCGACGGCAAGAGCGACGACGATGTCGCCTGGAGCCACGGTGCTGTCACCATCTACATCGAAGACGACGGCGAGGAAGGCTTCACCGCCGGCGATCGTTCCACCACCACCGACGACGACGGCAACTGGTCGATCGGCGGCCTGACCCTGGCCGACGTCGGCAAGAGCATCTACGAGGTGGTGCCCGGCGGCTCCGAGCAGACCGGAACGCTGGTCCAGACCGTCGACAACCCCGGCAGCGGCGGCGACGACGACGGCAACGACTTCACCAACTTCAAGCTGTTCGACATCTCCGGCAAGAAGTACCTCGACAAGACCGGAAACGGCATCACCGCGGACGACACCGGGCTCGGCGGGATCACCGTCTTCGTCGACCTCAACGGCAACAAGCTCAACGACGACGGCCTGAGCACGACTACGGCCGCCGACGGCACGTGGTCGCTGAACGGCCTCGGCAGCAACGCGCTGGGCAAGACCGTCTACGAGGTCGTGCCGAGCGGCTACTTCCAGACCGTAGGCAACGCTGGCTATGCCTTGCCGTCGGTTGGCGGCGAGAACCAGGCGAACCTGAACTTCGCCAACTACAAGTTCGTCGAGGGTGTCCATGGTCTGACCAAGGGCTTCTGGGGCCAGCACCCGGAGGCCTGGGACGGCGGCGTCGCGACCAACAGCAGGGGCGTCAAGGATACGGCCAACCTGGTCAACAGCGGCGTCCTCACCAAGTATGACGTCATTCCGGACAGCCTCGACAAGTCGCCAACGAAGGACTGGAACAAGGACGGGCTGATCAAGACCGACGGCAGCGACACCGGCATTCTGCTCGGCGATGCCAATGGCAACGGCGTCTGCGATGCCGGAGAGGACACGCTGTTCGCCACCCTCGCCGCCGCTCTCCAGATCATCAAGTCGAGCGACAGCACCACCGACACTCGCCAGATTCTGATGTCGCAGGCTCTTGCGGCGCAGCTGAACATATACAACGGCGACAAGACTCCGCTCGACCTCGTCGGCGAAGCCGTCAAATGGCTGAAGGGCAAGTCGCCCTTTGTCTATACCGACGGCAGCAGCGGCAAGGTCGACACCGACGGAAATGGCGTCCTGTCCGCCGCTGAGTACAACACGACCACCAAGGCGTTCACCTTTGACGCGAACGGATCGACGCGGTCCGGGACAGCGCTTACGTCCAACCTCCAGGCCTGGCAGAAGAAGGTCGATGTCTTCGACTTCAACGACCTCAACGCTGCGACGACCAGCGACGTGGTCATGGCCGACGGCGAGGACCTCAAGAATGCGCTGATGTGGTTCAACCAGGACCAGCTCGTGACCAATGCGGCCGGCACCTACGTCGCCTGGACCCCGGACCACGGCGTCAGCTTCAGCAGCATCAAGGCGAACACGCTCGACGCGTTCTGGCTCACCCTGAAGGACGAAGGGCTGATCGTTTGAGCCACAGGCCTAGGGCGGCCCCGTAGGCCGCCCTAGGCTCGGTTCACGGCGGCGGGCAGAATGGACGGGTCCCTACCGTGCGCGAACGCCAGTCGGCGCTACGCCTGCGTATATCCTCAGGCCTAGAAACCCAGCCTGGCCTAAGGTCGTCGCGGGAAGGGTTCCCGCGACGCCTCAGGCGATGCACTCGCCGCCGTCGATCACCAGGGCCTGGCCGGTCATGAACGAGGAGCGGTCGGAGGCGAGGAACAGGATGGCCTCGGCGATCTCGTCGACCGTGGCGAAGCGGCCCATCGGGATCTTGTCCTTGACGTAGGCGAGCAGCGCGGCGCGCCCCCCCATCTGGCGCGTGAAAGCGTCGTTGAAGGGGGTGTCCACCCAGCCCGGGCAGAGCGCGTTCACCCGCACGCCATACTGGCCGTAGTCGAGGGCGATCTGCTTCACCATCGCCACCGCTGCATGCTTGGAGGTTGCATAGGCGATCATCTCGCGGTCGTAGAGCACGCCCGAATTCGACGAGGTGACGATGATCGACCCCTTGCCTTGCGACTTCATCACCGGCATCACCAGACGCGCGAGGCGAAAATGGGCGGCGACATTGACCTGCCATGATGCCTCCATGCCGGCGGGGTCGACCGCGGTCAGCGGACCCTCGATCTGGATGCCGGCATGGCTGTGGAGCACGTCGATCCGCGCGTAGGCACCCATCGTCTCCGCCACGAGGTGTTCCAGCGCCGCCGGATGGGAGACGTCGGTGGTGATCGCAATCGCCCGTCCGCCGTCATCGACGATCGCCCGTGCGGTCGCTTCGCCCGCCGACCCCTCGCGGTCGGCGACGACCACGGCCGCGCCCTCGCGCGCCATCGCGATGGCCCCGGCCCGGCCGATGCCGGAGCCCGCCCCGGTCACGATCGCCACTCGCCCTTTGAGGATCATGATCCCCTCCTCTTCTCTGCCGTGAAGCCTCCGCCGGCCAGTCCGAGGTGTCAATTCCGGAAAGGGTCGTGTCAAGTCGCCGCGGCCGCGCACCGCCTAGACTCCGGCGAAGATCGGAGAGGTGGGCGAGATGAGCCAGGCCAAGGACGACTTCATCGCGAAGACCATCCAGTACTGGAATCCGGGCAAGACGCTGGAGTGGCAGCGCCAGGGCATCGACCTCGTCATCGACCGGCGCGAGGGCTACTACCTCTACGACATGGACGGTCGCCGCCTGATCAACCTCCACCTCAACGGCGGCATCTATTCGCTGGGGCACCGCAACCCCGAGGTGATCGCCGCCGTGCGTGAGGGGATGGAGCACTTCGACATCGGCAACCATCACTTCCCGGCGCTGATGCGGACCGAGCTCGCCGAGTCCCTCGCCCGCAACGCACCCAAGGGCCTGCACTACTCGATGTTCGCCTCCGGCGGCGGCGAGGCGATCGACATCGCGCTGAAGAGCGCGCGCCACGCCACCCAGCGCCGCCGCATCATCTGCCTGCAGCGCTGCTATCACGGCCACACCGGACTCGCCGTCCAGGTCGGCGACGACCGCTTCTCGAAGCTCTTCCTGTCGGAGGCGCACGAGGAGGATGTGACCAAGGTGCCGTTCAACGACCTGGCGGCAATGGAGCGGGAGATCGCCAAGGGCGATGCCGCCTGCGTCATCATCGAGTCGATCCCGGCCACCTACGGCTTCCCGATGCCGCTGCCGGGCTACCTCGCCGCAATCAAGGCGGCCTGCGAGAAGGTCGGCACGCTCTACATCGCCGACGAGGTTCAGACCGGCCTGATGCGCTCAGGCGAGATGTGGTGCATCGATACCTACGACGTCGTGCCCGACATGATCGTCACCGGCAAGGGCCTGTCCGGCGGCATCTACCCCATCGCCGCGGTGATCGCCAACGAGACCTCGGCTGCGTGGCTGAAGGAGGACGGCTGGGGCCACATGTCGAGCTTCGGCGGCGCCGAGCTCGGGTGCATCGCCGCCGCCAAGGTGATGGAGATCGTCTCACGGCCCGAGACGCGCTCGCAGTGCCACTACGTCTCCCATTATCTCCGCCAGGGCCTCGCCGAGATCCAGGCCCACTACCCCGACTTCTTCGTCGGCATCCGCCAGCGCGGCCTGATCATGGGGCTCGAGTTCGACCACCCCGAGGGCGCCGTCCAGGTGATGCGCGACCTCTATCAGAACGGCATCTGGGCGATCTATTCGGCGCTCGACCCGCGCTCACTGCAGTTCAAGCCGGGCCTGCTTCTCGACCGCCAGCTCTGCGACGACATCCTCAATCGTCTCGATACCGCCGTCGGCCAGTCGCGACAGGCGATCTTCGGCGCCGGCCGGCGCGGCGCGCGCCGCGAGGCGGCGTGACGGCGAGCGCGTTGCCCGCGATGACCGGCTTCGACGACCTCCCGCACGCGGAGCAACTCGCCCATCTGGCGACGCTCGCCGCCGATGCCCTCGCCTGTTACGACCTGCCCGCCGTATCGGCGCCCGAGCTGGTCAATCTCAGCGAGAACGCCACCTACCGCATCGACGATCCCGCGTCGGGACGGCGCTGGGCGCTCCGGGTCCACCGCGATGGCTACCATTCGACGGCGGCCATCGCCTCCGAGCTCGCCTGGCTGCAGGCGCTCCGCAACGACGGCGTCGTGGTGACGCCACGCCCCGTTCCCGGCCGCGATGGGGCGCTGATCCAGCATGTCGCGCATCCTGCGATGCGGCGGCCGCGCCATGTCGTGCTGTTCGACTGGGAAAGCGGGATCGAGCCCTCCGAGAAGGATCACCTCACCCAGAAATTCGCCATCCTCGGCGAAGTGACGGCACGGATGCACCGCCACTCGAAGGGCTGGCACCGTCCCCGCGACTTCGAACGCCTGACCTGGGATTTCGACACCAGCCTCGGCGACCGGCCGCATTGGGGCCGCTGGCGCGACGGCATGGGCCTCGACCCCACCAAGGAGGCGCTGTTTGGAGAGACCGTCGCCCTGATCGGCCGGCGGCTCGCCGCCTTCGGCAAGGCCCCCGATCGCTTCGGCCTCATCCATTGCGACATGCGCCTTGCCAATCTGCTCATCGATGGCGACGCCGTGAAGGTGCTCGACTTCGACGACTGCGGCTTCTCCTGGCATCTCTACGACGCCGCCACCGCCGTCTCGTTCTTCGAGCACGAGCCGCACGTCCCGGAACTGATGGCGAGCTGGGTCGAGGGATATCGCCGCATCCTCGACCTGCCGGCGGAGGACGAGGCCGAGATCCCGACCTTCGTCATGCTCCGCCGCATGCTTCTCGTCGCCTGGATCGGCTCGCACGCCGAGACCGACCTCGCCCAGTCGATGGGCGTCAGCTACACCGAGACCACCGGCCCGCTCTGCGAGGACTACCTCAGCCGCTTCGGGTGAGACGCCGTCCGGGAACTTGGCCGGTCGCTCGGCCGTGTCCGGCGATGAGCGACCCTCCGGCGTTCACGTTCGGCCCGCGACGATCGTCGCGAACCGCCCCAGCATCGCATTGACCTGATCCGGAACCTCAAGGGTGCAGAAGTGGCCTGAACCCACCACCTGGCCCATCATCAGGCCGGGAACGAGGGCGGCGAGCCGAGGCAGGTCGGACAAGGGCTTGCCGGCATTGGCGATGAACAGGGCCGGCGGAAGCGGCTTGCCCGTCGCCTCGCTGGCGTCCCAGTCATACATGCCCTGCACCGCTTCGTACGCGACATGGGGCGCGGTCCTTGTCATCGCCTCGAGGATCCGGGCCTTCCGGTCGGGGTCGTCGGTCGGCTGGAAAAGGACGCGGCTGACATAGTCCTGTATCGCGGGAACGCGGTCGGGGCCCTTCAGCGTCTCGATGAACGCCGGCAGGCCCGCCCGCGAGGCATCCGGTCGCGTCACCGCGGCGTCGATCATCACCACGCTCGCCACCAGGCCCGGATAGCGGACGGCGAGGTCGAACGCAACGATACCGCCCATGCTGTGGCCGACGACGATCGCGTCCCCGATGCCGAGGGCGTCGCACAGCCAGGCTACGTCGTCGGCCAGCACCTGCATTGTGTAGGGGCCGTCTGGCGCATCGCTCCCGCCGTGGCCGCGGAGATCGGGCGCGAGCACGGTATGACCTTGACCCACGAAATAGTCGACCTGCGGCGCGAAATATGTCCGGTCACAGCACCAGCCGTGGATGAGGACGACCGGCTGGCCGGGGCCGTCGATCTTGTCGAAGGCAAGCGCGATGCCGTCGCGGCTGAGGGAAGCCATGATGTCCACGTCATGTCGGGCAGGTGAGCGAAGCCTAACCCGCGGCATGGAAGGGCGCAAAGGAAAGGCGGAACCGTCTTCGGACTTCCGCCCTACTTCTCGCGGCCCTCGATCGCCTCGAGGGTCCGCGCGATGTGGTCGCGCGCGGCCTCGCAGTCGGCCATCGAGCCCGACATGAAGACCCGGCCCGAGGCGCCGATGATGTGGCAGTCGACGAGGGTCAGCCCGGGCGCGACCTTTTCCGCCTCGTTGGCGGCGACCGCCGCGAACAGCGCCGGCACCATCTCCACCAGCAACAGGCACTCGCCCGGCAGGATCATCGAGGCGTCGCGGTTGCGGTTGGTGATCACCGCGTGCTGGTCGGTCACCTCGGCGATGATGTCGGTGTAGAGGATGTGCGGCCGAAGCTGGTCGCTCGCCGTCCGGCCGATGCCCTCAAGGATCGCCGCCCCCGCCGCTTCGAGGTCGGCGCCATCCATCGAGTGCAGTTCGAGGATGCCGAACTGGCGCTCGACATAGAGCATGCCCGGCTCGGCGTTCGGCACCGACTTGAGGGCGAAGTCGATCACCCGGTGGATCGCCAGCGCCGGCGCGATCTCGACGATCAGCGAGTGCATGCCTTCGAGCGGCACGTAGCCCCGCCCGCGGGTCGATGAGCCCATGTAGGCGGCGAACTGCCGCCCCAGCTTGTCGATGCGGAGATAGACGCGAAGCTCGGTCATGCTACGCCTACTGGCCGCATGCGTGCCTGGAGGCCCGGCCTCCGGCCGGGCACC
>JAGRKZ010000258.1:0-1863 GCA_020442065.1 Bauldia sp.
CCCATATGAGCGTGCTCGACAACGTCGCCTATGCCCCGGTGATCCGCGGTGGCGACAGGCGCGAGGCCCAGGCGCGTGCGCGGAAGATCCTCGCCATGCTCGGCCTCGACGGGCTCGGGGCGCGCCTGCCCTCCGAGCTCTCGGGCGGTCAGCAGCAGCGCGTCGCTGTCGCCCGCGCCATCGTCCAGCAGCCCGACGTGCTGCTCTTCGACGAGCCGCTCTCCAATGTCGATGCCAAGCTGCGCCGCCGGGTCCGCGCCGAGATCCGCGACCTGCAGCAGCGCTTCGGCCTGACCGCCGTCTACGTCACGCACGACCAGGAGGAGGCACTGGCCGTCTCCGACCGCATCGTCGTCATGGATCATGGCCGCATCGCCCAGATCGGCACGCCGCACGACCTCTACGACCGGCCGAACTCGCGCTTCGTCGCCGATTTCATCGGCGATGCCAATCTGATCGAGGGCGAGGTCGCGGGCGGAACCTTCCACGCCGCCGATCTCGCATTGCCCGTTTCGGGGCCGGACGGCCCGGCGCTGGTCTCGGTGCGTCCCGAGCGCATTGCCCTCGAGGCGCCCGACGCCGCGCCACTTGGCACCGTCGCGAGCGCGAGCTATCTCGGCAGCCGCATGGAATACGTGGTAACGACCGGCTTCGGCGACCTGCTGGTTTCCGCGCCGATCACGGCCCAGGCGCTGACGCCGGGCGCGAAGGTCGGCCTGCGCCTCGACGGCGCGGTGCGGACCGCAAGGGACGGGGGGATGACGGCATGAACGACGCGACCGGCGAGCGCGCGGCGCTGGCGGAGAAGATCGCCCGCGCCGCGGGGGATCTCGCGCTCGACTTCTTCTCGCGCCGCGACGAACTGACGGTCGAGGCCAACGCCCCGGACATCGTCAGCCGCGCCGACCGCGAGGTCGAGGCGCTGATCCGCGCCCGCGTTGCCGAGGCTTTCCCAGTTGCCGCCCATCAATTTTCGCCACAGCGGATTCCGGCGCCAGCATCGTCAGACGGAGGATCTGGCTGACGTAGGTCTCCCTATACCCTTGGCTGTCGCCAGATCGTAGATGATGGAATGCACACCCGCGTCCTGCATCTTCCGCCACCGGAACGCCCGGGCAAGCGCCTTGACCGTCGCGTTGTCGATCCGCGGCCACGGGGAGCACTCGGCCCCACCCGGCGTTACCACCGGCTACCGCCCCCCGCGCTTCCGGAACATCCGAGGGATGTGATCGACGATCGACTCGCCATCCGCCGAGACCGTCACCCTGGTCGCGCCGCTGCCATCCTGCTGTCCGCCATCTCTCGCATCAGTCCCGCGAGTTCGTTCGGCCGTAGCCGAACCTCCACGCCGCACATCCGCACGCCGACCCGCTCGACCAGCGGACCTTCCATCCGCGCCTGCTCGGCCGGGAACTGCCCGTCCCAGAGCGGATCGAGCTCCGCGAGCGCCGCTCGCGCCTCCTCTTCCGTGATGTCCTCCTGCTCGGCTCGCGCCGCGCGCCACGTGCCGACGATGATCTCCGGTTGACGGAATATGCCGCGCAGCTGGTCGATGTCGGTCGCCTCGATCTCGCCCGCCGGCACGATCCGGACCACGCTTCAGCACGTCCTGTCTAAAGCAGTAGTGGTAGAGCCGGTCTTCCTTGCGGGTGTGGCTCGGCGACACCGCCGTGCCCGTTGGCCCGAAGATCAGCACCTTCAGCAGTGCCGGCGTCTACGTCCCGGCGCGCTTTGATCGATGAGATGCTTCCTGACAGACTCATCCGCAGCGTTACCCCAGGTAGACGAGGCGTACCAAATTTGGCATCCGAACAGGTGCTTAATCATAGACGATATCGCCCGCCTCGTACCCGAGTTCGGCCG
>JAGRKZ010000258.1:1989-4380 GCA_020442065.1 Bauldia sp.
GGCTCCGGCAATGGGCCTCGTTGGCGGCGATACCCACGACGCATCGATCGGTAAGACACCGCATGGCCCGCTTCAGAATACGGATCGACTGGAGGATGTTGAATATCGCGACTGGTTCGAAGGCGTTGAGCTGCAACTGGCCGGCCTCGGCGGCCATGGTCACGGTCAGGTCGTTGCCGATGACCTGGAACGCCACTTGGTTCACGACCTCGGGGATCACCGGGTTGACCTTTCCGGGCATGATCGAGGAACCGGCCTGGACCGGAGGCAGGACGATCTCGCCCAGACCGGCCCGTGGTCCGCTACTGAGCAGCCGCAGGTCGTTGCAAATCTTGGACAACTTAACCGCAATCCGCTTCAGGACGCCGGAAAACATCACGAAAGCGCCCAGGTCCGACGACGCCTCGATCAGGTTGCGCGCCAGCTTCAGCTCGAAGCCGACGACGCGCGAGAGCTCGGCGACCGCGGTCCCGGGATATTCCGGCGGCGTATTGATGCTGGTGCCGATGGCTGTGCCGCCGAGGTTCACCTCGCGAAGCAGGAGCGAGATCTCCCCGATCCGCTCGATGTCCTCCTCGATCGTGTTGGCGAACGACCGGAACTCCTGCCCGAGGGTCATCGGCACGGCATCCTGGAGCTGCGTGCGCCCGACCTTGTGCACGTGGTCGAACTCGACCGCCTTGGCCTCGAACGCGTCAGACAGCCGCCGCTGTTCGAGCGTGAGGCTATCGACATTGCGCAAGATCGCCAGGCGCAGCGCCGTAGGATAGACATCGTTCGTGGACTGCGACCGGTTCACGTCGTCGTTGGGGTGCAGATGCTGGTAGGCCCCGAGCGAGTGCCCCATCTTCGCCAGAGCGATGTTGGCGATCACCTCGTTGGCATTCATGTTGCTGGAGGTTCCGGCGCCGCCCTGGATCATGTCGACGATGAACTGGTCATGGTGGGCACCGCCGATGATCTCGTCGCAGGCGTCCTGGATCGCCCGGGCCCTTTCGGCGTCGAGCACGCCCAGTTTTGTGTTTGCGGCCGCAGCAGCCTTCTTGACCTGAGCCAAAGCGATCACCAGCTCGGGAAACTCCGAAACCGGGACACCGGAGATGAAGAAGTTCTTGTACGCGCGCATCGAGTGGACGCCGTACTTGGCCTCCGCCGGCACCTCGAACTCGCCCAGAGAATCCCGTTCGATTCGCATTGCGATTTCCCCCGAATGCATCGACACCACTAGGCCAGTAGAAATTGCTTGGCAACGGGTTCGACCGCGTCGGCCGAGGAATGCGTCGGTGGCGCAATCCGACCCTGTCACCCCGATCGGAGGGTTCGCTCCTTGTCCATCCTGCTGATCCACACCGGAGGCACCATCGGCATGATCGCGACCGCCGACGGATTCGCACCCGGAGACGGCGTGGTCGAAGACTGTATCGATGATATGCTGCGTCGCGGGGAGGTGTCGAGCCGGGTAACCGTCCACACCGTGACGCCACAGATCGACAGCGCCAATGCCGCGCCGGAGGACTGGAACCGCGTGGTCCGCCTCATCGCGGAAAGCTACGAACGCTTCGACGCCTTTGTCGTCACCCACGGCACGGACACGCTTGCCTATACCGCCGCGGCGCTCTGCTTCGCCCTCGAGGGGCTTGCAAAGCCAGTGATTGTAACCGGATCGATGCTGCCGCTGACGGTTGCCGGGAGCGACGGGCGAGACAACCTGCGGGAGGCTCTGAGCGTGGCGCACAGCGCGCCCGCGGGTGTCTGGGTGCAGTTTGCCGGCAAGCTCTTGCATGGCGGCCGTGTGCGCAAGTCGCACTCCCGCCACTTCGACGCCTTCGCCGCCGAGCCGACCGAAATGGCCCCGCGTTACGGCGGCGGGACTCTGCGGTGCCACGCGTTCGGCGCGCCCGACGTCGCCATTCTGGCCTTCGCTCCCGGGGTCTCGGCCCGGGTCTTTCAGTTGGCCTTGCGCACGTGCGAAGGGGTGGTCCTACGATGCTATGGGTCTGGAACCGCCCCGGAGCAAAGGGAGTTGGCGGAAGGCCTCAAGGTCGCAGCCGACCGCCGCATCCCGGTAGTTGCGGTCAGCCAATGCCCGGAAGGCGGAATGGCGCTGGGCACCTATGCCGCCGGTTCCATCCTGCGCGACGGCGGCGTGATCGACGGGCGCGACATGACGGTTGAAGCTGCATTTACCAAGCTACTGTTCGCCCTTTCGGTTAGCGAGGACCCAGACAGGCAGCGCGACCTTCTGGTCTCCGCGCTTTGTGGCGAGTTCACCCCCGAGCAATAGCGCGGGCCGGCCTCATCGAAAGCCCCCTCCATAGCGCGAGCGATTGGCAGTGGTTGGCGGCTGCATCGGATGATCGGCCGCGAATGGCCGACGGCCAGCACCTGGGG
>JAGRKZ010000073.1 GCA_020442065.1 Bauldia sp.
GGGTTGTTCTTGGTGCGCCGGGCGAGCACCTGGATGGTGCGGCGGATCTCCTCGTCACGGCCGATCACCGGGTCGAGCTTGCCCTCGCGGGCCTCGGCGGTGAGGTCGCGGGCGTATTTCTTCAGCGCGTCGTACTGGTTCTCGGCCGACGCGGAATCGGCCGTCCGCCCCTTCCGGATCTGCTCGATCGCGGCGTTGAGCGTCTGCGGCGTCACCCCGGCATTGGCGAGGACCTCGGCGGTCTTGGCGTCCTTCTCCATCGCCAGCGCAAGCAGCAGGCGCTCGACGGTGACGAAGGAATCGCCGGCCTTCTTGGCGATCTTCTCGGCGGTCTCGAACACCTTGGCGGTCGGCTGGGCGAGATAGATCTGCCCGGAGCCCCCCGACACCTTGGGCATGGCGTTCAACGCCTGCTCCGTCGCCTGCAGCGCCGCCTTCGGGTCGCCGCCGGCGCGAGCGATCAGGCCCGCCGCGAGACCCTCGGGATCGTCGAGAAGCACCTTGAGGATGTGTTCCGGGGTGAACTGCTGATGCCCCTGGCTCAGCGCCCCGGTCTGGGCGGACTGGATGAAACCGCGCGCCCGGTCGGTGTACGATTCAAAGTTCATGTCCCCTCCTGACCCGGTACCGCGGCCCATGAGGCGCCTGCGGCCCGTTCGAAAATCTAGTCAAATCACTGCCTTGCGGCGGAAATCGGAGCGTCTTCGGCGAAGCACGCTCCCCCGTGGCCGATATGGGGTGTTGCGCGCGCTGAATAAAGAGGCAGGCGCCCGGCATCCTCAATCTTTTCTTGAGGGTGCGGCGGCCACTTCGCTTGATCGCGCAGGTCCCTCGCGTTAGCAGTCTCGATCGGGGCGAGCGCCAGCCGCGCGACAACGTTGAGGGCAGCGATGCGATACTGGGTTCCGGCAGCACTGGTACTGGTCGCGGCCGGTGGTTCGGCCGCCGCCCAGGACGCCCCGAAACCGGCCGTCACGGTCGTCCCCGCCGCCATCGTCGAGATCGCCCAGAGCGCGCGCTTCAACGGCCGGCTCGACGCCGACCAGCGCGTCTCGCTCCAGGCGCGGGTCAGCGGGGCGCTTCTCGAAGTCCGGTTCAGTGCCGGCGATGTCGTCAAGGAAGGCGACGTCCTCTACCGCATCGAGCCGGGCGTCTATGCGGCCGCCGTCCAGGAGGCGCAAGGCGCCCTCCAGGCCGCCGAGGCCGCCCGCGACCTCGCCCAGATCGAGCGCGACCGTCAGGCCCAGCTGGTCGAGAAGGGCACCGTCGCCCAGTCGGTCCTCGACAATGCCGACGCCCAGCTCAAGCGCGCCGAGGGCGATGTGCTTCGCCTCACCGGCTCGCTCGAACGCGCCGAGGTCAATCTCTCCTACACCGAGATCAAGGCGCCCTTTGCCGGGCGGATCGGCGACTCGGCCGTCAATGCCGGCGCGATCATCGGCCCCGAGACCGGCCCGCTCGCGACCCTCACGCAGCTCGATCCGATTCACGTCGAATTCGCCGTGCCGACCGCCACGCTCCGCAACTATCTCGAAGCGGTCGATGCCGGCACCGCATCGCAGAAGGCCGCCGTCACCCTCGAGCTCGCCAACCGCAGCGTCTATCCGCTGCCCGGCGACATCGACTTCGTCGACAGCGCCGTCAATCCCGGCACCGACAGCGTCACCGTCCGCGCCCGCTTCGCCAATCCCGACGGCCGCCTGCTCGACGGCGAGCTGGTCCGCGTCACCCTCACCGCCGAGGCCCCGGCCGGCGAGCTCGCCGTCCCGCAACAGGCGGTGCAGCGCGACATCCAGGGTGCCTACGTGCTGGTCGTCAATGCCGACAGCGTCGTCGAGATCCGCCGCGTCACCGTCGCCCGCATCGCAGAGGGCTATGCCGTCATCTCCGAAGGCCTGAAGGAGGGCGAGCTGGTCATCACCGAGGGCGCCAACAAGGTCCGCCCGGGCGTCACCGTGGACGCGGCCCCCGCCGGGAACGGCTGAGATGATCGCCGACACCTTCATCCGGCGCCCCCGCCTCGCGGGGGTGATCTCGATCATCCTCTTCCTCGCCGGCCTGATGGCGCTCGGCCGGATGCCGATCGAGCAGTTTCCCAACATCGTGCCGCCGCAGGTCTCGGTCACCGCCTCCTATCCCGGCGCCGGCTCCGAGGTGACCGAGCAGACCGTCGGCCAGGTGATCGAGGACAAGGTCGTCGGCGTCGACAACATGATCTACATGAAGTCGATCTCCGGCGCCGACGGCTCCTACGTCCTCAACGTCAGCTTCGCCGTCGGCACCGATCCCGACATCGCCACCGTCCTCGTCCAGAACCGGGTCGCCCTCGCCGAGCCGCTGCTCCCCGAAGAGGTCAAGCAGACCGGCGTCAAGGTCGCCAAGAAGTCCGCCTCGCTGCTGATGGGCGTGGTGCTCTATGCCGAGAATGCCGCCGTCACCGGCAGCGACCTCACCAACTTCGCCACCATCAACCTCCTCGACCGCATCAAGCGGGTGCCGGGGGTGGGCGACGCCACGGTGTTCGCCTCCAACCAGTTCGCCATGGTCATCGACCTCGACGTCGATCGCCTCACCGCGCTGAGCATGACCCCCTCCGACGTCATCGCAGCGCTCCGCAGCCAGAACGTCCAGGCCGCCATCGGCCGCGTCGGCGGCCAGCCGATGACCAAGGACCCCGGCCTCCAGCTCAACGTCTCGACCACCGGCCGCCTGTCGACGCCCGAGCAGTTCGGCGAGATCATCGTCCGCTCCGATCCCGACGGCAGCCGCATCCGCGTCCGCGATGTCGCCGCCGTCACCCTCGGCGCCAAGAGCAACGACGTCGGCACCTCCTTCAACGGCGCCGCCGCCACCCTGATCGGCGTCTACCTCGCCCCCGGCGCCAACGCCATCGCCTCGGCCAAGGGCATCGAGGACGTCCTCCACCAGTCGCAGGAGACGCTTCCCGCAGGCATGGCCTTCGAGGTCGTCTCGGACAGCTCCGAGTTCGTCAAGGAGAGCATCGCCGAGGTCGAGCACACGCTGATCGAGGCCTTCGTCCTCGTCGTCATCGTGGTCTTCCTTTTCCTCGGCTCGCTCCGCGCCACGGTCGTACCGCTGATCGCCGTGCCCGTGGCGCTGGTCGGCACCTTCGCGGTGATGTTCGCGATGGGATTCACCCTCAACACGGTGTCGCTGCTGGCGATGGTGCTGGCGATCGGCATCGTCGTCGACGACGCCATCGTCGTGGTCGAGGCAGTCGAGGCCAAGCTCGCCCAGCACCCTGGCATGACCGCGGCGGAAGCGGCGTCCGCGGCGATGGGCGAGATCACTGGGGCGATCGTCGCCATCACCCTCGTCCTCCTCTCGGTGTTCGTGCCGGTCGCCTTCATTCCCGGCATCTCGGGCCAGCTCTTCCAGCAGTTCGCGGTCGCCGTCTCGGTGTCGATGGTGATCTCGGCGATCAACGCGCTGACCCTTGCCCCGGCCCTCTGCGCGATCCTGCTCAAGCCGCATCATGGCCACCGCAAGGGGGTCATGGCCTGGATTTCCGCCCGCATCGACGGCGCGCGCGACGGCTATACCGGGGTGGCCGGCGCGATCGCCCGGCGCAGCATCCTCGGCCTCATCCTCCTCGGCGGGGCGCTGATCGTCACCGGCGGGCTGTTCACCATCGTTCCGACCGGCTTCCTGCCGGCCGAGGACCAGGGCTCCTTCATCGTCGAGACCCGCCTGCCGGAGTCGGCCAGCCTCAACCGGACCGCCGCCGCCCAGACCGAGGTCGAGGCGATGCTCGCCGGGCTCCCCGGCGTCGACAGCGTGACCTCGGTCACCGGCTATTCGATGCTCGACGGCATCGCCAAGTCGAACGCCGCCTTCGCCCTGGTGACGATGAAGAGCTTCGCCGAGCGCACGACCCGCGAGACCTCGGTCTTCTACGCCATCCAGCAAGCCTACATGAAGGGGGCCGCCATCCGCGAGGCGCAGGTCATCCCCTTCAACCTGCCGCCGATCGCCGGCCTCGGCAGCGGCTCGGGCTTCGAGTTCCAGCTGCTCGACACTCAGGGCCGCACGGCCGCCGAGCTCGCCGAAGTCGCCCGCGGCCTCGCCTTTACCGCCAACCAGGACCCGCGGCTCGCCGGCGTCTACACCACCTTCTCCGCCGACAGTCCGCAGATCTATCTCGATATCGATCGCGAGCGCCTCTACGCCCACAATGTCTCTGTCGCCGACGTCTTTGCCGCGCTCCAGGCCACCCTCGGCTCGGTCTACGTCAACGACTTCAACCTCTTCGGCCGCTCGTGGCAGGTGCGGATGACCGCCGCCGAGGAATTCCGAAGCTCGGTCGACGACATCGGCCGTGTCCACGTCCGCTCCTCGACCGGCGAGATGGTGCCGATCGGCGCCTTCGCCACCGCCGACTACATCGTCGGCCCGTCGCTGATCCAGCGCTACAACAACCAGCGCTCGGCGACGGTCAACGGCAATCCGGCGCCGGGCCAGTCCTCCGGCGCGGCATTGACCGCGATGGAGCAGATCGCCGCCGCCAACCTGCCGCCCGGCTACGCCTACGAGTGGACCGGCACGGCGCTCCAGGAGAAGGAGGCCTCCGGTCAGACCGGCCCGATCCTCGCCCTGGCGCTGGTCTTCGCCTTCCTCTTCCTGGTTGCCCTCTACGAGAGCTGGACGATTCCGGTGCCAGTGCTGCTCTCGGTCAGCTTCGGCGTCGCCGGCGCCATGACCGCCCTTCTCCTCACCGGCCTGCCCTTCAACCTCTACGCCCAGATCGGCCTCGTCGTGCTGATCGCCCTCGCCGCCAAGAACGCGATCCTCATCGTCGAGTTCGCCAAGGCCCGGCGCGAGGCCGGCGCAGGGGTGGCGGATGCGGCCATCGCCGGCGCCCATGCCCGCTTCCGTGCGGTGATGATGACCAGCCTCGCCTTCATCGCCGGCCTCATTCCGCTGGTGACGGCGACGGGCGCCTCGATGCTGAGCCGGCGCGCTGTCGGTACCGGCGTCGCCGGCGGCATGCTCGCCGCCGCCGCGATCGGCATCTTCATCATCCCCGCCCTCTACGTGATCTTCCAGAACCTCCGCGAGACGGTCCACGGCTTCAGTTTCCGCCGCAAGCCGGAGGCTGCCGACGCGGCAGAAGCGCCCGACGACGACTGATGCCGCGGACGCGCTTCGCGCCTAGTCCGTCGGCAGCGCGAATGCGATGACGTAGTCGCCGCGGCCTTGGGCATCGCTCAGGCCCCCGACCGATACGACGATGAACTGCCGGCCGTCGGGCGTGACGTAGCTCATCGGCGTTGCCTGCGAGCCGACCGGCAGCGCGCCCCGCCACAGTTCTTCGCCCGTCATCGTGTCGAAGGCGCGCAGGTAGTAGTCCTGGGTCCCGGCGTAGAAGGTGAGGCCGCTCGCCGTCGAGATCGGGCCTCCGACCGGCGGCATGCCTACCGGCATCCGCAAGCCCGTCCGAATCCCGAACGGACCGGTCTCCTCGACGGTTCCGATCGGCACCTGCCACACCAGCGTCCGGGTGGCGAGGTCGATCGCGCTGAGCGTGCCGAACGGCGGCTCCTGGCAGGGTACGCCGAGCGGGGAAAGGAATGTGCTGCGGATCGCGGCGTAGGGCGCGCCGGTCTGCGGGGCAAGGCCGTCATGGGCCCCGGCGGGGCCGAGGGCATCCGCCTCGGCACGCGGAACGAGCTGGACCTTGTGGACGATTCGCGCATCGTTGACGACGAGCAGGCCCCGTCCCTCGTCGATGGTGCCCGTGCCCCAGTTCATGCCGCCGAAGTAGCCCGGCCAGATCAGGGTCCCGCGCGTCGACAGCGGCGTGACGTCCCCGTCGTAGTCGCTGAGGCGAAACGCGATCCGGCAATAGAGCTGGTCGAGCGGCGTCGCACCCCACATCCGGGCCTCGCTCAGGGGCTCGGCGCCGACCGCCGGCAGGCCGACCGAGTAGGGCTGGGTCTTGGCGGGATAGTCCGACTCGACGCCCCCCGTCGTCGGCACCGGCAGTTCGGTCACCTCGGCAAGCGGCGTGCCGTCGCGGCGGTCGAGCACGAAGGTCTGGCCGCGCTTGGTGAGCTGGATCAGCGCGGGGATCGTGCCGCCCTTGCCGTCGGGAATGTCGTAAAGCATCGGTTGCGACGGCACGTCATAGTCCCAGGTATCGCGATGGGTGGTCTGGAAGCGCCACCGTTCGGCGCCGGTCGCGGCATCAAGCGCGACGACCGAGGAGCTGTAGGTGTTCGCCGCCTCGCTGCGCAGACTCCCGTAGAAGTCGGGCTGGGCGTTGCCGGTCGGCAGGAAGACCAGTCCGAGCTCTTCGTCGAATGAAGGCGTCGACCATACGTTGGGCGTGCCCCGCGTGTAGGTCTTGCCGGGCGGCGGGACGGTGTGGATCGAGGGATCGCCCATGTCCCACGCCCAGCTCAGTTCGCCCGTCCGCGCGTCGAAGGCGCGGACCACGCCTGACGGCTCGTCCACGGCCATGCCGTCCCACACCCAGCCGCCGACGATGATCCGGTCCCCCATCACCGTCGGTGCCGAGGTCGGGAAATAGAAGCCCGGCTTGACCTCGCCCATGTTGCGGGTGAGACCGACCGTGCCCGCCGCGCCGAAGCCGGGACATGCGGCGCCGGTCGCCGCGTCGAGCTCGATCAGCCGCGCATCGATCGTGGTCAGCACGATCCGGCGCGCGCAGCTCCGGTCCGTCGCCCCGGCCCCGTCGGTCGGTGCGGCCGTGCCCCCGCCGCCGGGCGGCGACGGCTCGTAGTAGGTGACCCCGCGGCAGCGCTGCCACAGCGGCGACGAGGCCTTGGGATCGAAGCGCCAGATCTCCTCGCCGCTCCCGGCGTCGATGGCGCTGACGATGTCGTGCGGCGAGCAGTGATAGACGACGCCGTCGACATAGAGCGGCGTGTTCTGATCCTGCCCGGTCTGAGACGGCGGATCGCCGGTGCGATAGGTCCAGGCGACGGCGAGTCGCCCGACATTGGCCGGCGTGATCTGGTCGAACGGCGCGTAGCGCGTACCGTTCGGCGTCCGCCCGTAGTTTCTCCATTCGGCGCCGGCCGCGCCGGTCTGCTCCATGACCTTGCCGCTGCCCTCAAAGGCATGGCGGATGACGCCCTGCGGCTGGAACATCATCCAGAAGAAGCCCGCCACCCCCAGCGCCAGGACCAGCGCGCCAACCCGCGCCGTCGTGGCCCGGCGGCGGTCGAGGCCCGGCGCAAGCAGCAGCGCAATCGCGGTGAGCACCATTGGCGCGATCAGCCGGGGCACCAGCGGCCAGACCGCGAATCCTGCCTCCCAGACCGCCCAGATCGCCGTCGCGGCAAGCACGATGACATAGGCCAGCACACCCCTGGCGTCGCCGCGCACCAACCAGACGCCCGCGGCGATCAGGCCGGCCCCCGCCAGCGTGTAGTACCACGAGCCGCCCAGCACGATCAGCCAGAGCCCCGGCACGGCCATCAACAGACCGACCAGCACCGTCAGGACCCCGAAGCCAATCCGGACCAGCGCGCCGCCGCGCGATCCGCCCGATGTCCCGCTCATGCCCCGCTCCCGCTGTTTCGGCGCAAGCCGCCGACGTGTCCGCTCTTCGCGTTCCTCGCGCCTGCAACCACGGGTCGCACCCCTCCTGTCACAGCCGGAGGCCCCTCGTGTCAAGCCATTCCCGCAGCGCGCCGCCCGTCATAATTCCGCGCGGTTCCTGCCGTACGCGCCCCGTGACCGGCGCGGCGGCTGCAGTTAAGCTTCCGCCTGCCCGCCGGGAAGGTGGGCGCCTTCCGGCGGCGGTTTCGTCGCTCGCAGAACCTGAGACGAGGAGACACCCTCAGTGCCGTGCGCCCTCCGCCGTTCGCTTCCGCTTGCCGTTCTCCTGTCGTCGGTCCTGCTGCCGCCGGCGTTCGCCCAGGACGAGCCTGAGGCCATCGATCTGTTCGCGGCGGGCCGCCCCAATCGTGCCGGACTGCCCACCGATGCCGCCGCCCTCGGGCTGCTCCCCGACGCGGTCGGCGCGATCGAGGTCTTCGACCTCTCGCTCGAGGCCGGCAGCGGCCTTCGCTCCGGCGGTCCCGGCCGTCAGCGTCTCCGCATCGCCCTGCCCGATGGCAGCGCCGTCACCTGCGACGTCTCGCGGAGCGCGCCCGTGAACGGCGTCGAGGTGATGGAGGGGACCGTCGGCGGCAATCCCGAGGACCGCTGCGCCCTGTTCGTCAAGGACGGCGAGGTGACCGGCGATATCGCCCGCGGCGGTGACCGCTACCGGGTCGTGCCGCTGCCGGGCGGCAACACCCACGCCGTGGTCGAGGTCCGCACCGGCGGCATGAGTGAGGGCGGCGGCGACGCCCCGGTGCCACGCAACATGCCCCGGCGCAGCGAGCGCAGCCGCGACACCGCACCGCGCTGCGACGTGGCCGGGGCGGGCGAGCGCGCCACCATCGACGTTCTCGTGCTCTACACGCCGCGCGCCGCGGCGAAGCAGGACATGGACCTTCTCATCGCCGAATCGATGAACCAGCTCGACAGCGCCGCCAGGATGTATCCCGGCGACCGCTTCGGCGTCACCTTCCGCCTCGTCGGCGCCGAGGAAGTGGACTACCGCGAGGGCAAGGACCTGCAGGACGACCTCAACGCCCTGTCCGGCATCGACCCCGGCCTCACCGGGGTGCCGGCGCTCCGCGACCGCTACAAGGCCGATCTGGTTCATCTCATCGTCGAAGGCCAGGGCAACGACGGCAGTTGCGGCATCGGCTGGATGATCGAGCCGCAGGCGACGCAGACCGCCGAGGCCGGCTTCTCCGTCTCGGACTATCGCTGCTCGGCCGCCAATCTCAGCTTCGCCCACGAGATCGGTCACAACATCGGCATGAACCACGACCGCTACGTCGTGGATGAGCCGAATCCGGCCGACATCAACTTCGGCTACGTCTCGCTGGAAGACCATCGCCGCACGCTGATGGCTTACGGCAACCAGTGCTACGACCAGGATGTCGACTGCCCGCGGGTAGTGACCTACTCGACGCCCGACACGATTCTGGGCGGCGATCGCCGCTGGGGCGTGGCGCCCGACGGCGTCAATCCCGCCTACAACCGCGAGATCCTCTGCCGCTACGCGCCGGAAGTCGCCAAGTACCGCTGAGCCGGCACGCGGCCGGAAGCCGGAACCGGCCCGGACCATGCGTCCGCGCCGGCTCCGCTTGCGTCGCCATCAGGCGAAGAAGATGTCGGAGTCGGCGCTGAACTCTTTGGCGACGCCTTCCACCAGGATCGTCTGGTTACCCTGGCTGTGCGGGACGATGATCTTCACGTCGTCGCCCTTGGTCTTGACCGTGATGTCATTGATGGTGACGCCGAGCAGCACGATGGTATCGAACTTGATGTGAAAGTCGGTGATCGTGTCGTTGCCGAAGTTGCCGCCGAAGACGAATTTGTTGAGGCCGTCGTCGAGCACTACGGCATTCATCTGGTTGCCCGACAGCCGATCGTCGCCGGTGCCGCCCTTGATGGTATCTGAGCCGGCGCCGCCGGCGATGATGTCGTTGCCGGTGCCGCCGTACAGCTTGTCGAGATTGTCGCCGCCATCGAGGAAGTCGTCGCCGGTCCCACCCTTGAGGACGTCGACGCCCTTGTAGCCGGTGATGCTGTCGTTGCCGGCCTCCCCGAACATCTTGTCGCCGGCGATGTCGTCGACCGGGCCGGCAGTGATGATGTCGTCGCCGGCGCCGCCGTGCACGGTGTCCTCGTCGAGGCCGCCATCGAGCGTGTCGCGGCCCCGGCCGCCGAACAGGACGTCGGCCTCGGTGCCGCCGAGGATCTGATCCTGGCCGTTGCCGCCGTAGATGGTGTCGCTGCCACCCTCGCCGTCGATGATGTCGTCGCCGGCGCCGCCATAGATGGTGTCGTTGTCGCCGCCGCCGAGGATCGAGTCATTGTCCTGCATGCCGCGCACGGTGTCGTTGCCGATGCCCGCGACGATCACGTCCTCGCCCTTGCCGCCGAGGATCAGGTCCCTGCCCTGGTCGCCCCACAGCTCGTCATCGCCCAATCCGCCATACAGCTTGTCTCTGCCGCTGAGGCCATAGAACGTGTCGTTGCCGGCGTTGCCGTGGGCGATGTCGTTGAACGAGCTCAGGATGTAGAAGTCGGCGAACTTGGAGCCGTTGTAGTCGTACGCCTGCGGCGAGACGAGGAGCTCGGTGAAGCCCAGGCTCGTCGCCTGGGTGTTGATGATGTTGAGCGGCGCCTTGATGTTGGTGAAGGTCCACTTGGTGTCCGGCACCGACGTGTTGATGCCGACGAAGCTGGTCACCGTCCCGGTCAGCCGGCCCTGCGAATCGGTGCCGAAACCAGTGCCCTTGAGCTTCTGGACGTAGGTGACGCTTGAGTCGAAGCCACCCTGAAAAGTCAGGATCGCGGTCGTCGAGTTGATGATCTTGTAGGGCTTCTGATTGTCGCCCCACCCCTTGACGAAGTCGGGCCCGAAGAAGGGACCCTCGACCGTGATTTTGGCGCGCATTGCTCAATCTCCGATTCATCCATCAATGAACGAACCATACGGATTGAGGCCGATGATGCTACCCCTGATATTTATCGCGTACAATCTATCCTTGCGGTAACCTTACCCGCAGATGCGCTGAACGTGGGCGCAACCATCGTCGCCAGCCTCCCTCAGCAGCCTCGCGGCCCGGACTTGAACCGATCGGCTTCGCCCTGCGGCGCAGCCGGTCGACGTCACGAAGCCTCAAAGGATGATCAGTCCTCCGCGGCGCCCGCGCTTTCCCGCTGCGGCGCCTCCGCCCCGCCCTCGCCGGCGGCGTTGCGATCACGATAGGGACGGCGGCGGCGTGGGCGGGAGCGGCCTTCGCGGGGGGGCTGGTCGCCCGCTTCCTGCGGCCGCCCATTGGCCTCGGCCGGCGCCATGGCGCTCTGGGCGCCATAGCCGTCGTCGGAGTCGAGGTCGGGCTGGTCGTCGTCGTGGTCCTGGCCGTTTCCACCGCCATTCGCATAGGGTTGCGGATCGGAAGGCCCGAACGCGGGCTGGTCGCCGCGGGGGTTCTGATAGTGCGGCTGGCCGCCCATCTGGACGTCGCTGCGATCGTCGTCGTCGTCGCCGTCCCCCTCGCCGTCGCTGCGATAGACCTGCTGGGGCTGGGGCATCTGCGCCTGCGCGGCGCTGACGATGCGGTAATAGTGTTCGGCGTGCTGGAGGTAGTTTTCCGCCTGGACGCGATCGCCGGCCGACTGGGCGTCGCGGGCGAGCTGCACGTATTTCTCGGCGATGTGGAGCGCCGTGCCGCGGACCTTCACGTCCGGCCCGTTGCTTTCATAGGAGCGGCTCAGGGGATTGGGACCCTTGCGGTTGCGACCGCGCATGCGCTTGTTCTGCTGTCCTTGTCTCATCGAGACATCTCTTCCCTGGCCGGAACGATTCCAAGACACGGTCACTCACCCCTGCGATTTCGGTTTCCTCGGAAGCCGCACGGCAACAGCCTTGGTGTCCGGCAGGACCGGCGCGGCAATAGCTGCACTTTCCGGCGTTGACTCACGCGGCCAAGCTTTCCCAAGCGGGCTGTCCCGCTGTGCCCGGTCTATCCGAACGACCTGATGACGATGCGAACATCGGACGTAGCGCAGATCGCGACCGTTCGATTAGGAACCAATCCCGGCGCCCGAAGCCGCGATCCAATGTCCATGCCCTAAGGCAATGAACCGCCTGTCTGCTACGGCGAGGCGAAACTAGCCGGTTCGTCAACGATTTCCAAGCCCAATTTTGTCGCTGTCTGTTGCTGCCGCCGCAGTTCGACAACCCTGTCAATTCCTGCAAGGTCGCGATGAAAATGCGATACGAATCCATGGCTTGCGGCGATCGTCCCGACCCCCTCGGCCTGGCCCGCGCCCACTTCAAGGAACGCGGCGCCACCGGGACGGAGCCTTTGCTCGAGCGAATCAAGGATCACGCGGTAGGCGGCAAGACCGTCGTCGCCGCCATCGAGAGCGATATTGGGATCGAATCGGCTGACTTCAAGCGGAAGCCGGGCTATCTCGCCCCGCGGGATGTAGGGCGGATTGCTGACCACGAGGTCGAAACGTCCGGCGAGCGGCGCCGCCCAGTCGGCCACCGCGAAGCACGCGCGCGCGCCGAGACCGTTTCGCCCGGCGTTTTCGCGGGCGGTCCGGGCCGCCCCCTCGGCACGGTCGATGCCGACCCCGGTGGCCTCCGGCAGTTCCGAGAGCAGCGCGAGGAGGATCGCGCCCGAGCCGGTGCCCAGATCGAGGATCGACAGCGGCGTCCGGCGCAGACCCGCAGCGTCGGCCCAGGCGAGGGCTGCCGCGACCACCGTCTCGGTGTCCGGCCGCGGCACCAGCGTCTCCAGCGAGAGGGCGAGGGTGAGGTTCCAGAACCCCTTCGCGCCGACGATGCGCGCCACCGGCTCGCCGCCCGCCCGGCGGGCCGCCAGCGCCATCGCCCGGGCCGCGTCCTCGCCCGCCACCGGCGCGCCCGCGTGGACCACCATCCCGGTTGCGTCGAGCCCGAGGACGTGGCCGGCGAGCAGCCGGGCGTCGAGGTCGGCCGTCGCGGCCCGGTCGTCGGCCGCGAAGGCCTCGCGCAGAGCGCCCGCCACGCGGCGGGTGAGGCTCGCGACGGTTTCCGTCGATGTCGCCATCTGGGGTCGCATCGTCGACACCGGTGAGACCGCTCCCACCCCTTACTCCGCCGCCTCCGCGGCAAGCAGCGAGGCCTGGTGCTCGGTGATCAGCGCATCGATCACCTCGTCGAGTGCTTCGCCGGCGAGCACTTCCTCGAGTTTGTAGAGGGTGAGGTTGATGCGGTGGTCGGTCACCCGGCCTTGCGGGAAATTGTAGGTNNGCGGATGCGCTCCGAGCGGTCGCCGCTGCCGACCTGGCCCCGGCGCGCCGCCGCGCGCTCGTCGTCGGCCTTCTGGCGTTCGAGGTCGTAGAGCCGCGCCCGCAGCATCTGCATTGCCTGCACCCGGTTCTGGTGCTGCGACCGCGACACGGCGGTGACGATGATTCCGGTCGGGATATGGAGGATGCGGATCCCGGAATCGGTGGTGTTGGCGTGCTGGCCGCCGGCGCTCGAGGCGCGCGTCGTGTCGATCCGGATGTCCTCCGGCTTGATCGCGACGTCGACGTCCTCCGCTTCGGGCAGCACGGCGACCGTGGCCGCCGAGGTATGGATGCGTCCGCTCGCCTCGGTGAGCGGCACCCGCTGAACGCGATGAACCCCCGATTCGAACTTGAGCCGGGCGAACACGCCCTTGCCCTTGACCTCGGCGATGATCTCCTTGTAGCCGCCGGCCTCGCCCTCGCTCTCCTCCAGCACCTCGACCTTCCAGCGGTGGAGGTCGGCATAGCGCTGGTACATGCGGAACAGGTCGCCCGCAAAAAGCGCCGCCTCGCTGCCGCCCGTCCCGGCTCGAATCTCGAGGATCGCGCTCTTCTCGTCCGCCGCGTCGCGCGGCAGGAGCAGTCTGCGCACGTCGCCGACCAGCGTCTCGATGCGCCCGTCGAGCGCGACCGCCTCGCTCTGCGCCATCTCCCCCATCTCGGGATCGTCGATCAGCGCGTCGAGCTCGGCCCGCTCCTTCTCGGCGGCGCGGAGCGCCGTGATCGCCTCGTAGACCGGCTCCAGCTCCGACCGCTCGCGGCTGAGCTTGACCAGCGTTTCGCGATCGAGCGGGGTGGCGAGCCGGGCGTCGATCGACGCCATGCGGGCAATCAGCCCGTCGATCTTGGCCTGGGGCAGCACGCTCATAGCGGCACGCCCTCCGCTTCGGCGAACGCGGTCAACATGGCCCGCACGGTTCCTTCCTGGCTGCCGTCGTCGAGAATCGTGTCGAGCGCGGTGGCGAGCTTCGCCGCCGGCAGCGCATGGGTCATCGCCTTGACCGGCCCGATCGCCGCCGCCGACATCGACAGCGAGCGATAGCCGAGCGCGATCAGCGCCATCGCGGCAATCGGATTGCCGGCCATCTCGCCGCACAGCGTCACCGGCATGCCGACGCTCTCGGCCTTGCGCACGATCTGGCGCAGCGCCCGCAGGAACGGCCGCGACAGCGCGTCGAACCGGCTCGCCACCCGCATGTTGCCGCGGTCGGTCGCGGTCATGAACTGCAGCAGGTCGTTGGAGCCGACCGAAAGGAAGTCGACCTCCCGCACCAGCCCGTCGAGATCGAAGAGCAGCGCCGGTACTTCGACCATCGCGCCGACCAGGACGCGCGCCGGCGCCTCGTAGCCGTGACGGCGGAGATGGGCGAGGTCGCGGTCGATCAGTCCGCGCGTCTGCCGGATCTCGTCGAGGTCGGTGACCATCGGCAGCATGATGCGGAGCTCCCGCCCCGCCGCCGCCTGCAGCAGCGCCCGGATCTGCATGCGCAGCAGCCCCGGCCGGTCTAGCCCGAGCCGGATCGCCCGCCAGCCCATCGCCGGGTTCTCTTCCTCCGCGGTGCGGAAGTAGGGGAGGACCTTGTCGCCGCCGATGTCGAGCGTGCGGAAGGTGACGGGCCGGTCGCCGGCGGCATCCAGCACCGACCCATAGAGCGCCTGCTGCTCGCGCAGCTTCGGCATGCGCGCCGCGATCATGAACTGGAGTTCGGTGCGGAACAGGCCGATGCCCTCGGCCCCGGCCTCGACGAGATGCGGCAGATCGACCAGGAGGCCCGCATTCATCAAGAGGCTCACCCGGTGGCCGTCGCGGGTCACCGCCGGCCGGTCGCGCAGCAGGCGGTACTGCTCCTGCCGCTTGGCCCGGAACCGGACCTTTTCGGCATAGGCCGACTCCACGTCCGCCGGCGGGCGGATGTGCACTTCCCCGCCGATGCCGTCGACGATGATGGCGTCGCCGTTCTCGACCAGCGAAACGATGTTGCCCGCCCGGCCGACCGAGGCGATGCCAAGGGCGCGGGCGACGATGGTGACGTGGCTGGTCGGGCCGCCCTCCTCGAGCACCAGCCCGCGGATTCGCTCCCGGTCGTAGTCGAGCAGCTCCGCCGCGCCCATGTTGCGCGCCACCAGGATCGCGTCGCGCGGCAGTTCGTCGCCGGACAACCCGTGCGGCTTGTTCATCAGCACGCGGAGCAGGCGGTTGGCGAGGTCGTCGAAGTCGTGGAGCCGGTCGCGGAGGAACGGGTCGATCTGGCGCTGGAGGCGGGCCCGGGTGTCGCTCTGCACCTTCTCGACCGCCGCTTCGGCCGAGAGACCGTTCCGGATCGCCTCGTGCATGCGGCGCGCCCAGCCGCGGTCGTTGGCGAACATGCGGTAGGCCTCGAGCACGTCGCGATGCTCGCCCGACTCGCCGATGTCGTCCCGCGACAGCATGTCGTCGACGAACAGGCGGAGCGAGGCGATCGCCGCGTCGAGGCGCGCGGACTCGGCCTCGGCGTCCTCGCCGATCAGCGCGGTGATGACGACACGGGGCTCATGCAGCACGACGTGACCGAGACCGACGCCCTCGCCCAGGCTCACCCCGGCGACGGTGAGGGGCCGCTTGAGGTCGATCTGTGTCCCCGGCGGCGCGAGCCGCTCGAGCTCGCCCACCGCCAGCATCTCGGCGAGCACCATGGCCGTGGTCTGCAGCGCTTCGACTTCCTCGTCGTAGTACGTCCGGTGAGTGCGGTTCTGGACCACGAGTACGCCGAGAGTGCGGCCGGCCCGCAGGATCGGCACGCCGAGGAACGCGGAGTACTGCTCCTCGCCGGTTTCGGGCAGGTACTGGAACGCCGGGTGCGACTGGGCGTCCGGCAGGTTGAGCGGTCGCGCCTCCTCGGCGATCGTGCCGACCAGACCCTGGCCGACCCGGAGCTGCGCGCGGTGGACCGATTCGGCCTTGAGTCCCTCCGTGGCGTAGAGCTCGAGCACGCCGTCGGAGCGCAACACATAGGCCGAGCACACCTCGGCCACCATGTTGGCCGCGATCTGAGTGACGATCTTGTTGAGCCGTTCCTGCGCGCTGATCGGCTCCGCCATGATCTCGCGCAAGCGGCGGAGCAGGACGCGCGGTCCGGCGGGTGGCCCCCGCATATGCCGCTATCCCAGAAGTGTAACCCGTGAAGCCGCCGCCGCCCTTTTTCGGGCCGTGCGGTGCGTGGCTCGGCGTTCCCTATCCTTTGTCGAGCCCGTATAACGAATGCAAAGTCCGTACCGCAAGCTCGGTGTACGGCGCATCGATCAGCATGGAGATCTTGATCTCCGAGGTGGTGATGGCGCGGATGTTGATTCCGCGTGATGCCAGCGCCTTGAAGGCATTGGCGGCGACGCCCGGATGGCTGCGCATGCCGATGCCGATCACCGAGATCTTGGCGACGTCGGTCGACCCCTGCGCCTCCTGGTAGCCGATCTGCTGCCGCGACTTCTCCAGGACCGTCCGCGCCCGCTCGTAGTCCCCGATCGTCACCGTGAAGGTGATGTCGGTGAGCGAGCCGTCCTCCGACACGATCTGGACGATCATGTCGAGGTTGATGTTGGCCTCGGCGAGCGGCCCGAACACAGCGGCGGCGACGCCGGGCTTGTCGGGGACCCGCCGGAGCGAGATATGGGCCTCGTCCTTCGAATAGGCGATGCCCGTGACGACCTGCTTTTCCACGATCTCATCCTCGTCGCAGATAAGGGTTCCCGGCGGCTCGGTCGCGCCGACCAGCTCGGGCGAATCGGGGTCGGTGAACGAAGAGCGGACAAAGGTGCGCACGTTGTGCACCATCGCCATCTCCACCGAGCGGACCTGGAGCACCTTGGCTCCCAGCGACGCCATCTCCAGCATCTCCTCGTAGGAGATTCTGTCCAGCCGCCGCGCCCGCGAGTCGATCCGCGGATCGGTGGTGTAGACGCCGTCGACGTCGGTATAGATGTCGCAACGGTCGGCCTCGACCGCCGCAGCGATCGCGACGGCCGTGGTGTCCGACCCGCCGCGGCCAAGGGTGGAGACGCGGTTGTCGGGACCGATGCCCTGGAAACCGGCGATCACCGCGACCTGCCCCTGGGACATGCGCTCGACCAGCCGCGCGCCATCGATATCGACGATGCGGGCGGCGCCGTGGGCCGCGTCGGTCCGGATCGGAATCTGCCAGCCGAGCCAGGAGCGGGCGTTGACCCCCAGCTCCTGCAGCGCGATAGCCAGCAGGCCAGCCGTCACCTGCTCGCCCGAGGCGACGACGGTGTCGTACTCGCGTGCGTCGTGCATCGGCGCGGCGGCGCGCGTCCAGCCGACGAGCTGGTTGGTCGCCCCCGCCATCGCCGAGACCACCACCGCCACCTCGTGACCGGCGTCGATCTCGCGCTTGACGTGGCGGGCGACCACCCGAATTCGATCGATATCGGCGACCGACGTGCCGCCGAACTTCATCACCAGACGTGCCATAATCCCGTCCGAAATTCCCCCTCGCCCCCGGCGAAAGGCGCGCCTTCATAGCGATTTGGAGGCCGCGCCGCAATGGAGGGTGGCCGGGAGGAACCGGAGCGGGCGAAGCGCCTGCGCCCGGCCGTCACGTCCATCCCGCCGCGCCGATCCAAGGACCGGGCGGCCGTACCGTTCAGACGAATGGAGTCCAGGCATCCGGCCGCGGCGGCACCAGGCGGTTGAGATAGGCCCGGCACTTGGCGGTGATGTCGTTGCCGGCGGCGGCGACGAAATCGCCCGGCATGTGCTGGGTCTTGCCGGCCACTGCTTCGAGCGGGACCAGCTTCAGCGCGATGCGGCCGTCGGCATATTGCATCGCCACCGAGCCGCTTCCCCGCTCTGCCGCCTCGATCGCGAAGCGGCCGATGTCGAAGGCCTCGCGGCGGTCGACGTCGCTGATCAGGCCGGCGAAGCCGCGCGGCAGGTAGCCGAAGGTGTCGACCCGGGCCCGGACCTTCGGGAAGGCGGCGCTGATCGCCGCTTGCAGCGCCAGGCCGAGGTCGCCGCCCGAGAGCTGGAGATTGCCGTGGGCGTCGCGCTCCTTGCGGTCCTCGGGGATCAGGCTCTCGGCGAGCGGCGTGCCGTCCTCGGTCTGTACGCCCTCCGACATCGCCACCACGCAGCGGCCGTAGGTCTCGCGCGCCGCCTTGATGTCGGCGATCAGCTTCTCCGGGGAGAAATGCGCCTCGGGCACATAGACCAGATGCGGGCCGTCGCCCTCGCCTTCGCGCCGCCAGGCGGCCGCCGCCGCGGTCAGGAAGCCGGCATGGCGGCCCATGACGATACCGACATAGATGCCGGGCATGGCGCGGAAGTCGAGATCGACCGAGAGGAACGCTGCGGCCACGAACCAGGCCGCAGAGATGTAGCCCGGGGTGTGGTCGTTCTCGACCAGATCGTTGTCGATGGTCTTGGGGGCATGGACGAAGCGCATCGCGCCGGTCTCGATCCGGTCGAGGATGCCCATGGTTCCGGCGGTATCGTTGCCGCCGATATAGACGAAGGCATCGGCGCCGACCTTCTGGAGCGCGGCGACGATCCGCTCGCAATAGGCCTCGTCCGGCTTGTCGCGGGTGCTGCCGAGGCCGGAATTGGGCGTGTCGGCGAAGCGACGGAGATCGGCGTCCGACACCGCGGAGAGATCGACGAAGTCGCCAGCCGCGACCCCGCGGATGCCGTGGCGGGCGCCGAGCACGCGCGACCCGGGATACTTCTCGCGTGCCGCCAGCGCCGCGCCTGCGACCGTCTGGTTGATGACCGCCGTCGGGCCGCCGCCCTGGGCGATGACGAACACCCGGCTCATCCCCACTCCCCTCGCGTTCTTCTGGTTCTCAGGCGGTCTCTGCCGCCCGCGCCATATGCGGCAGCGAAAGCAGCCGGCGCAAGGCCGCATCGAGGTCGTCGACGGGCGCCTCGGGCAGCTCGTGCGCGCGCCACGCCACATGGCCGTCGGGCCGCACCAGCACGGCGCCGCTCCGCGTCACTTCCGAGAGGTCCGGCCAGATGTTGGCGGGGTCGCGGAAGTCGGCATCGGCTCCCGGTCCCACCACCAGGCAGGCGATCGGCATCCGCAGCGTCGCCGCCGCCGTCCGCACCGCCTGCCGCCAGGCGGGGGCGGCCGACACCCCGGTGATCAGCGTAAGGCCGTGCGGCAGCAGCGCGTCGCACACCGGCATCGTGTGCCCGTCGCGCACGCCGTCGAAATGCGGCAGGCGAGACCCCGGCCAGGTCGTCGGCCGATAGTCGATCACCGGGTCTTCGGCCACCGGGCGCGGCGTGCCGTCAGGGATCACCGCCCCCTGCTCGTAGGCGAAGCCGAGGTCGAGTCCGGCGAAGCGGTAGTGCCGGGCCTGACCGGGAATGCGGCGCTCGAACTCGTGCCGGGCGTGCTCTCCCCGCCCGCTCGCTTCGGACAGGATGTGGAGCGGCGCCAGCGCCTGCTTGAGTGCGATGTTGATGGCGTTGCGCTGCCATCGCGCCGGCAGGCTGGTGAACATGCGGGAATTCTGGGCGGCCTGGAGCCGCTCCTGCTGCTTGAGGCTGAGCCCCACCACCTGCAGGAGGTCGCTCATCTGGTCGAAATTGGCGACGCTGTGCTCGAGATTGGTGCGGGCGACCGGCCGGCGTTCCATCTCGTAGGTGTCGAGGAGGTCCGGCCCGGCCTCGTCGCGGAGCACCGCCGCGAGCTTCCAGGCAAGATTATGGGCGTCCTGAACCCCGGTATTGAGCCCGAGCCCGCCGGTCGGGGGGAAACTGTGGGCCGCGTCGCCGGCGAGCAGGATCCGGCCGGAACTGTAGCGATCGGCCACCGAGGCGCCCAGCGACCACGGCCGGACCAACTTGATCTGAAGGTCGGGCAGCGGCATGCCGACAGCATGCTCGACCAGGCTCCGGCAGCGGCTTTCGGTGTAGGAGTCGGCGGTCTGCTGCGGCGGATAATAGGGCACGAACAGCACCCACTCCTCCGGCAGCCAATGGGCGATCAGCACGCCCAGCGCGTCGGGATTGAGCGTCCAGTAGAGGATGCTCTTGCGGTAGTCGACCAGCGACGAGAGATCGGCGGTGAAATAGACCCCGATCATGTTCTGGATCAGCCGCTGGTCGCTGCCGATGCCGGCGAGCTTCCGCACCGGGCTGCCGGTGCCGTCGCAGCCGACCACATAGTCGGCGTGGACCTCCATGCGCCGGTCGCCGGCAACCAGCGTGCAGGTGACGCCCTCGCCATCCTCCGCCACCGCGACGCACTCGTGGCCCTTCCGGAAGTCGATCTCCGGCATGTCCTCGGCCCGGCGCCACAGCATCGGTTCGAGCCGGTTCTGGGGATAGACCGTGGCGTGAACCGGGCTGAGCGAGAGCAGCGAATCGAGGTCGGGCGGCAGCGCCGAGCAGCGCCCGAGTTCGCGCCCCGCGAGCGTCGTCACCCAGGTGATGTTGGCGCGCTCGAACACCTCCTGGCTGGCCGCCAGAACCTCGTCGGCGATCCCGATCTCGCGAAACACCTCGATCGTGCGGGTGTCGAGAATGCACGCCGCGGGATGGGCCTGCGGCGCGCTGTTGCGCTCGACCAGCGTCACCCTCACGCCGGCCCGGGCGAGAAGCAGAGAGAGGGTCAGTCCGGTTGGCCCGGCGCCAACCACCACAACCCTGCCGGGATAGGTCGTCATCCTTGCGTCGTCCCTCTACGCCATTTGATCTGTCGCCCGCTCGACCCCATTATGCACGATACGCGGCCTTTGGGGGCAGCGAATGCTCGCCCTCTGGAAGAAGCATGAAACGAATCTTGCTCATCTTCTACTCCCAGTCGGGAGAAGCGGACCGCATTGCCACCCTCTTCCACGAGGAAATGGCGGGAGTCGGCCATCTTGTGACCCAGGTCCGGCTTCGTCCCGAGGCCGACTACCCCTACCCCTGGCGTTCGATCCACCGCTTCTTCGACGTGATGCCGGAGACCCAGGTCGGCGAGCCGCCGCCGATCCGCCGGCCCGCCTTTGACGCCGACGCCGATTACGACCTCGTCATTCTGGTGACGCCGGTCTGGTTTCTTTCCCCCGCCCTCCCCGTCCAGGGCTTCTTCCGCCGGCCCGAGGCGCGCGTGCTTCGCGACCGGCCGGTGCTGACCGTGACCGTCAGCCGCGCCATGTGGCAGAACGGCTCCGAGACGGTGAAGCGCCTGCTCGCCGGGGCCGGCGCCCGGCACATCGACAACGTCGTGGTCACCCACGCCGGTTCCCCCGTCGCCACCCTCGTCTCGACCCCCCGCACGCTGTTGTCCGGCAGGAATGGCCGCTTTCTGGGGATATTTCCGGAGGCTGGCGTCGCCGGCGGCGACCATGCCCGCATCCGCGCCCTTGCCGCGGTCGCCGCGGAGCGCCTGGCGGCAACGGACCAGGTATCGGGATCGCTGCTTGCCGGCGAACCGGCCGTCGCCATCCGGCGCTGGCTGATCGGCCCGGAATTGCTGGGCTGGTACGCCTTCCACGGTTGGGCCCATTTCATCCGCGCCCTCGGCCGCCTCGGCGCGGTCCCCCGCGCGGTCGGGGTCTGGGGATTCGCGCTGTTCCTGGTGGCGATGATCCTGGTCGGCCTGCCGCTGACCCTCATCGGCACGCCGATTCTCCACGTCGCCGGGCGCGGATGGCTTGACCGCACCGCCCGGCGGCTGGCGGCCCCCACCGGCGAGGCCGTTTCAGCAAATGCCTGATGCCGGAACCGAATCGATGCTATTCGATGCCGCGGCGCGGTCTCCTCGCCGGCGGAACGAACAGATGCCCCCCTTCGCTTGTTCTTGTCGGGGTGGCGGAAAGGGAGAGGCCGAGCGGCCATGACGGACAGGAAACGTACGGGGTGTCATGACCGGTGATGCCTTCATAACCGGCTGGGGCGTCTGTCTGCCCAACGCGCCCGTCGACAATGCCCATATCGAGGCGGTGCTCGGCCACATCGAGGCCCAGTCCGCTGCGGTGAAGCGTCGGGTGCTGATCAACAACGGCATCCAGACCCGCCACTACGCCATCGATCCCGCCACTGGCGCGGTCACCCACAGCAATGCCGGCATGACCGCGGAGGCGATCCGTGCCGTCTGCGCCAGCACCGGCCTCTCGCCGGCGGACATCGCCTGCCTTGCCTGCGGCAGTTCGAGCGCCGACCAGGTCATCCCGAGCCATGCCAGCATGGTCCACGCGGCGCTCGGCACCCCGCCCTGCGAGACCATGAGTCCCACCGGCGTCTGCTGCGCGGGCATCTCGGCGCTGAAATACGCGACCCTTGTGGTCGCCGCCGGCCAGCATCCCAACGCCGTCGCCACGGGCTCCGAGCTCGCCTCGCCGAGCCTCCGCGCATCGCATTTCGAGCCTCAGATCCGGCTCAATACCAGCGATGTCGACGAGCATCCCATGCTCCCGTTCTCGAACGAGTTCCTGCGCTGGATGCTGTCGGACGGCGCCGGCGCACTGATGGTCGAGCCCGCCCCGCGGCCGGATCGCCTATCGCTCAAGATCGACTGGATCGACCTCGTCTCCTACGCGAGCGATTCCGACGTCTGCATGTATTTCGGCCTCCGCAAGGACGACGACGGTGCCGTGAGCAGCTGGCGCACCGTCGACGATGAGGACCTGCTCTATCGCGGTGGCTATCTCAGCCTGTCGCAGGATGTCCGAGTCCTCAACGATCGCCTGCCGGCGCTGATGAAGCGCGCCTTCGCCCGCATGCAGGAGCGGCGCGGCGTCGCTGCCGACCGCATCGATTGGCTGCTCCCGCATTTCTCGTCCAACTGGTTCCGCCAGCCGCTCCATGACGGGCTGGTCGAAGCCGGCTTCCCGATTCCGGCCGAGCGCTGGTTCACCAACCTTGCCACCCGCGGCAATACCGGCTCGGCCGCTTTCTACATCATGCTCGAGGAGCTGATGGCCTCGGGGCGGGTCAGCCGCGGCGATCGCATCCTCGGCATCGTCCCCGAGAGCTCGCGGATGCTGTTCGGCTTCCTCCATCTCACCGCGGTCTAGGCGCGGCGGCGATGCGGGTTGGCGCAATCCCCGAGACGCTGCTCGAGCGGGTGGCGACTCTGGCGGGCCTCGCGCCGACGCCGGTGGTCGATACCCTCCACGCCGTCATCGTCGCCCGCGCCGTGGTGACGGCGACCCGGCTCGCCGTGTTCGATGCCCTTGCCGATGCGCCGGGCGAGGCCCGGTCGGTGGCGGCGGCGCTCGGCCTCCACGCCGGCGCGCTCGAAAAGCTGCTCAACCTCCTCGTCGCCGCCGGCTATCTCCGCTACGGCAAGGCCGGCTACGACCTCGCCCCGCTCGCCCGGAAGTGGCTGGTTTCCGACAGTCCGCAGTCGCTTCACGATTCGATGCTGCTCCGTCTCCTCGAATGGCAGGCGATCGACACCACCGAGGATTTCGTCCGCACCGGCAAAGCCCTCGACGTCCACGACATCATCGCCGGCGGCCAGTGGGACACCTACCAGCGCGGCATGCGCGCCCTCGCCCGTCTCACTGCCGAGGAGGTGGTGCGCCGCGTCAAGCTCCCGGCCGGCGCCACCGCCATGCTCGATATCGGCGGCGGCCACGGCGCCTATTCGGTTGCCTTCTGCCGGGCTCACCCCGATCTTCGCGCCACCATCCTCGACCTGCCACCGGCGGTCGCGGCGGCAGCGCCGGTGCTGGCCGAGGAGCGGATGGGCGGCCGCGTCGTCCATCGCGCCGGCGATGCCCTGACCGAGGATTTCGGCACGGATGCCTGGGACCTGATCTTCATCGCCCAGCTCGTCCACCACTTCGACGCCCCGACCAACGCGGCGCTGGTCGCTCATGCCGCCACCGCGCTCCGTCCCGGCGGTCGCGTCGCCATCCTCGACGTGCTGCGGCCGCGCTCGCCGAACCAGAAGGGCCAGACCGGGGCGCTGCTCGATCTCTATTTCGCCCTGACCAGCAACGCCGGAACCTGGTCGGCCGAGGAGATCGCCGGCTGGCTCGCCGACGCCGGCCTGAGGCCGGCCCGGCCCATCCACCTCCGCACCGCGCCCGGCATCAGCGTCGTCACCGCCACCCGGCGGACGTGAGTTCAGTCGGCCGGGAAGACCAGAACGTCGGCCGGATCGGCGGCAAAGGCGATCGTGCTGCCGGTCGCCGGGCCGGCGCCGGGCGGCGCCACCACCCGGAGCGGATGGGCGAGGCCCTGGACGACGACGTGGAGCATCTCGGTCTCGCCGAGGAAGTGCCGCGACACGATCCGGCCGCCGGTGGCACCCTTGGCTGCCGGCACGAAATGGATGCCGCTCGGCCGGATGCAGACCACCGCCGTCTGCCCGTCCCGGAGCCCCGGGGCCGGGAAATCCCCCGCCGCCGTCGCCGCCTTGCCCTTGAGGCCGACGGCGGGCAGTTCGTTCCATTCGGCGAAGAACCGCGCCACCTGCAGCGTCTTCGGCTGGCGGCATAGCGCCTCGGCGCTGCCTGACTGAACCACGCGCCCGCCCTGCATCATCAGGATGCGCTCGGCCATCCGCATGGCGTCGTCCTGGTCGTGGGTCACCAGGATCGCCGTCGTTCCGCTCTCGCGCAGCACGGCAAAGGTGTCCTCTCGCACCACCAGGCGCGTGCGCCGGTCGAGGTTCGAGAACGGCTCGTCCATCAGCAGCACCCCCGGCCGCGGCGCGAGGGCGCGGGCGAGCGCCACGCGCTGCTGCTCGCCACCGGAGAGCATGTGGGGATAGGCTTCGGCGCGCTCGGCGAGGCCGACCCGCTCCAGGGCCTTCAGCGCCACGGCGCGCGCTTCGCCCCCCGACAGGCCGCGCAGGCCGAAGGTCACGTTGCGCAGCACGGTCAGATGCGGAAACAGCGCGTAGTCCTGGAACATCATGCCGACGCCGCGCTTCTCGGGCGGCACGCTGCCCTCGGGGGTGGCCACCGTGCGGCCTCCGATCGCGATCCGACCCGTGTCGAGCGGGTCGAGCCCCGCAATCACCCGCAGGAGGGTGGACTTGCCCGAGCCGGAATGGCCGACCAGGGCGACGATCTCGCCGGCCGCGACCGTGAACGAGACGTCATCGACCGCCGTGAGCCCGCCATAGCGCCGCGACACGCCCTCGACATCCAGCGACAGGGCCGCCGACGGGGACGGTTCCCGTTCTGCAGTCCGGGAGTCGGGACGATAGACCTGATCCATTCCCGGGGGAGAGCTCCTCGCCGCTCCAAGCGGCGTACCCATCTGCCATTCCGCACGCTTTGGCGCAACGAAAGCGTAGCCGTCTTCGGTTGCCGCACTCTTGATTCTGGTCAAGGCGCTCATGGCGCCGCCATCGATACCGCCGGACGGCTGATCCGCGCCAGCAGCACCACCGGCAGCAGCCCGACCAGCACGATCAGCAGCGCCGCGATCGCCCCGTCCTCATAGGTGCCGCGCGCCGCCTCGCCGTAAAGGTGTGTCGCCAGCGTCTCGAAGTTGAGCGGGCGGAGGAGAAGGGTCGCCGGCAGTTCCTTCATGCAGTCGACGAAGGCCAGGATCGCCGCCGCCCCGAGCGCCGGCCGGATCAGTGGCAGGTGCACGCGCCGGAACGCGCCGGACACGGTCTCGCCAAGCGTGCGCGCACTGTAGTCGAGGCGCCGCGGCACCTTGGCGAGACCCGCATCGACGCCGCCGGCCGAGATCGCGAGGAAGCGCACGGCGTACGCATAGGCGAGCGCCGCCACCGTGCCCGACAGCAGGAGGCCGGTCGAGATGCCGAAGCTCTGCCGCATCGCACCGTCGACGAGATTGTCGAGTCCGGCGAGCGGCGCCAGCAGCCCGAGCGCTACCACCGTCCCGGGCAGCGCATAGCCGAGGCTCGCGGCGCGGAGGAGACCCCGGCCGAGCCGATCGTCCCGAACCCGCGCGGCATAGGCCACCACGACGCCGGCAACGACCACAAGAGCCGTGGCGATCGCCGAGACGCTCACCGTGTTCCAGGCCTCGCCGACCAGCCGCGGCGAGAAGCCGGCGAACTCGAGCCGGATCCATGCCTGGTTGACGAGATGGAGGGCGGGGAAGACGAAGCCGATCAGCACCGGGACCAGCGTCGCGGCGAGCGCGCCCGCTGCGGCGAGACCGCGGAGCCGCCGCGGGGCGGGGGCCGCCGTGCGCTGCGCGGTGGTGCCGAAACGCTGGCCACGCCGGGCGGCGCGCTCGACCGCGATCAGGACGACCACAAGGCAGAGCATCACCAGCGCCAGCTGCGCCGCCCCGGCAAGGTTGGTCTGGTTGATCCAGGTCGAATAGATCGACAGCGTCAGCGTCCGCACGCCGAGGAATTCCGAGGCGCCGACGTCGTTGAGCGTCTCCATCAGCGCCAGGCTCGCGCCGACCACGATCGCCGGCCGCGCCAGCGGCAGGGCGACGTGGAAGAACACCCGGCCCTGCCCGGCGCCGAGCGTGCGCGCCGCGTCGATCATGCCGGACGCCTGCATCAGGAACAGCGCCCGCGTCGAGAGATAGACGTAGGGATAGAGCACGAAGCCGAGGAGCAGCACCGCCCCCGGCAGCGAGCGGATATCCGGCAGGCGGAGGTCGCGCGGCGAGGCGATGCCGAGGATGTCGCGGATCAGCGTCTGGACCGGCCCGATCGGATGAAGGAGATCGAGATAGGCATAGGCGACGATATAGGTCGGCACCGCCAGCGGCAGGAGCAGCGCCCAGTCGAGCACGCGCCGCCCGGGGAACTGGTAGGCGGTCACCAGCCACGCCGCCCCCGCGCCGATGGCGATGGTCAGTACCCCGACCCCGAGCAGGAGCAGCGCGGTGTTGAGCGTTGCGACCGGCAGGACGTTGGCGACCAAATGCTGCCAGGCGTCCCCCGATCCGCCGGCGGCGAGCGTCGCCAGCGACAGGATCGGGACCAGCACCAGGAGCGCAGTGACCGCCGCCCCGGCGATCCAGATGCAGGCGCCGCCGCACCGCTGCCGCGCCAGCCGCGGTTCCGTCGATGCGAGGGCGCCCGTGCTCATCGCCGGCTAGTTGTCGAAGCCGACTTCGTCGACGAGCTGGCTCGCCGTCCTGCGCGCGGCGGCAATCTCGGTGAGCGGCAGGCTGTCGGGGACAAGCTCGCCGAGTTCGGCGATGATCGGATCGACGGTCGCGCCCGCCTTCACCGGGTACTCGAAATTGGCCTTGGCGTAGATCGCCTGGGCAGTGTCCGAGACCAGGAATTCGAGGAACGCGACGGCGTTGTCCTTGTTGGGCGCGTTGAGGGCGACGGCGGCGCCGGAGACGTTCACATGCGTCCCGCCGTCCTCGAAGGTCGGCAAGACGACCTTGATCGCGTCGCCCCATTCGACCTGTTCGGGACCACCGGCGCCGCTCCGCATCAGGCCGACATAGTAGGAGTTGGCGAGGCCGACCCGGCAGAGCCCGCCGAGGATGTCGCGCGCCACGTCGCGGTCGCCGCCGCCGGCCTTGCGGCCGAGATTGGCCTTGACCCCTTCGAGCCAGGTCCTGGCCGCGGCTTCGCCGTGATGGGCGATGTAGGCGGCGATCAGCGCCACGTTGTAGGGGTGCTGCCCGGAGCGGATGCAGACCTGCCCCTTCCACTTCGGATCGGCGAGCTGTTCGTAGGTGAAGTCCTCGAGGTCGAGGGCCTTGTCGACATAGAGCACCCGCGCCCGCATCGACAGCGTGTACCAGTGGCCGTCCGGGTCGCGGAGGTTTGCCGGCACCGCTGCATCGAGGACGTTGGACTGGATGGCCTGCGTCACGCCGCGATCCTCGAGGTCGACGAGGCCGCCGACATCGACCGTCATCAGCACGTCGGCCGGCGAGTTGTCGCCCTCGGCCGCCACCCGCTCGGGCAGGCCGTCCTTGACGAAGACCGTATTGACGGTGGTCCCGGTCTCTTTGGTGAACGCGTCGATCAGCGGCTGGATCAGCCCGGGTTCGCGGGTGGTGTAGAGATTGACCTCCCCGTCGGCGGACGCCGCCGCCGGCAAGAGAGGCGCAAGGGCAACGCATCCGGCGGCAATCAGGCGCCGGAGACTGGTGGCATGCATCAACGCACTCCTCGACCTCGCGCCGGTTCAAGAGCCGGCCGAGCTTGGGCGCCGCAATGAAGGGCACCAGGTCGGCATACGGTCACGCGCCGATAAGTCAAGCAAAATCATATATTTAGAACCGATCTAATGTATCGCCTCGCATCGTTTCGCCGGAGGGAGAATGCGCCTCCGTCACGTCGATCGGGGCGACCACCGCCGCGCCCGCGACGTGCTGTCGCCCGCTTCCAAGTCGGCTATGATCACGCTACGGGCATTGATGCAGGACAAGTCGGGAGAACGGCAGGGATGGCCACGGTCGGGGCGGTGAAGGAGGGAACGGCGAAGCCGGCCTTCGATTGGGCAGACCCGCTTCTCCTCGAGGAACAGCTCGACGAGGAGGAGCGCCTCATCCGCGACACCGCCCGCGACTACGCCGAAGCCAGCCTCCAGCCGCGCGTTCTCTCGGCCTTTCGCGACGACCGCTTCGACCGCGAGATCATGACCGAGATGGGTGCCCTCGGCCTGCTCGGCGCCACCATCCCGGAGGAATATGGCGGCGCCGGCGCCGGCTATGTCGCCTATGGCCTGATCGCCCGCGAGGTTGAGCGCGTCGATTCCGGCTACCGCTCCGCGCTCAGCGTCCAGTCGTCACTGGTCATGTTCCCGATCCACGCCTACGGCACCGAGGAGCAGCGCCGGGCCTGGCTGCCGCGCCTTGCCACCGGCGAAGCGGTCGGCTGCTTCGGGCTCACCGAACCCGACCATGGCTCCGACCCCGGCGGCATGCAGACCCGGGCCGTCAAGGTGCCGGGGGGCTACCGCCTCACCGGCGCCAAGACCTGGATCACCAATGCGCCGATCGCCGACGTCTTCGTGGTCTGGGCGAAATCGGAAGCCCATCAGGGCAAGATCCGCGGCTTCCTGCTGGAGCGCGGCATGAAGGGCCTGTCGGCGCCGAAGATCGAGGGCAAGATGTCGCTCCGCGCCTCGATCACCGGCGAGATCGTGATGGACGCGGTCGACGTGCCGGAATCGGCGCTGCTTCCCAACGCGTCCGGCCTCGCCGGTCCGTTCGGCTGCCTCAACCGCGCCCGTTACGGCATCGCCTGGGGCACGATGGGCGCGGCGGAGGACTGCTGGCGCCGCGCCCGCCAGTATGTGCTCGACCGCAAGCAGTTCGGCCGGCCGCTCGCCGCCAACCAGCTCATCCAGAAGAAGCTCGCCGACATGCAAACCGAAATCGCCCTGGGCCTTCAGGGTGCGCTTCGCGTCGGCCGCCTGTTCGACGCCGGGCGGGTGACGCCGGAGATGATCAGCCTCATCAAGCGCAACAACGCCGGCAAGGCGCTCGATATCGCCCGCGCCGCCCGCGACATGCACGGCGGCAACGGCGTCGCCGACGAGTTCCACGTCATCCGCCACATGCTCAACCTCGAGGCGGTCAACACCTACGAGGGCACCCACGACATCCACGCCCTCATCCTCGGCCGCGCCCAGACCGGCATCCAGGCCTTCTCGTGAGCCCCGCGCGTTGACTGCGACGAAAGTCCCGCCACCCCCGCCCCTCTCCGGTCTCAAGGTTGTCGAGCTCGCCCGTGTCCTTGCCGGGCCATGGGCGGGCCAGGTGCTCGCCGACCTCGGCGCCGAGGTGGTGAAGGTCGAATCCCCCGAGGGTGACGACACCCGCCGCTGGGGACCGCCCTTCGTCGACTATGCCGACGGCGGCCGCGACGCCGCCTACTTCCACGCCGCCAACCGCGGCAAGCGCTCGGTCGCCGTCGATTTCCGCACCGGGGAGGGCCGCGCCATCGTCCGGGCGCTCGCCCGCAACGCCGACGTGCTGATCGAGAACTTCAAGGTCGGCGGCCTCCGCCGCCACGGCCTCGACCATGACAGCCTCCGCGCCGAGAACCCGCGGCTGATCTACTGCTCGATCAGCGGCTTCGGCCAGGACGGACCCTATGCCGCCCGCCCCGGCTACGACTTCATCGTCCAGGGGATGGGCGGCATCATGGACCTGACCGGCGCCCACGGGGGCGAGCCCCAGAAGAGCGGGGTCGCCTTCGCCGACATCTTCACCGGCCTCTATGCGGTCATCGCCATCGAGGCGGCGCTCGCCGCGCGCGAGAAGACCGGGGAAGGTCAGCATCTCGACCTCGCCCTCCTCGACACCCAGGTCGGCGTCCTCGCGAACCAGGCGATGAACTACCTGGTCTCGGGCCACGCGCCGACCCGCCTCGGCAACGCCCATCCCAACATCGTGCCCTACCAGGTCTTCCCGGTCGCCGACGGCCACGTCATCGTCGCCGTCGGCAATGACGGCCAGTTCCGCAATCTCTGCACAGTCCTCGGCTGTCCCGAACTCGCCGCCGATGCGCGCTTCGCCACCAACGCCGCCCGGGTCGGCAACCGGGTCGGGCTGCTGCCGATGCTCGCCGCGCGGATCGCCGCCTTCTCCCGCGACGATCTCCTCGCCGCGCTTGAGGCCGCCAGCGTCCCGGCTGGCCCGATCAACACCGTCGCCGACGTCTTCGCCGACCCACAGGTGATCGCCCGCGGCATGCGCCTCGACCTCGCCACCGGCGACGGCGGCACCGTGCCTTCGGTGCGGATGCCGGTGCGGATGTCCGCGACGCCGCCCGCCTATGCCCACGCCTCGCCCCGCCTCGGCGCCGACACCGCGGCCGTGCTTGCCGGCCTCGGCTACGACGACGACACCATCGCCCGCCTCGCCTCAGCCGGCGTCATCCGCACCGGGTGAAAGCGGCATTGGCTTGAAAGCCGTTGGGATCGGTGGGCACGAGCCGTTCCCGGGATGTGTCGATCCTTGCGGGCGCAGACCCCCTCCCGGCCTCCCCCTTGCAGGGGGAGGGGAGCGAGCGTGATCGTCGCAACCGACCTTCACTCTTCGCTGCCGAGCCAACCCCTCCCGTGTCGGCCTGCGTCCCTCCCCCTGCAAGGGGGAGGAAAGGAGGGGGTCAGCGGCATCCAGGGCAGCGAGCGCCGACGACATCTTTCCCAAGCGACTCGCGCTAGACTTCGGTGAAAAGGAGTCGCCCGTGTCCCGTCTCAGCTACCTCGTCCTCGCCGTCGCCATCGGGGGGATGATCGCCCTCCAGCCCGGCCTCAATGCCGATGTCGCCCGCCGCATCGGCAGTCCGGTCGGCGCCGCGTTCCTCTCGATCATGGTCTCGTTCTCGCTGGCGGTCGCCTACATGGTGGTGAGCCGCCAGCCCTCCCCGATCGGTGCGCTCTTCTCGCTGCCCTGGTATCTCTGGCTCGGCGGCGCGATCGGCTTCCTGTTCGTGCTCGGCACGCTGTCGGTGGCGCCGGCGCTGGGCGGGGCGCTGCTCTTTGCCGCCCTCGTCCTCGGCCAGCTCCTCGCCTCGACCATCGCCGGGCATTTCGGCGTCGCCGGCTATCCGGTGAAGCCGATCGATTTCACCCGCATCGCCGGCATCGCGCTGGTGATGGGCGGCGTGGCGCTGCTCCACCACGCCGGATAGGGCCCGCCGCCTCAGTGGATCTCGGGCTCGGGCGTCGGCTCGATGCCTTCGAGGAAGTCGAAGTCGCAGCCCTTGTCGGCCTGGGTGATATGGGCCGCGTACATGCGGTTGTAGCCGCGCGGGAAGGTGCGGTCGGGCGGCGTCCACTCGGCCAGCCGGCGCGCGATCTCGGCCTCCCGCACCTCGAGCTGCAACAGCCGCTTCTCGACGTCGAGGGTGATGATGTCGCCGGTGCGGACCGCCGCGAGCGGGCCCCCGACATAGGATTCGGGGGCGACATGGAGGATGCAGGCGCCGTAGCTGGTGCCGCTCATCCGCGCGTCGGAGATCCGCACCATGTCGCGGACGCCCTGCTTGAGGAGCTTCTTCGGGATCGGCAGCATGCCCCACTCGGGCATGCCCGGCCCGCCGACCGGCCCGGCGTTCTGGAGCACCAGGACATGGTCGGCCGTGACCTCGAGATCGTCGCGGTCGATGTTCGCCGCCATCTCGTTGTAGTCGCGGAAGACCAGGGCCGGCCCGGAGTGCCGGAGGAGCCGCTCCTCGGCTGCGGCGGGCTTCATCACCGCCCCGTCGGGGGCGAGGTTGCCGCGCAGGATCGCGACGCCGGCTGCTGTCGAGATCGGCCGGTCGAGCGGCCGGATGACGTCGTCGTTGTAGACCTCGGCCCCGGCGATCGCCGCCCCCAGCGGCTTGCCGCTCACCGTCGCCGCGTCGAGGTCGAGATGGTCGCGCAGCATCGACAGCAGCGCCGGCAGGCCGCCGGCATAGTAGAAGTCCTCCATCAGGAAGGCGCCGCTCGGACGAAGGTTGGCGATCACCGGCACCTCGCGCGCGATCCGGTCGAAGTCGTCGAGATCGAGCGGCACGCCGGCCCGCCCCGCCATCGCGATGAGGTGGATCATGGCGTTGGTCGAGCCGGCGAGCGCCATCTGCACCGCGAGCGCGTTGAGGAATGAGGCGCGGGAGAGCACGTCGCGCGGCTTGAGGTCCTCCTCGATCATCTCGACGATCCGCCGCCCGGTCGCGGTCGCCATCCGCGTGTGCGCCGAATCCGGCGCGGGGATCGAGGAGGCGCCGGTCAGCGTCATCCCCAGTGATTCGGCGAGCGACATCATCGTCGCCGCCGTCCCCATGGTCATGCAGGTGCCGAAACTCCGCGCGATCCCGGCCTCCATGTTGCGCCACTCGTCGTCGGTCACCTTGCCGGCCTGCTTGTCGGCCCAGTACTTCCAGACGTCGCTGCCCGAGCCGAGCGCCTTGCCCCGGTAGTTGCCGCGCAGCATCGGCCCGGCCGGCATGAAGATCGCGGGCAGGTTCATCGAGGTCGCGCCCATCAGCACGGCCGGGGTGGTCTTGTCGCAGCCGCCCAGCAGCACCGCGCCGTCGACCGGGTGCGAACGCAGCAGCTCCTCCACCTCGAGCGCCAGCAGGTTCCGGTAGAGCATGGTGCTGGGCTTGACGAACTGTTCCGCCAGCGACAGCGCCGGCAGCTCGATCGGAAACCCGCCGGCCTGCAGGACGCCGCGCTTCACCGCCTCGGCGCGCTCACGGAGATGGGCATGGCAAGGGTTGATGTCGGACCAGGTGTTGATGATCGCAACGACCGGCTTCCCCATGAAGTCGTCGTAGCTGTAGCCCATCTGCAGCGTGCGCGAGCGGTGGCCGAAGGACCGCAGGTCATTGGCCGCGAACCAGCGTGCGGAGCGGAGCGGCTTCTTGTTGTCGGTCACGGCGAACGTCTCCCGGAATCGCAGATGGCCGCCTGCCAGCGGCCGTGGTCATGGCTAGCACATTTCGCCCGCCCGCCGGCAAGCCACAGCGGCTCGCCGATCGGCCGGAAGGCGCGGTTCCGCCCCGGGGCGCCAGCCCGGCGGGGGTTGCCGCCCTCCGCTCGCCTCAGACCACGAGGAAATCGCTCGCCGACAGCGCAAGGCCCGGCGTCACCTTGGCGAACTGGATGGCGTCGCCGAGGCCGCCGCCATTGATGTCGTAGGCGAGCACGCCCGTCGCCTTGAAATAGACGACCACGTCGTCCTGGCCCTTGAAGTTGGTCGACAGCACGAAGTGCGCGCCGGAGAGCGGGCCGCGGCCGCCGATGCCGGGGAAGACCGCATTGTCGAGCTGGATCACGTCCGTGCCGATGGTGAAGTCGGTGATCGTGTCGACGTTGCTGCCGTTGAGCTGGTTGTCGAAGACGAAGGCGTCCTTGCCGCCCCCGCCCGTCAGCGTATCGACACCGCCTCCGCCGTCGAGGACGTCGCTGCCGGCCTGGCCGAGGATGGTGTCGCCGCCGCTGCCGCCGTTGATGTCGTCGCCGCCCTTGCCGCCCTTGATGGTGTCGCCGCCGCCCTTGCCGGAGATGTCGTCACCGCCGTTGTAGCCGAACAGCGAGTCGGCGGAGCCCGAGCCGGTGATCACGTCGGCGCCCGAGAACAGCTTGGGCTCGAAATTGCCGGCGAAGTTCTTCTGGCTGCTCTGGAACGGCATGTTGAGATTGCCGAGCGTGTACTGGAGCTGGCCGTTCACCGACACCGCGACGCCGTCCATGGTGCCGCCCTTCGGCACCTTGAGCACGGCAGTCATGTGACTGCCGGTGACGTACATGCTGGTCTTGCCTTTGGTCGCGGTGAAGCTCGACAGGTCGGTGATCGACGGCGTCTTGAGCTGGCTAAAGTTCGAGAACAGGCCGAGCGCGGTCAGCTCGCTCATGTCGACGGCGGTGGTAGCGACGAACGTGGCCATGACGGCGTCTCCCCCTTTGCCGGAGACCCCCGGATCACGTTCCCGCCCCCGCGCAGGCTCCGACAGTGCCCGGCGCTACGCCCCTTGGCAAGCAACGCCGGCGCGTGGCGCGCGACGTCACCGCCCTCCGCTCACGCCACCGATGACATCCGCCAGATGTTGATCCCGCCCTCCTTGGCGTGCCGGTCGATCGCGGCGAGTTCCTCCGGGGCGAAGTCCGGCTTGCCGAGGGCGCCGACCGCGTCGACGATCTGCTCCGGCCGGCTCGCGCCGATCAGCGCCGTGGTCATGCGCGGATCGCGCAGCACCCAGGCGATCGCCATCTGGGCGAGGCTCTGGCCGCGCGCCTTGGCGATCTCGTTGAGGCCGCGGATCGCCGCGATGTTCTCCTCGCTGAGGAAGCCTTCGCGCCAGGCCGGGGTCCCGCTCGCCGCGCGGCTGCCTTCCGGCACGCCCTTGAGGTACTTGTCGCTGAGCATGCCCTGCGCCAGCGGCGAGAAGCAGATGCAGCCGGCGCCGACCTCCTCGAGCGTATCGAGGAGGTGGTCGGCCTCGATCCAGCGGTTGAGCATGGAGTAGCTCGGCTGGTGGATGAGGAGGGGCGTGCCGAGCTCGCGGAGGATGCGGGCCGCCTCTTTGGTCCGCTTCGAATTGTACGAGGAGATGCCGACGTAAAGCGCCTTGCCCTGGCGGACGGCGGTGTCGAGCGCCCCCATCGTCTCCTCGAGCGGCGTCTCGGGGTCGACCCGGTGCGAATAGAAGATGTCGACATAGTCGAGCCCCATCCGCTTCAGGCTCTGATCGAGGCTGGAGAGGAGATACTTGCGGCTCCCCCACTCGCCATACGGTCCCGGCCACATCCGGTAGCCGGCCTTGGTCGAGATGATCAGCTCGTCCCGGTACGCCTTGAAATCGGTACGGAGGATGGAGCCGAAATACTCCTCGGCGCTGCCCGGCGGCGGCCCGTAGTTGTTGGCAAGGTCGATGTGGGTGATGCCGAGATCGAAGGCGGTGCGGAGCATCTGCCGCGCCCGCTCCGGCAGGGCGTTGTGGCCGAAGTTGTGCCACAGGCCGAGCGACACCGGCGGCAGATTGAGACCGCTCCGCCCGGTCCGCCGGTAGGGCAGGCTGTCGTAGCGTCCGCTCGCGGGCACATAGGTCATGTCGGTCTCCTTGGCTGACTGTCAGGCCGCCGCGCGGCGGGCGAAGCGGTCGTTATCCTCGCCGAGCGCCTTCGCCGCAGCACCGACGGCGCCGTGCTGCTCGGGTTCGAGATTGGCAAGATAGGGCTGCAGCGGCCCGGTGTCGGCGATGCCGGCGAGCCGCAGCCCCTCGTGCAGCACCGCGATCTGAGAATGCGCGTCGCGGAGGCCCTCGAAGGCGAGAAACGCCTGGCGGATGGCCTCGGCCCCGGCCCGGTCGCCGGCCTTGAGCGCGGCGAGCATCGCCGTCGAGAGGTGCGGCGCGATCGCCACCGATCCGGAGGTGAAGCCGGCGAGGCCAAACTGCGCAAGGTGTGCGACCGCCGGCCGCTCGCCCATCCCCGACACGATCCGTGACGGCCCCGCCGCCGCGACGATCGCCGCGAGATAGGCGTCCTTGGCGGGATCGGGGCGGTCCACGGCGTATTTGAGCGAGGCAAGGACGCCGTCGGCGAGCAGCGCAGCGATGTCGGCCGGCGTCAGGTAGCCCTCCGTCCGCACATAGGCGATCACTGGCCGGCCCCAGGCGTCAGAAAGGCGTCGGAGGCCGGTCGCAACTCCCGCCGGCCGGGTGGCGCCGGCCATGGGCAGCGCCATCGCGGTCGGGAAATCGAACGACTTCAGCACCGCCACCTGGTCGAGCGCCTTGCCGAAGTCCGGCCCGATCGAAGGGATCATCCAGGCGCCGGCCGGGGCGATGCCGGCGATCACCTCGAGCGTCAGCGGATATTCGAGAAGGCCGAGGTGATAGAAGTTCGCGTTGCCGCCATAGAGGAAGGTCGAGACGCCGCCCGCGGCCATGCGGTCGACGATCTTGCGGTTCTCCGCCACCGAGACGGCCCCGTTTCCGGTGCGGGCGAGCGGCGGCACGGCGATCACCGACCGTGCAAGGTCGGCTGCGGTGACGGCATCCGTCTTCATCGGGGGCGTATCTCGTGCGAGAGGCAAAGGGGTGGGCGGCGAGGTTAGCGCGGACAACCGCCGGCGACAACCGCTCCATCCCCGTTGACGCCCGCCCCTGTCGTCCCGATAAGGGCGGCAGTCAGAGGGGAGGACTTCATGCCGTCGCTGCCGCTATTCGATCTCACCGGACGCCGCGCCTTCATCACCGGCTCCAGCCGCGGCATCGGCCTCGCCTATGCCTATGCGGTCGCCGAAGCGGGCGCCTCGGTCGTGCTCAATTCGCGCAAGCAGGACGACGTCGACGCCGCGGTCGAGGCGATGCGCGCCGCCGGCCACACCGCCGACGGCTATGCCTTCGACGTCGCCGACCCGGCGGCCGTCGAGGCTGCGGTCGAGCGCATCGAGACCGAGGTCGGCCCGATCGACATCCTCTTCAACAATGCCGGCATCCAGCGCCGCACCCCGCTCGAGGCGTTCCCGGTCGAGACCTGGCGCGAGGTGATGGCGATCAACCTCGACGCCGTCTTCTATGTCGGCCAGGCGGTGGCGAAGCGGATGATCCCGCGCGGTCGCGGCAAGATCATCAACACCTGCTCGCTCGGCAGCGAGATCGCCCGCGCCACCATCTCCCCCTACGTCACTTCCAAGGGTGCGGTGAAGATGCTGACCAAGGCGATGTGCGTCGAATGGGCCAAATACGGCATCCAGACCAACGGCATCGGTCCCGGCTACATCAAGACCGAGCTCAACGTCGCCCTCACCCGCGACCCCGAGTTCAACGCCATGATCCAGCGTCGCACCCCGGCCGGCCGCTGGGGCGAGGTGGACGAACTGAAGGGGGCGGCGATCTTCCTGGCCGCGCCCGCGTCGGACTTCGTCAACGGCCAGATTCTCTACGTCGACGGCGGCGTGCTCAGCTCGATGTAGGGCGCCCGTCGCCGGTCGCGATCACCGGCCCGAGAGGGACCGTCCTTCGGTCGGGTTGCTGGGATTGGCGCCGGCCTTGGCTTCGAGGAAGGCCTGCTCCTCCGGCGTAGAGGTCCGGCCGAGCGCCTTGTTGCGGTAGGGGAAGCGTCCGAAGCGGCGGATGATGTCGCGGTGGACGATGAACGAATCGAGCGCCCACCGGGCATAGTCCGGAAAGCTCTCCGCGGCCTCGACCGCGATCCCTGCCATCAGCCAGACCGCACGGTCCTGGTCCGCCATGTCCTCGCTGTGCTCGAACGGGATGGCGAGGAACATCTGCTCGATCAGGGCGAAACGGTCCTTGCCGCCGGCGATCAGGGCGCCGGCAATGGCCCGGGCCTTGGCGTCGCGCGCGAACGCTTCGCCCGAGCCGCGAAAGAGGTTGCGCGGAAACTGGTCGAGCAGCACCACCAGCGCGATCTGCTCGTCCCGGCTCAGCTCGGCAAGGTTCCAGTCGAACCCCGGCGCCGCCTCCACCGCGCCCGCGAAATGCTCGCGGATGTGCGCGTCCGTGGCGTCGGACTGGGTGAACCACATGTCCTTCTTGTCCACCGGCAGATCGGCCGGTCCGGCGAGCGTCCCGAACCAGTAGCGGTGAATCTCGGCGAGGATCGGCCGAAGGCCAGCCTGTTGGGACGTCATCGTCGCGCCTCCCTCGATACTGGACGGGTCGCTCTACGCGCTCACACCCGCTCGAACCGGAGCAGGGTGAAGAGGTCGAAGCTCTTCACCGGCCGCCGCTCGACCAGCCGGAGCTCGGGCCGGCCGAGCACGGTCTCGATCGGGAAGTTCGGCCGCCAGCCCAGCCGCGACGAGAAGCGGGCCATGTAGCGCTCCACCACCGCCCGCGGGCCGGTCTCGACCGAGAAGTGGCTGACCAGGATCACCGTCCCGCCCGGCCGCACCACCCGCGCCATCTCGGCCATCACCTTGCCGGGGTCGGGCACGACGGTGATCACGAACATCGCCATCGCCGCGTCGAACGCGCCGTCCTCGAAGCTGAGGGCGCCCGCGTCCATCACCTCCAGCGCCTCGACGTGGCTGAGGCCGTCCTCCGCCACCCGCTTCCGCGCCCGCGCCAGCATCTCGCGCGAGAGGTCGACGCCGGTGATGCGGTGCTTGCGGTCGTAGAGCGGCAGCGAGATGCCGGTGCCGACGCCGAGCTCGATGATCCGGCCCGGCGGCAGCGTGTTCATCTCGGCCACCGCCTCCCGGCAGGGACGGCGGGTGAAGGCGCCGAAGCTCCAGTCGTAGATCGGCGCCCACCGCGCATAGGCGGCGACGACATGGTCGTCGTTGATGGTGGCGAGGCTGCCGCTGCCGGGTGCGTCCATGTTGCCGGTCTCTCCCATCCCGAAGCGTCCTCCACGCCTTCGGGAGCCGCCCGCGGCTAGAGCGCCGCGACCGCCGGCTCCCCGGTCACGAGCTTGCGGAGCGCCAGCTCCGCCTTCTGGTCGTGCTCGGATCTTTCGATGAAGCCGCCGCCGAGCACGCGCGCTCCGGCTCCGTCGGACTCGTAGAACACGCAGGCCTGGCCGGGCGCGACGCCCGCCTCGGTGCCGGACAGCTCGACCAGCACGCGGCCGTCGCGGCAAAGCAGCCGCGCCGGCATCGGCGGCCGGGTCGAGCGCACCCGGGCGAAGATCTCGAGGCCATCCGCCGGCAGCTCGTCGAGGCTGCCGTCGCCGAGCCAGTTGACTTCGCGGAGGTGCAGCCGCCGCGTCGCCAGCGCCTCGCGCGGGCCGACGATGACGCGCCGCCCCTTGGGGTCGAGATGGACGACGTAGAGCGGCTCGCCGGCGGCGACGCCGATGCCGCGCCGCTGGCCGATGGTGTAGTTGATGATGCCCTCGTGACGGCCGAGCACCCGGCCATCGATGTGGACGATGTCGCCCGCCTCGGCCGCGGCCGGCTTGAGCTTGCGGATGACGTCGGCATAGCTGCCGGCGGGCACGAAGCAGATGTCCTGGCTGTCGTGCTTCTCGGCAACCGGCAGGCCGAATTCGCGCGCCGCCGCCCGGGTCTCGGCCTTGGTCATCCCGCCGAGCGGGAAGCGCAGGAAGCCGAGCTGCTCGCGGGTGGTGGCGAACAGGAAGTAGCTCTGGTCGCGGTCGAGGTCGACCGGACGGTAGAGCGCCCGGCCCGCGCCATGCGCCGCGGAGCGCACATAGTGCCCGGTCGCCAGCGCGTCGGCGCCGAGCTGCTGCGCGGTCTCGAGGAGGTCGGCGAACTTGACGGTCTGGTTGCAGG